>NZ_CP133781.1:1936666-2270000 GCF_034350045.1 Pseudomonas sp. CCI4.2 | reverse complement strand
TCACTGACCGCCGCACACCGAGACTTACCCTTCGGCACGCGGCTGTTGGTGACTAATCTGGATAACAATAAAACCGTCGAAGTTCGGGTCAATGATCGCGGCCCTCACACCCGCGGGCGTCTGATCGATTTGTCACGCAAAGCGGCAGAACAACTCGGTATGCTGGGCGCTGGTGTGGCGCAGGTACGCGTACAGACCTTAGGCAACTGACGGGTGAATTGAATTCTCGAGCTATCCACGCTTGCGCTGCCGAATCTGCTTCAACTGTTCGGCGGCTTATTTTTATTGGTGATTGGCGCTGAGTTATCAGTCCGTGCCGCTGTGCGCCTGGCCGCCAGCCTAAAAGTCCGCCCATTGATCATCGGGTTGACGGTGGTTGCCATGAGCAGCAGCGCTCCGCAAATGGCGGTTAGCTTGCAAGCGGCTTTTTCATCCAGTCCCGACATCTCAGTGGGCAGTGTGGTGGGCAGCAACATTTTCAATGTGCTGGTCACCCTCGGTCTTTGCGCGCTAATCATCCCACTGCGAGTTGCCCGCCAACTGGTACGCGTCGACATCCCGTTAATGATCGGCGCCAGCGCGCTGGTCTTCGCCTTGGCGTATAACGGCGAACTCAGCGCTATTGATGGCGCCATCCTTCTGTTTGCATTGCTGGCCTATTTACTGGTGCTGGCGCGACGCTCGCAGGGGCAGGTGCCGAAAAACCCACCGGGACAACCCCACGCGTCCCGCGCACAGCAATTCGTCAGCCTCATGACCATGGTTTTCGGTCTGGCGCTGCTGGTGATGGGTGCAGGCTTGCTGGTACAGGCCGCCGCAGTCATCGCTCAGGATCTCGGTCTATCGGAACGGGTGATCGGCTTGACTGTGATCGCGGGCAGCACCTCGTTACCCGCGCTGACCACGTCGTTGATCGCCGCCATGCGCGGCGAACGGGATATTGCAGTCGGGAACGTGATTGGCAGCAATCTGTTCAACCTGCTCGGCGTATTGGGACTGACGGCGATGGTCGCACCGAGCCCGTTGTCCATATCGCCGAACGCGCTGAATTTCGATTTGCCGGTGATGCTGGCGGTTTCTGCGGTGTGTTTGCCGGTGTTCTATTCCGGCTATCGGGTCACGCGCACCGAGGGTTTACTGTTGTTGTCGCTGTACTTGGCTTATGGACTGCACATCGTCTCGTTCACCACCGGAATGCCACTGGCCAACACCTTGGAAAAACTGATGAGCTACGGGGTTCTGCCGCTGCTGGCGGCGCTCATCTTATTCACTACGGTGAGAGCGTGGCGGCGTCAGCACTAAGACGGCGGACTAAATCCAACCGCCCCACTGCAAGATGAAAATACCGATATTGGTGGTTACCGCCGCGGCCAGGGTGGTGATCACGATAATTGCCGCCGCCAATTCATGATTGCCATTGGCCGCCCGCGCCATCACAAAGCTGACTGACGCGGTTGGGCTGCCGAAGTACAGAAACAAAATCCCCAACTCTGCCCCGCGAAAACCACACAACCATGCGCCCAAGGTGCTGAGCACCGGCAGCCAGATCATTTTCACCATGCTGGCGCTGATCGCTATGTCGCCACTTTTGCGCAACGCCGCCAGCGACAAGGTGCCGCCAATACAAATCAACGCCAGCGGCAGCGTCATCTGCGCCAGGTATTCACCCGAAGTTTGCAGCCAGCCCGGCAGGCCGATTTTGAAGTACGCAAACGGCGCCGCCGCCAGCACGCTGATAATCAGGGGATTGCACAGGATGCTTTTGAACACGCTCCACGGATCGGACTTGATTACCGGACTGTAGACCGCGAGCACAATGGTCGACAACGTGTTGTAGAACAGAATCACCAGCGCCGCGAGAATCGCACCCAAGGAAATCCCATAGTCGCCATACAGACTACCCGCCAGCGCGAGGCCAATGACGCCGTTGTTCCCACGAAACGCGCCTTGGGTGAAAATTCCTCGGTCTTCGTAAGGACAGCGCCAAATCGCCCAGCCCCAGGCGAAGGCAAAGCTGACCAGCGTTGCGACGAAGAAATACCCCAGCAGCGCCGGCTTTAGCGCCGCGCTCAGGTCCGCATGAATGATGCCGAGGAACAGCAACGCAGGCATGGTGACGTTGAATACCAAGGCCGAAGCGGTATGGATGAAGCTGTCATTGATCCAGCCCACCCGCTTGAGCGCCACGCCGAGAAAGAGCATGGCAAAAACCGGCGCGGTGATATTCAGGGTTTCTAAAAGTATACCCAGCATGCGTTCAAAACCCTGACCTGTCGTTAGGTGGCAAATGATATGTCAGCGGGCGTCCAGATTCACTGTGCAGGCGGTGTGAGACCGAATTTATTCGGGCATACGGGGGGCGGGGCCAATGTGTTACACCACCGGCACGCCTTCCAGTTCCACCACTTCCGGTCGCTTCAGCAGCGCATACGACACACCGGTCAGCAGGCTGCCGGCGACGATGGCGAGCAGGTACAACAACGCGTGGTTGATCGCGTTCGGGATCAACATTACGAACAAGCCGCCGTGGGGCGCCATGAGTTTGCAGCCAAAGAACATCGACAATGCCCCAGTCAGCGCGCCGCCGGCGACGCTGGCCGGGATCACGCGCAACGGGTCTTTCGCGGCGAATGGAATCGCGCCCTCAGAAATAAAACACAGGCCCAACACCAACGCCGCCTTGCCCGCCTCGCGCTCGCTTTGCGCGAACTTGTGCCGCGCGATGACGCTGGCGATGGCCATGCCAATGGGCGGCACCATACCGGCGGCCATCGCGGCGGCCATGGGCGCATAACTCTGGGATGCCAGCAGCCCCACCGAAAACGCATAAGACGCTTTGTTGATCGGCCCACCCAAGTCGACGCACATCATGGCACCAAGCAACACGCCCAACAGCACCGCATTGGTCGTGCCCATGCTGTCGAGAAAATGCGTCAACCCCAGCAGCATCGCTGCCACGGGAGTGCCTATCACGTAGATCATCACCAGCCCGGTGAACAAACTCGCCAACAGTGGAATGATCAGAATCGGCTTAAGCGCCTCCAGACTTGCCGGCAGCCGCGCGTAACGGTTGATCGCCCATGCGCTGTAACCCGCCAGAAAACCAGCAATGATCCCGCCGATAAACCCCGCACCCAAGGTACTCGCGAGCAAACCACCAATCATTCCCGGCGCGAGGCCCGGACGGTCGGCAATCGAATAAGCGATGTAACCGGCCAGCAATGGCACCATCAATTTGAACGCGGTGTCGCCACCGATTTTCATCAATGCAGCGGCCAACGTGCCTGGTTCTTCATAGGCGTGGATCCCGAAAACAAACGACAACGCGATCAACAGCCCCCCCGCCACCACCATCGGCAACATGAACGACACACCGGTCAACAGGTGCTTGTAGACGCCAGTTCGCTCTTTTTTGCGCGGTGCTACGTTCGCGCCCACCGCCGACTCCACCGAGCCTTCGGCCAAGGCTGTTTTCAAGGTAGCGTCCGGGTGTTTAAGCGCAACGCCGGTGCCGCAGCGATAAATTCGTTTCCCGGCAAACCGCTCGGTATTGACCTCGATGTCTGCCGCCAGCAACACCACGTCCGCCTCAGCGATGGCCTGGGCGCCCAATGGGTTGCGCGCGCCCACCGAGCCTTGGGTCTCCACATGCAGCTCATAACCCAAGCGCTTGGCCGATTGCTGAATAGCTTCCGCTGCCATGAACGTGTGGGCGACCCCGGTCGGGCAGGCTGTGACCGCGACCAAGCGTGGGGATCTGGCGTTTGCGGTGGTTGATGGCGACGTTTTAACGGGTGCTGCGGCCAGCACGACGGCTTGCTCAGCAGCGCTGCGCAAAAAACCTGCAATATCCTCCAACGCGTGAGCGGGTGTGGTCTGAAACACAGGCTTGCCCACAAAGCGGCTCAAATCCAACTCGCCGGTGTTGACCACCAACACCCAATCAGCGGCGACAATCACTTCGGGCGACAGTTGATTATCCGGCTGACGAGGGTCATGAACCTCAACACTGGTGTGCCAACCCTGTCGTTGCGCGGCGGCTTCCAGCAAACGGGCACTGAGAAAGCTGCTGATTTTTCCATTGGGGCAGGCGGTAATGATGACTAACTTCATGGGTGACAATCCTTCTTATTGTTCTGTCAGGGCGCGCACGTTGACGCCCTTTTCAAGCAATTTCAGTTGCGCCAAATCACTGATGCCGAAACCGATTTGGGTCACTGCCATCGCCGCGATCGCGGTGGCGGTGCGCAGGGTCTGTTGTGGCGAATGCCCGCTGATCAGGCCGTGAACCATTCCCGCCAGCAATGAATCCCCGGCACCGACCGTGCTGGCGACCGTCACCTGGGGTGGCAACGCTTGCAACGCCACGACAGAACTAAACCAGTGCACCCCTTGCGACCCTTGGGAAATCACCACGTGCTCGATGCCTTGCCCACGCAAACGAGCGGCCACCTCGGCCTGGGCCTCAATGGAAATAATCGGTGCATCCAACGCCTCGGCCAACTCTTCGGTGTTGGGTTTTATCAACCATGGGCTCGCCGACAGCGCGGCGCGTAACGCCATCCCACTGGTGTCGAGGGCGACTTTCAGGCCCATGGCGTTGAGACGCAGCAATAGCGCTTGCAGCCATTGAGGGCTGACGCCGCGCGGCAAGCTGCCGGCCACTACTACGGCGTCGAACCCCCCGGCGATTTGTTCCAGACGGGTCATCAACTCATGTTGCAGATCTTCACCGACCTGCGGCCCTGGGCCGTTCAGGTCGGTAATGCGCCCGCTGCTCTCGGCCAACTTGATGTTGCTGCGGGTTTCACCGGGCACCCGGACGAACTCGTCGACGAACCGCCGATGGGCAAACAGCGTCTCGAACGGCTGCTGATTGTCGATGCCGAGAAATCCACCCACCGTCAATTCGTGCCCCAAGTCGGCCAACACCTGCGCGACATTCAGGCCTTTGCCAGCGGCATGAGTGAACATGGCGTGGCTGCGATTGACCTGTCCCACCTGCAACGGGCCCATCTGTACGGTCAGGTCCAGTGCCGGGTTTAGCGTCAGGGTTAGAATTTTCGCCATTACAAAGCCTCCAAAAGCCGGGCATCCATTGCCAAGGTTTCAACAAGCGCACGCACTTCGGTGGCTGTCCCAAGCGTTAACGCACGCTGCGCCAGGTGTTGCACGTCGCCCAAGTTCAACTCACGGACGCAGGCTTTGACTTCGCCGATGCTGCGCGCCGCGACACTCAACTCATCGACGCCCAGTCCCACCAACAGCGCCACCGCCACTGGATCAGCCGCTAACTCACCGCAGATGCCGACCCACTTACCGTGGGCATGGGCAGCGCGCACGGTGATGTCGATCAGTTGCAATACGGCGGGGTGTAGGCCGTCTGCCTGACCCGATAATGTCGGATGACCGCGATCGATGGCCAAGGTGTACTGCGTCAGATCGTTGGTGCCCACGCTGAAGAAATCCACTTCCCGCGCTAACACAGGCGCCAATAATGCCGCCGATGGCACTTCGATCATGATCCCCAGTTGCAGGTCCGCCACGGGAATTTCTTCACGCAGGCGCAAGGTCATGTCCCGCGCCTGACGCCACTCTTCAACGGTGCCGACCATAGGAAACATGATCCGCAACGGGCGATTGTCGGCAGCGCGCAATAGAGCACGCAGTTGGCTTTCCATGATGTCCGGTCGTTGCAAAGTCAGACGAATGCCTCGTACGCCCAAGAACGGATTTTCTTCCTTGCCCATTGGCCAATACGGCAACGGCTTGTCGCCGCCCACGTCCAGCGTTCGCACCACCAGCGGTCGTCCCTGGAGGGCATCCAGCACGCGTCGGTATTCAACTTCTTGGGTGGCTTCGTCTGGGGCCTGGGCATGGGCCATGAAAATCAGCTCAGTGCGCAGCAGGCCAACGCCCTCCGCTCCGAGTTCCACTGCCAGCGCTGTGCTCGCGCTGTCACCGATATTGGCGAACACCTCCACGGCGTGCCCGCAACGGGTCAGCGCGGGTTCCAGGCGTAATGCGGCAGCCGCATTCAAGCGCTCTGTGCGGATGTCGCGATCATGGATGGCGCGCAGCAAGGTGGCGGTATCTGGCGCGACGCTGAGTCGTCCGCGCAGGCCATCGAGCAGCAACGGCGTACCGGGTTTGATCAGCAACACCGCGTCGCCCGCCCCCACCACCGCCGGAATGCCCAAGGCGCGGGCGACAATGGCGCTGTGTGCAGTCGCGCCACCACGGGCTGTCAGTATGCCGGCGACCCGTGCGGGATTGAGGCGTGCGACATCGGACGGGCCGACTTCTGCCATGACCAGAATGTACGGTTGCTCGGGCTCGGCGACCGTTTCCACACCGCATAACTGCGCCAGCACCCGGCGCCCGATGTCTCGCAGGTCTGCGGCGCGCTCGGCCAGCAGTGCGTCGTGCAATTGCTCCTGCTGCAAGGCGGCGGCTTCGATGACGCCGATCCAGGCAGCCGGCGCACTTTCGCCTTGTTCCAGGCGGGCGGCGACTTCGTCGGTCAAGCCGGGGTCGTCGAGCATTTCCTGGTGAGTAACGAAAATCTCCCGAATCGCCTTGGCCTCGGCGCGCTGGATCAGTCTTTCAAGGTCCTGACGCACCGCAAACAATGCCAATTGCAGGCGCTGGTGCTCGGCCGCGCTTGATTCACCCTGTGAAGGAAAGTCGAACCGCTGCGGCACCTGAATGTGCGCCGGCCCCACCGCAATACCGGGGGCAGCAGCAATGGCTTGAATCACAACGCCATCGGCGGGCCCCATCACGCTCTGGGTGCCCGTATTCATTGCCGTCGTCACTGGCGATACGGCGGCGACCACCGGTGCCGCTGAGGATGGGCGGGACAGCACGTCAACTTCCTCACCCAGCCCCTCGAGAACCGCTGCAATCAGCGCGGGCAACGCATTGATGGCGACGGAGGGATCAACGGTGAACTCCAGGGTTTGACCATGACGCGCGCCCAGGCTCAGCAGCTTGGTCAGGCTTTTGACCGACACCGCACTTTCGCCACTTTCCACAACGCGTACGCGAATCTCGCCTTCGAAGGTTTTAGCCAGTTGCGCTAGGGTCTTCGCCGGCCGGGCATGAAGTCCATGGGCGTTGCTTAGCGTCACCCGCTGGCTCGGCCAATCTTCGGGCAATTCGCCGCCCAGTACCGCCAATACCGCGCGACTGCTGGTGGCGAGACCCAACTCGTGGCCTCGGCCTTCGATCAACACCGCACACAAGCGCTCAAGCAGTACCTGATGGGCTTCACCCATGCTGGCAAGGCAAAATAACCCGGTGAGCGGTTTGCCTAGAAAACGAATTGGTTTGTCTGGCGTGACAAACGCCAGGCCGGGACGCTTGACGGTTTGCTCACTGTGCAGCCACCAAAGGCCATCGCCCAACGGCAGCGCTTCAACCTGTTGCAGTACCGCAGCGAAGCCGTTGCTTACGCAATCAGCCTTGCGCAGCAGGCGAGCACCGCGCCACACCAATTCTTCGAAATCATCGGCCGATACACCGAGGCTGATCAATTGCGCGTCCAGGGCCAAGGCTTGCGGAGCACCTTGCAACAATCCAATCAACGCGTCAGGGGTCGTTGCCTGGCGCAACGCCTCACCTAGATCAGCTTCGCCCAGCGCACGGGTGAGCAGTTGCAGTAAACGTAAGTGTTCGTCGCTTTTAGCCGCTATACCAATGGCCAAGTACACAATCTGCCCGTCACCCCAATCCACGCCGTTAGGGAACTGCAACAGGCGCACGCCGGTGGCGAGCACCAGGTCGCGGGTTTCTGGAGTGCCGTGAGGAATGGCGATGCCTTGGCCCAGGAAGGTCGAACCTTGGGCCTCTCGGCCTTGCAGCCCCTGGAGATAACCCTCAGCCACCAAACCATCGGCGACCAGTTTACTGGCCAGTAATTCCAATGCAGCAGATTTGTCCACGGCCGTTTGGCCCATGGATATCTGCCCTACGGTGAGTTCGAGCATGCCTTTCTCCTTTTTGTTTTAGGGACTGCATCCACACAATTACCGATTGAACCAGCTTAGGCGAGTGTGGCGATAACCCTCTGACACCCATGAGGCGGGCAGTGCGACTGGATTATTTTTCAAGCTGAATCGATTAATCTGTCAAGTGCGGCACGTTACTCGATAATCTGCTGCCGTTGAAGCCCAAGCGTCATATGACTTGGACGGTTTTTCAAAAAATTGCGCGAAATAACTGAGAGCTTCAAGTTGTGCGAAGGTCTCCTGAGAATAAGCGCCTGAGATTAGAAGTCAGCGGGAGGTAACCCGCTGTAGCGGTATTTCAGACACACCGCAATCCAACAACAAAAAGGATATTGGGTTGAAACTCACTGATATTGCTCGTCTGGCCGGTGTTTCAGTGACCACCGCCAGCTACGTCATCAACGGCAAAGCCGAACAGCAACGCATCAGCAGCGCGACCGTCGAGCGTGTGCGCAAGGTGGTTGATCAACATGGCTTCCGCCCCAACCCACAAGCCGCCGGTTTGCGCAGCCGTCATACGCGAACCCTGGGATTCATCCTCCCAGACCTGGAAAACCCCAGCTACGCACGCATCGCCAAACTGCTGGAACAACGCGCCCGCGCCCACGGCTATCAACTGCTGATTGCCAGCTCCGACGACTCCCCTGCCAGCGAGCTGCAACTGCTGCAGCTGTTTCGCGCCCGGCGTTGTGATGCGCTGTTTGTCGCCAGCTGCCTGCCATACGATGACGACAGCTACCGCGAACTGCAAAAGGTCGGTCTGCCGATTATCGCGATAGACCGCCAGATGGACCCTGCGCATTTCTGCTCAGTGGTCAGCGATGACCATCAAGCCAGCCTGCAACTGACCCACAGCTTGTTGAAGCCGATGCCCCGGCACATCGCGCTGATCAGCGCGCACCCAGAACTGATCGTCAGCCAGATCCGCACCGCCGGTTTCGAGCAAGCGCTCACACGCTTCAGCGGCGAGGTCATCGTTCAACAGGGCGAAGCCTTTAGCCGTGAGTGTGGCAAGCGACTGGCCAGCGAACTGCTTGAACGTTTGGGCCAGTTGCCCGACGCACTGATCACCACGTCCTACGTGTTGTTGCAGGGTGTTTTTGACCTGCTGCACAGTCAGGCGCTGAATCCGGCGCAACTGCATTTAGGCACCTTCGGTGACACTCAATTGCTAGACTTCCTGCCGCTGCCGGTCAATGCCATGGCGCAACAGCACCCACTGATCGCGGATCAAGCACTGGCGCTGGCGTTAGCGGCGGTGGAAAAAGACGATTACCAGCCCGGCGTGCATGCCATTGCGCGGACGTTCAAACAACGTATTCACGAGGTCTGAATATGACGTTGATCGACACCCATACTCATTTGGATTTTCCAGACTTCGACGCTGACCGCCAGACGCTGATGGCAAACTGCCGAGCGGTGGGCGTCGAACGGGCGGTGGTGCTAGGTGTGCATCAGCGCAACTGGCCGCGGGTGTGGGATTTGGTGCAAAGCGACGCCAGCCTGTTCGCGGCATTCGGCCTGCACCCACTGTATCTCGATGAGCATCTGCTTGACCACGTGGAGGAATTGGGCGACTGGCTGACACGCCTCAAGGGACATCCACAGCTGTGCGCGGTGGGTGAATTCGGGCTGGATTACTTTGTTGAGACCCTGGACCGAGACCGTCAACAAGGGATGTTCGAGGCGCAACTGCAACTGGCCGTCGACTTCAATTTGCCGGCCCTTTTGCATGTCAGACGCAGCCACGCCAACGTAATCGCCACACTCAAAGACTACAAGCTCAAGCGCGGTGGGATCATCCATGCGTTTGCCGGAAGCCGGGAAGAAGCGGATGAATACATCAAGCTTGGGTTCAAGCTCGGTTTGGGGGGTGCAGCGACTTGGCCCCAAGCGCTGCGCATGCACCGGGTCATCGCTAAACTGCCGCTGGACAGCGTCGTGCTGGAGACCGACGCCCCGGACATGGCGCCCGCCATGTACCCTAACCAGCGCAACAGCCCCGAGCATTTGCCTGACATCTGCTTGGCCCTGGCCCAGTTAATGGGCGTGCCAGCTGAGGAGTTGGCCAACGCCAGCACCCGCAACGCCTACGAGCTGTTCAACTGGAAATAAGCAGCGCTATACGCGAAACGCGCTAATCAACTGCTTCAACTCCACGACCTGCGCCGATAATTGACGGCTGGCGTGTTCCGTTTGATTCGCACCTTCTGCCGTGCGCTCACCCGCACGGTTGATTTCGACAATGTTTCTGTCGATGTCATGGGCCACCGCCGTTTGCTGCTCCACGGCGGCCGCGATCTGCTGATTCTGGTCGACGATCATGCTGACGGCGCCAAGGATATTTTCCAGCGCTTGCTGGACCTTTTCTGACTGCCCCACGGTGCCATTGGCCATTTCATGGCTGACGCCCATCGCCTTGACCGCCGCCCCGACACCGCCTTGTAACTTGGCGATCATCTGTTCGATTTCCTCGGTGGATTGCTGAGTGCGCTTGGCCAGGGTACGCACTTCATCTGCCACTACCGCAAAGCCCCGGCCCTGCTCCCCGGCCCGCGCCGCTTCGATAGCAGCGTTGAGCGCCAGTAAATTGGTTTGCTCGGCGATACTTTTGATGACATCCAAAACACGGCTGATGGACGAGCTGTCGGTTGCCAATTGATTGATCACCAACACCGATTGATCGATCTCGCTGGCGAGCCGAGAGATGCTGATCTGCTGGGATTCGACCAGCCCACGACCACTGACTGTTTCTTGGTTGACGCTGTGCGCGCTGCTCACTGCCGCAGCCGCACTGCGCGCTACCTCCTGCGCCGTGGCGGACATTTGGTTCATCGCTGTGGCCACCAATTCGATTTGGTTGCGCTGCCCCGCCACCGCCTGATTGCTCACCGCCGACACCGATTCAACCTGTCCGGCTTGCCGCTCGACCTCACTGACGGTCTTGCCCACCAATTCGATCAGGTCATGAATTTTCTTCACCGTGCCGTTGAACACCCGGCCGAGTTCGCCCAACTCATCACGGCTGTGAGCGGTAAAACTGGCGGTCATGTCACCCGCAGCCACCTTGTCCATGACGTCACCCAACCGCCTCAACGTGGTGCGCGTCGAAGCGTAGAAACCGCTGTAGAGATAAACGATCAGCAAGAAGGCCCCGGCCAGCGCAACCACCAATAGAATCGTGTGCTGACGGTTTTGCACCAGCCGACCTTGCAGGTCCTGATTAAGGAAGGCCACGGTCGCGTCGTCCAGTTGATAAGTCTTGGCGATCAGCCCAGTGACCTGTTGATAGAACGCCTCCCACGGCGCATTCAAGCTGTCGGCCGACACCACCTGCTGCTCGAATATCTCACTGCTTTGTTTGAGTGTCGCCAGGCTGGCCTGCGCCGGACCTTGTAATGCGTTGCGCGCAGCAGCGCTGTTACCGAAGGCGTCCTGCAGCTTCAAGGCGTAATCACCCTGGATGCGTTCAAGTTGTTGCAACAGCTCATCAAAACGGGTGCTGGCCGATGAGTTGATCATGCCCTGCCCCAACGAATACGAACCCATGGTCCGACCGTCGCCGATGGCCTGGGTGATCAACGGGGTGACGCTGGTAATCAAATCGATAAGTTGCCGCACATCGCTGCTGCGGTCCTGGCTAAGACCCGCTTGGCTGACGACGACTTTGCTGAAGGTCTGCGCCTTGCTTAACAATCGCGACATCATCCCGCTTTTGCTTTGCAGCGACGACTCGGCCTGCTGCGCCTTGAAAGCGGAAATAAGTTCGTCACGCTTGGCGTTGAAGGCAGCAACCTGGCTTGGATCTTCCGCCGGCGCGTTCAGGTTCTGCAAGGTGCTTAACACGGTGGTTTCCAGAGCGGAAATTCGCGAACTCAGGGCTTCGAATTGACTGGCCTGGCCAAGCACGACGTTCATGCCCACCAGCCCGTCTAGGGTCTCCAAATCTCGCCGCAGGTTTAGACTGGCGCCTACCAGTTCGAGGCTTTGCAGCTCGGTTCGGGTACCGACAAACTCGCGATAGGAATCCCTGACCAAATAAAAGTTGGTCACCAACATGGGCAGGAAAAACAGAATACTAATGAGGGTGAACTTCATCGCGAAGCTCAGCCGGTTCATCAGCGCGATGGCTGGATACAAAAGGCTCTTCACAAGAACGCTCCCTTTTTCTTATTTTTAGGGGTGCAGCGATTCGTCGAAATAGCGCAAAGCCACCATTCGCGACTAGGTCTGTATACCTGATATCCACCGGACGTTTTGTAAGTAAAGGTAAACGAAGGCGCTAAACCGGCCGACGCGCCCCCCTCTGTAGAGCCAACTTGTTGGCGAAGGCCTTTAAGCGGTATGCCTGATACACCGCCTCGCGAACACGTTCGCTACCAGAGGCGAGAGGTACGACGCGTGCATCAGGTAAAACGCTTCCCGAATGAATTCGGTCCCACAGATTTCTGTAGGAGCGAATTCATTCGCGAATGGACTAACGCGGTCGGGCCAAAGGACCGCTTAAACCAGCAACGTCCACAACGCAAACCCGGCGTACCAAACCACCGCTGAGCGCAGCAACAGTTCCCACAGCGCATCCAAGTTGGCAACGCCGTCTGCGCCAACCACAGGGGTCGGGATTTCGCTGGCCACTTGGCCAGTTTTTGTCACTAACTGCGCCGCGCTGATGTTCCAGTTCAGCAACTCATGCAGCATCAACCGGCTGACCGCGACGAAATTTCCGACCAGGGCAAAACTGGCGGCGAGCAGCCGCACCGGCACCCAATCAAACGCGTGATGCAACTGAGCTGCGCGCTCGACCAGTGCAGGATTTTTGCCATGGGTAACGGCCAGCGCCAGCAGTCGATAACCCAAGGCCGCCACCGGTCCCAACAAGAAGTACCAAAAAATTACCGCAAAAAAGCTCTGATAGGCTTGCCACAACAAGTAGCGCTGAACGCCTTCGAGCAGTTGTTCGCCATCTTCGGCGATGACGCCCATATCACGCTCAGCAACGAGACTGGCAGCTTGCGCGTCGCCTCTGCGCCAGGCATCGCGAAAAGGCCCCAACGTGGCCAACAGGTCGCCGCGACCCAAACTGTAGATCAATACCACCAAGTGCACCGGCAAACCCAGCCAGCCATACGCCACCGACTGCACCACCACCAGTAGCAAGGCCAATAGCACCACCGGCAGCAGAATCAGCAATGCCAAAATCAACCACGGCCGGGTGCTCAGGCGCGGGGTGTTTTCAAGCTTTGCCAGCTCCCGCAACCATGGGCCATCACGCTGTACGCGTTGGCGCAAGGCGGAGAACTTCTCTATCCAGACGGCGAACAGCAATACCAAAAAACTCATTCCTTGTCCCTCACTTCAATCCTGCAATGCCGCTCGAAAACGCGCCCACTCAAAACATGGGCCCGGGTCTGTCTTGCGTCCCGGAGCAATATCGCTGTGGCCGCAAATTCGCTGCGTGGTAATGGCTGAAAATGTCGACTGCAACTGGCGAGTCAATTCAATCAGGGCGTCGTATTGAGCGTCGGTGAAAGGCAATTCATCGGTGCCTTCCAGCTCGATTCCAATGGAGTAGTCGTTACAGGTTTCACGCCCTTCAAAACGGGAGATTCCCGCGTGCCAAGCGCGGTCCAGGCAGGACACAAACTGCGTCAGCACGCCGTCGCGCTCGATCAAAAAATGCGCCGATACCCGCACATCAACGATGCTTTCAAAATAAGGGTGTTGTGTGACATCCAGCTGGTTCTGAAAGAACGCTTGCACGTAGCCGGTCTTGAACTGAGCGGGGGGCAAACTGATGTTATGGATCACCAACAGCGAAATCTCGGCCTCGGGCCGCTCATTGAAGTTGGGCGACGGACAGTGGTGCGCGCCATGGCACCAACCGCTGACGGGGTCCAGCTGCATGAAGGGTTCCTTGAACGGCGGATCAATAACGCAAGTATGCCCGCGACGGGGAATCACGGGGCAGCAATATTTTGTGTTGCCGACAAAACAGGGCGTTTTGTCGGGATGAGCGCTTGGCCGAGCGCGGCAATCAAGCCCCGCCCTTAAGCCTGCGCAGGTTGCCGATCACGGCCTCCAGTGCGCGGTCGAATAGCAGGGCGTCGTCGAGCAGGCGAACAGCGCCTCGACGAAACTCCACCGCCAGGCCCATGCGGGTTTTTTCCAGCACCTTCATGCCCGTGCGGTTAACAAACACGTAACGACCGGCCGGCTCAATGATGGCCGCCAGCTTACAGCGCAGTTTGTGCTCCTCGTCTTCCTGTATTTCGACCCAGCTACCGATGCGCAGCTTGTGGACTTCAAGGACCGCATCGTCATCGTCTTCCAGGCGCACGCTTTGATCGCTGTGCGGTTGTTCACCCGGCGCGATCAGCACAATCTCCTCGACAACCGCGATCATTTCCGCAATTGACGCCGATTTGATTGGGTTCTCGCCAAGATCATCCTGTTGAGGGGCCAAGTATTGGAACGCCTGGACATGCAGGCTTTCCAGCTGATTAAAAAAGTCGCCAGTGGCGAATGGATCAAACGCCGCGCTGGTCAGGCCATCGCGCAAGGATTTGAGCAAGCCGGGCACCAGATCCAGCAATCGCTGCCGAGCTTCGGGCTCTTCATGGGGCTCGACGCTCCAGATCAAATCGTCCATGGCGCCCAAACCCGCATGCCATTCTGCCGACTGATCCCCGTGTTTCAAGCAGGTCAGCAGCAGCACCTTGCTCCAAGCTTCCTGAAGGAGACGCACCACCACTTCAGGCAAGGTTTTGCCCAGCAGGCGATGATTCAACTCATGCTGTACCAGCTCCCGTGCCAACTCAGCCCGGGCACGGCCTTCTTCCGCATCGCGGGTGCGTTGCTCAAGTAGCTCACTGCGACGACGCTCGTCGCCCGTAAACGCGAGGAAATCCACCAACAATTCGGAAAAGATCGCCGGGTCGTCGACGAAATCATTAAGTAACCGCTGCACAATCTGTTCGATTCGCACATAGAGCGTGTCGCGTTGATAGTCGTCGCGACCGCCCCAGCCCAATGCAGCGTAGGCGATTTCATTAAGCAGACGTCGCGCGGGATGGCTGCCACGACTGAAAAAACTTTTGTCGATCACTGCGACTTTCAACATCGGAATTTGCAGACGCCCAATCAACGCTTTGAGCGAGTCCGGCAAATTGCGGTCGTCGAGGATGAACTCAAACAGCATGGCGATCAGGTTGATGACATCTTCGTCAACGACACCCACCACACGATACTTGCCACTTTTCATGCTGACGCGGGCCAGCAACTCTTCGAGCTGGTTGCGCAGATTGAATTCGTCGTGCGCCTCGGGCGCCGGCACGTACTGCTGCAGGTGCGACAGAAGGCGTAGCAGGTCCTGGCTGGAAATCGGTTTGGCTTCAGTGGTGGGGTCAGGCAATGGCGCGACACTGCGCACGTATAAAAGCAACTCTTGAAGCGCAGCAAACACTTCGTGGACATCTTGGTCGAGTTGCCGACTGGCAATGGCTGCGGCGGCTGCATCGACCGCATCGGCCCCTTGCGAAGCTCGCGAACTGGCCTTTGCTCGATCAGAAACCCGCCGGGCAGGCGCGCCCTTGAGGTCCGGGAGAACGCCGCTGGTAATCAATAACTGGTTGGCTTCGTCGTAGAGTTGGTCGGCATCGGTCAGCACATATTTTTCAAACAATTTGAAAATGATCAATCTGACCTTTATTTCAACGCCCAAAGTGCGACAAGACTGCAAAAAGAAATCGCACAGCGCCGTCGGCCCCATTGGGTTGGACAGGTCGGTCAGGTGTTGGGGAATCAAGGTATTCAAGCGGGTGGTCAACTGCGAGAGAGCAAACCCGTCGCGGCTCAGGACCTTGGACACCATCGCGTCGACAGCAACGATTTTCTCCAGATCGTCGTTGTGTACCAGCGCCAGTTTATCGAACGTCATCGGCGAGGCGACTTCAGGCTCGCTGACCTCGTACTGACCCAGACGCAAAAAGGCTTCATAAAACTTATCGATGAAACCCCGCTCAATGCTTTTACGTTTGAGGCGAAGGTCGCGCATCGCCTCAAAAAAACTGTTTTGCTCAGCATTGTTGTGGGCACGATCGGCCATTTCAAACAGCGTGTCATCAGCGTTGTCGAACAGCGTCTGCAACGCGTCCTTCACCTGCTGTGCGGCTTTGTCGCGAACTTGCAGCAATACAACGGGAATCCGAACCAGCGACGAGGCCGGCACTTGCTCTGGGGCACCCTTGTTCAGCGGAACCACTTTCCCGTCGTTTTGCATCAACGTCTCCAATGAGAACATCCGCGACCCCACTACAGACAAGACGCAATAGGTCGATATGTAAAGTCAGTTTCTACGAAAAAGTTTGCGCCAAAGTCATGACGTCAATTGACCGACACAGTATCTTGCAAAAGATGTCAGTTAAGCCAGTGGTGATTACAGCTATTTACGTCCGTTAGCGCTGAATAGACCGCAGGTCTCAACTTCCATCGCGTGGACTACGGCAAAACCGACGAACTGCAGGCGCAGGCTCATGCCTGCGGCGCTTCGCGGGGTGGGTTGCTGCGATGGGGTGCCTTATACTCGGCCCACCTAGAAGTGGAGTTCGCAATGCCAAACCTACGCCTCGCCCCCCTGACGGCTGAAATTGAAGCCAACGTGCGCCGCGCGCTGCTAGAGGATGTAGGCAGTGGCGACATTACCGCCCAGCTGATTCCGGCAGAACGCCTGGCCAAGGCCACGATCATTACCCGTGACGCTGCCGTAATCAGCGGCACAGCCTGGGTGGACACGGTTTTTCGGCAACTGGACCCCCGTGTCGCGGTGCATTGGCAAGTCGCCGATGGGGAGCGGGTCAAACCCAATCAACCACTGTTCCACCTCGAAGGGCCCGCACGCTCATTGCTGACAGGCGAACGCAGCGCGTTGAACTTTCTGCAAATGCTTTCCGGCGTAGCCACTCGCGCGCAGTACTACGCCGACAAAGTGGCCAACACCCACGTCAAAATTCTCGACACCCGCAAAACCCTGCCCGGTCTGCGCCTGGCGCAGAAATACGCCGTCACCTGCGGCGGTTGCCATAACCACCGCATCGGCCTGTTCGACGCGTTCCTGATCAAAGAAAACCACATCGCTGCCTGCGGCGGCATCGCCCAGGCAATCGCCACCGCCCGCAAAATCGCCCCCGGCAAACCGGTAGAAATCGAAGTTGAAAGCCTTGATGAACTGAATCAAGCGCTGCTGGCGGGTGCCGACATCATCATGCTCGACGAACTGAGCCTGGACGACATGCGCGAAGCCGTACGCATTACCGCCGGACGAGCGAAACTGGAAGCCAGTGGCGGGATTAATGATACGACGCTGGTGCCGATTGCTGAGACCGGGGTGGATTACATTTCGATTGGTGCACTGACGAAAGATATAAAGGCGGTGGATTTGTCGATGCGGTTGAGTTTGTGAGGGGTTAGGTTTGCCAGATCTGAAAAAGCCCCGAATCGTGAGAATCGAGGCTTTTTTTGGTGCCGAAAATAGGAATCGAACCTACGACCTTCGCGTTACGAGTGCGCTGCTCTACCGGACTGAGCTATTTCGGCCTATCTGAAACTTAGCTAGAAAAGACGAACGGGGAAAAAAAGCCCGTAGTTGAGGGCTTTTAGAATATTTGAGAATTCGCAGCTTATGGGCAACCGCCCTGACCAGGCTTCAAACCACGAGTGGCGCTACAAATAGTACCCGTCATGAGCCAAGTCATGTTTGCGGCGCTCGCAGTGAGTGTAGGGGTATAAATAATCGTCAATTTCGTTCCGCTAGTATCAGTTGCAGCACTGGTGCCAGTAATTGCGCCTGCGGCAGAAACGGCCAATGTTGTGACGTTAGGTGTATCCACTGCAGCGGGAACGCCACCGGTGCCAGCAGCACAGGCAGTCAAAGCCCCCGCTTCTTGGGCGCACAATCCAACAGCCAATTTGTACGCAGAGATATCATTCACGGACGAAGATGCTTTAGCGCGCGAGGTGTAATCACTGTACTGAGGAATGGCCACCGCAGCCAAAATACCGATAATCGCAACCACGATCATCAGTTCGATAAGTGTGAAGCCTTTTTGCAATTTCATAATGTTCTCCGTACGCCAATAGGTACCGTTTGAAATAACCAAAGCACGGCCCGTGCCAAGCCGCTCAACTCTGCCATTTAAAGGTAAGCAGCACACTTTCGCAGGATAAACCCCGCCTATAAACGCACAAACTGACAAATTTGGTCAGTTTGTCTTCGAGGGTTTGGCAGCACAGCCCGACTAGGCTATAACCGTCGCATTGTCTGTGTCCGGTGGTCTTATGACTGATGTCGCTCTTACAGGTTTGGCGAAACAATTGGTAGTAGCGCAGCTACTCAATGAAAAAGTCGCTCAAGACGCTTACCAAAAAGCTCAGCGCAGCAAAATATCGCTGGTTAGCTACCTGGTGCAGAATAAACTGCTTAAAAGCATTGTTTTGGCGGAGATCGCTTCAGAACAATTTGGTGTACCTTTTTTAGATTTAAGCACCCTGGATAAAGAGGGACAGCCTAAAGGGTTGGTGAGCGAAAAATTGATTCGCCAGCACCATGTCCTGCCGTTGTGGCGACGAGGCAATAAGTTATTTGTCGGGATTTCAGACCCTACCAACCACCAAGCAGTTACCGATGTTCAGTTCAGCACTGGGCTTAACACTGAAGCGATCCTGGTAGAAGATGACAAGTTAACTGACGCTATCGAAAAGTATTTTGAAGGCGCCAACGCCGGCTTGGGCGAAATGGCAGATGTTGATTTAGAGAATCTCGACTCTGACACCTTAGATGATAAGAAACAGGACACCATCGCAGGCCAAGACGCAGACGATGCGCCCGTGGTCCGTTTCGTTAATAAGATGCTATTGGATGCCATTAAAGCAGGCTCTTCCGACCTCCACTTTGAACCTTATGAAAAAACCTATCGAGTGCGCCTACGAACCGACGGTATTCTTCACGAGGTAGCAAAGCCGCCCGTTCAGTTGGCCAGCAGGATCGCTGCGCGCTTAAAGGTCATGGCCAGCCTGGATATCTCAGAGCGCCGCCGTCCACAAGACGGCCGGATCAAACTGCGGATTTCCAAAACCAAAGCCATCGACTTTCGAGTCAACACCTTGCCCACGTTGTGGGGTGAGAAGATCGTGATGCGGATTCTCGACCCGTCCAGCGCGCAGATGGGCATTGATGCGCTCGGCTATGAGCCCGATCAAAAAGAACTCTATTTGAATGCGCTTAAGCAGCCGCAGGGCATGATTCTGGTTACCGGGCCTACGGGATCAGGCAAAACCGTTTCGCTTTACACCGGCCTGAATATTCTCAACACCGTGGACATCAACATTTCCACCGCTGAAGACCCGGTGGAGATCAACCTGGAAGGTATCAATCAGGTTAACGTCAACCCACGACAAGGCATGGACTTTTCACAGGCACTGCGCGCGTTCCTGCGTCAAGACCCGGATGTAATCATGGTCGGGGAAATTCGCGACTTGGAAACGGCGGAAATTGCCATCAAGGCCTCGCAAACAGGCCACATGGTGCTGTCCACGCTGCACACCAACAGTGCGGCGGAAACCTTGACTCGCCTCCAGCACATGGGCGTAGCCGCATTCAATATCGCTACGGCTATCAACCTGATCATCGCTCAACGGTTGGCACGAAAATTGTGTCCCTTGTGCAAGAAAGAAGCGGATATTCCCCGTGAAACGCTGATCCGAGAAGGTTTTCCCGAAGACAAAATTGGTACGTTCAAGATTTACTCGCCGGTCGGTTGCGATCATTGCAATAGCGGCTACAAAGGTCGTGTCGGGATTTATGAGGTGGTGAAGAGTACCCCCGAGTTGCAACGGCTGATCATGGAGGAAGGTAACTCGATGGATATCGCTGTTCAAATGCGTAAAGACGGCTTTAACGACCTGCGCACCTCCGGGCTGGTGAAGGCGATGCAGGGCGTCACTAGCCTTGAAGAAATCAACCGTGTGACCAAGGATTAAGCATGGCGACCAAGGCAGTCAAAGTGAGTGTTTACGCTTGGGAAGGCAAAGATAAAAAGGGTGCAAAACTGACCGGCGAATTAAATGGGCACAGTCCCGCCCTGATCAAAGCCCAGCTGCGCAAGCAAGGCATCACCCCTGTCAAAGTGCACAAGAAAACCGTCTCGATTTTCGGTGAAGGCAAAAAGATAAAACCGCTCGATATTGCGTTTTTTACACGGCAAATGGCGACCATGATGAAAGCGGGGGTTCCACTGCTGCAATCTTTCGACATCATCGGCGAAAGCTCCGATAACTCGAGAATGAGAACCTTAGTCAACGAAATCAAACAAGACGTGGCGGCAGGTAACAGCTTCGCTTCGTCCTTACGGAAACAACCAGAATACTTCGATGATCTTTATTGCAGCTTGGTGGATGCGGGCGAGCAAGCGGGTGCATTGGAAGCCTTGCTGGAGCGGGTGGCGACCTACAAAGAAAAAACAGAAATGCTAAAGGCCAAAATAAAGAAGGCCATGACCTACCCAATCGCGGTAGTGATCGTAGCCTTGATTGTTTCGGCGATTCTACTAATAAAAGTTGTGCCTCAATTCCAGACAGTTTTTTCAAACTTTGGAGCCCAACTCCCCGCGTTTACGCTGATGGTCATTGGACTTTCAGAACTGTTGCGAGGCTGGTGGTATATCGTTTTAGCGGGACTTGTTGTTTCAATATATTGTTTTAAGCGAGCCTATAAAACTTCTCAAAAATTCCGGGACGCGATAGACCGAGGCCTACTCAAAGTCCCCATTGTCGGCCCATTGATATACAAATCATCCGTCGCCCGCTACGCCCGCACCTTGTCCACCACATTTGCTGCTGGCGTACCGCTGGTCGAAGCACTGGAATCTGTTGCCAGCGCCACGGGCAATGTGGTGTTCAGAAATGCCGTGAACCGCATCAAACTCGACGTCTCAACGGGCATGCAACTGAACTTTTCAATGCGCACCACCGGAGTGTTTCCCACATTAGCGATTCAAATGACAGCCATTGGTGAAGAGTCAGGCGCACTGGATTCGATGCTCGATAAAGTCGCAACCTTTTACGAAGACGAAGTTGACGGCATGGTCGATAACATGACCGCGCTGATGGAGCCCTTCATCATGGCAGTCCTCGGCGTAGTAGTAGGCGGGCTCGTCATTGCCATGTACCTTCCCATCTTCCAGCTCGGAAACGTCGTTTAACATGCCACTCATTAATTTGCTGGCCAGCTCTCCCCTGGCCTTTGTCATTTGTACCTTCGTGCTGGGCCTGCTGGTCGGCAGCTTTCTAAACGTCGTCATCTACCGCCTGCCCATCATGCTCGACCGCGATTGGAAGTCTCAATCCCGCGAAATGCTTTCGCTCCCGGCTGAGCCGGAACCTGACACCTTTAACCTGATGCTCCCCCACTCCCGCTGCCCGCACTGCGCGCACAAAATTCGGGCGTGGGAGAACTTGCCGGTGATCAGTTATCTGTTCCTCGGCGGCAAGTGCTCCGGCTGTAAAGCGCCGATCAGTAAGCGTTACCCTATCGTTGAACTCGCCTGTGGGCTGCTCTCGGCGTTTATTGCCTGGCATTTCGGGTTCGGCTGGCAGGCGGCGGCGATGTTAGTGCTGGTGTGGGGCCTGCTGGCGATGAGTTTGATTGATGCGGACCATCAACTGTTGCCCGACGCGTTGGTGCTGCCACTGTTATGGCTGGGCTTGATCGTTAACACCTTTGGGCTGTTCACTAACTTGCACGATGCCTTGTGGGGCGCGGTGGCCGGTTACATGAGCCTGTGGTTGGTGTTTTGGACGTTTAAGTTGGTGACCGGCAAGGAAGGCATGGGTTATGGCGACTTTAAGTTGCTGGCGATGCTCGGTGCGTGGGGTGGCTGGCAGATACTTCCGCTGACGATTTTGCTGGCGTCACTGGTGGGTGCGGTGTTGGGCCTGATTATGTTGCGGTTGCGCAACGCGAGCACCAGCACGCCGATCCCCTTCGGTCCTTATTTGGCGATTGCAGGCTGGATCGCGCTGCTCTGGGGTGGTCAAATAACCGCCTCTTACATGCAGTTTGCCGGTTTCAGATGACCAAAAACCCTTTCAAACCCTGGATTCTCGGCCTCACTGGCGGCATCGGCAGCGGTAAAAGTGCAGCGGCGCAGCACTTTATTGACCTAGGCGTGCACTTGGTCGACGCCGACCACGCCGCACGCTGGGTCGTTGAACCTGGTCGTCCCGCACTGGCGCAGATTGCCGAGCACTTCGGCGCTGGCGTGCTGCAGCCCGATGGCCAGCTGGACCGCGCGGCGTTGCGCGGCCTGATCTTTCAAAATCCCGAACAGCGTCGCTGGCTTGAGACCTTGCTGCATCCGCTGATCGGCCAAGAGATCATGAGCTACTTGGCTCGGGCAGAATCGCCGTATGCGATTCTGGTTTCGCCGCTACTGGTGGAATCAGGTCAATACAAGCTGACCCAGCGCGTGTTAGTGATCGATGCTCCAGAGCGGTTGCAAATTCAGCGCACCATGCTTCGCGACAGTACCAGCGAGGAGCAGGTCAAAGCCATTCTCAACGTTCAGGCCAACCGCGAACTACGCCTGAGTCACGCTGATGATGTGCTGGTCAACGACCGCGATCCCGCGTGGTTGAAAAGCGAAGTCGAGCGCCTGCATCATTTCTATTTAACTTTACATGGAGGCCAACCATGAGCCAGCCCTTGACCGTCGAATGCCCTACCTGTGGCGCTCCTGTGGAATGGAGCGCTACTAGCACCTTCCGGCCGTTTTGCTCTGATCGCTGCAAGTTGATTGATTTAGGCGCATGGGCCTCAGAAGAACACGCGATTCCAGTGAGTCCGGACGCAGAAGACGAATCGTTCTCCGGCGACTTCCCGTCCCGCGAACATTGATGGGGCACGACCGCTGGTTTGCAACGATCAGCGGTCGCCCTTGGACGGCCCCTCCTCGTTCCACGGCGCAGACAAGTACCGGGTACGGTTGAATGTCTCAAGCCATTCAGGGCAAAACACCACCAACGCGCTGACCACCATACCGTTGATGAAGGCCTCGGGGAAAATGATCAGCCACAAGTACCCGACAAAGTCCTCTAGCCAAAACGGCATCGCAAACAACCCGTCGAACCACAGCACGACCAACCCCAGCAGCAGGCACAGCAAAGCAGATATCGCTGCGGCTAAAAAACCTGAGCAGTAGATGTACACGAAGGGATTTTTTGGCCGTGCGCGCTCTACCAGCAGGGCGCACGCTTCGGTCACTAACACCGGCAGGACGATCAGCAACAGACCATTCACGCCCAATGCGCCAAGGTCCTGCCGCCCGAGCAGCAACAGCCCCAATTGCGCCAGCAGCCCACCGACAACCGCCAGCGGCCAATCCAGCAGCAGGGTGACGGCGGTCATGCCGATAAAGTGATACGACACGCCGGTGTCGAAATCCCGACGCACTAGCCATAGCAAAAACAGCGCGAACACCGTGCCGTAAAACAAATGTTGCCGGCGGTTATCGGTGAACAACTCGACCCAAGGCGTGCGCCATATTGCCCACAGCACCACCGGCACATAGAGCAACCAACCAACGGTCATGGTTTCTGGGGAGAGCACTTGAGCACTGATCATGGTGCGATACCGGGCAGGAAAACGATGTCAATGTTCACTTAGATCTCCATGTTTTCAGTTTCGTTGTATCGAGGAGAAATTCGTTACCACGCCGCGCGCCAAGATCGCACTTAGCCGGTCGGCGCTAAATCATGCTCCAAAGTCTACACCTCCTCATTCTTCCTTCCAGTCATCACACTTTGAACGCTAAGCTTGGCCTATGGATGACTCAGACTACTTACGCCTGCTCACGATTCAGGCCGAACAAGCCAACGCATTTCTTTCCAATGCGCGCAAGTGGGAGCGTGAGCGCTGGGTTTGTCAGCGGTTGTTGCAAGGCCTGAACATTGCGCACCGCAACGAAGACTTCACCCCAGCAGGGCAAGAGCCACCCGACGTGTTGTTTCGCGATGCCAGTTTTGAGGTGTTTTTTGTGCTTGATGAAGGTCGACGCTTGAACGATGAATGGCGTGAAGAGTTACAACGGCGGCGCAGCGCCTTTTCGTTGAGCCAACTGGTGCGCCGTGAAGCGAAACCTAAACGCATCTCCGCGCCAGAATTACTGCAGCGTCTGGCGCCGACGTTACGCAAAAAAGCCCACAACTACCGCGAACGCGGGCTAGACCTCGGGGAGTTGGACATCATTGCGTTTGCCAGCCTCAAGCGTGAAGTGCTGGACTTGAACAGCCACTTCCCACCCCCGACTGAATACCTGCGCCAAGGCTGGCGCTCATTGTCATTGGTCGGGCCGACGTTCGCTCGTGTGTTGTTTGCGCATCCCGACGCACCGGATTTCTTGCGAACTAACCTCGGTCGCAGCGTGGTCTTTGATGTGGGCATCAGCCTATGAGTCCCTTGCAGGAACTGCTTGCCGACGTGCCTCAACAGGGCCGTGTGCGCTGGATTGGCGTGCGACCTGAGTCGCGCCTCGATATGACCGTGCTGGACGCCGTGGAGGCGCGCCGCGAAGCTGGGCTGACCGGTGATCACTCACGGCCTGGCCCGCGTAACGCGCGGCAAGTGACGTTAATTCAATGGGAGCACCTGGCCGTGGTCAGTTCGTTGCTGAGCCGCGCCGACGACAATCCCATCGTGCCGCAAGACCTACGGCGCAACTTGGTGATCAGTGGCATCAACCTGTTCAGTCTCAAGGGCCGACGCTTCAAGGTCGGCCAGGCGATTCTGGAAACCACGGGATGGTGCCAACCTTGCGCTCGGCTTGAGCATCGACTTGGCCACGGCACCTTTCAAGCTGTACGCGGCCATGGCGGAATTACGGCGCGGGTGCTACAAAGCGGAATCATCCGCCTGGACGATACACTCAGCGTTGAACCACTGGAATTCATCCACACCTGACTTTACCCGCGCGTTTCATTATCCAATGAGGCTCACATGACCAGCCGCCTAAACCCTGATGACCAACAACGTGTCGAAGAATACCTGCAAACGTCCCAACACCGAGTCGAGCGCAAGCCTTTCCGGCCGTGGCTGCTTCTTATCGTGGTAGTGGCGGTCACGGTTGGTTTGGGCCTGCTGAGCCGCTTGTTGAGTTACATGGCGCTCTGAAGGCTTGCACGAGCCGTTGTAGAGCCAACGTGTTGGCGAGGCGGTCAATGTGATGAAACAGATGCAAAGCTTCCCGAATAAATTCGGTCCCACGGATTTGTGAGCGCGGTTATCAGTGGGACCGAATTCATTCGGGAAAAAAACAAAGCGGTGTCTCAGGCATGCCGCTTCGCGAACACGTTTGATCCCACGGATTCGTTTATTTCAGGCATAAAAAAAGCGTCCCGAAGGACGCTTTTTTCATTTGGCTTCGATGCGCGGAGCATCTGGCCTGTATCTTCAAACCCATAACAACATGAGTAGAAAATGGTCGGGGTAAGGGGATTCGAACTCCTGACATCCTGCTCCCAAAGCAGGCGCGCTACCGGACTGCGCTATACCCCGGTGATACAAAAAGGCACCCCGTAAAAAGGCGCCTTTTAATTGGGTGATGCTTTTGGCATCACTCCCTAAGATTCAGCCCGGTACACCCGGCAGAAAATGGTGGGTCGTGTGGGATTCGAACCTACGACCAATTGGTTAAAAGCCAACTGCTCTACCAACTGAGCTAACGACCCAAAAATGGTCGGGGTAAGGGGATTCGAACTCCTGACATCCTGCTCCCAAAGCAGGCGCGCTACCGGACTGCGCTATACCCCGATATGGCTACATCTAGAATTAAGTGGCTCCACGACCTGGACTCGAACCAGGGACCCAATGATTAACAGTCATTTGCTCTACCAACTGAGCTATCGCGGAACTATCGATTTCAGACGCAACTTTACAACTACATCGCTGAATTAACTACTAATTTCAGCCTTTTTGACCCTTTCGCATCGCTGCGTTAGCATCTCTGAGGCGCGCTATTCTACAATTTTAAAAAAGACTGTCAACCCTTAAAACTGCATTTAAGACAATGATTTGCGTTTTTTTCCACTCAACGGTGAGATCGCTCAAAATCGCGGTTTCTTACCCTAAAAAGCTTTACGTAGAAAAAAGGCCCTCATCGAGAGGGCCTTAGCTTATAGAGAGCTGAACCGTGATCCGATCAGCCGAAAACAATCTCGTCGTTGACCACCGTGCCGGTCACGCTAGCGCCGGGCAGGAAGCGACCGGACAGAATCAGCTGCGCCAACGGGTTTTCGATCCAGCGCTGTATCGCACGTTTAAGAGGCCGTGCGCCATACACCGGGTCGTAGCCCACCGCGATCAACTTATCTAACGCTTCGTCGCTCAACTCCAGCTTCAGTTCGCGCTCAGCCAGGCGCCCACGCAGGCGACCCAACTGAATATTGGCAATTCCGGCAATCTGATCACGCGCCAACGGCTCGAACACCACGACTTCATCGATACGGTTCACAAACTCCGGGCGGAAGTGCGAACTGACGGCATCCATCACGGCGGCATGTTGCGCCTCGCGGTCACCTACCAAGTCTTGGATCTGTGCCGAGCCCAAGTTCGAGGTCATCACGATCACGGTGTTGCGGAAATCCACAGTCCTACCATGGCTGTCAGTCAAGCGACCGTCTTCAAGCACCTGCAGCAACACGTTGAACACATCAGGGTGGGCCTTCTCGACTTCATCCAGCAGGATCACTGAATACGGCTTACGGCGAACGGCTTCGGTCAGGTAGCCGCCCTCTTCATAACCCACATACCCTGGAGGTGCGCCGATCAGTCGAGCAACGGAGTGTTTCTCCATAAACTCGGACATGTCGATGCGCACCATGGCCTCTTCGGTGTCGAACAAGAATTCTGCCAGCGCTTTACACAGCTCCGTCTTACCTACACCCGTTGGGCCGAGGAACATGAACGAGCCGCTCGGGCGATCCGGGTCGGAAAGTCCGGCACGGGATCGACGTACCGCGTTGGAGACCGCGATCACCGCTTCGTCCTGACCGATAACGCGCTGGTGCAGCAAGCTTTCCATCTTCAACAACTTGTCGCGCTCGCCTTCGAGCATTTTCGACACCGGAATACCGGTCCATTTGGACACGACCTCGGCAATCTCTTCTTCGGTAACCTTACTGCGCAGCAATTGGTTTTCGCTTTTGCCGTGCTGATCGACCATTTGCAGGCTGCGCTCCAGGTCCGGGATGATCCCGTACTGCAATTCAGCCATGCGATTCAAATCACCTCGACGACGCGCGGCTTCCAACTCCTGACGCGACTGTTCGATTTTCTGCTGGATCTGCGCAGAACCTTGGACCTCAGCTTTTTCAGCGGTCCAGATTTCTTCTAGGTCAGCGTACTCACGCTCAAGCCGATTGATTTCTTCCTGAAGCTTTTCAAGACGCTTGATCGCCGCCTCATCGTCTTCTTTTCTTAGCGCCTGGGATTCAACCTTCAGTTGAATCAGACGCCGCTCCAGACGATCGAGCACTTCCGGCTTGGAATCGATTTCCATGCGAATACGGCTGGCGGCTTCGTCGATGAGGTCAATGGCTTTATCCGGCAACTGCCGGTCAGTGATATAGCGATGGCTCAGTTTGGCCGCCGCAATGATCGCGCCGTCGGTAATCGCAACTTTATGGTGGACCTCGTAGCGTTCTTTCAAGCCACGCAGAATGGCGATGGTGTCTTCTTCGCTCGGCTCTTCTACCAGGACTTTCTGGAAGCGCCGTTCGAGGGCTGCATCCTTCTCTATATATTGGCGGTACTCATTGAGCGTGGTCGCGCCGACACAGTGCAGTTCACCGCGCGCCAAGGCAGGCTTGAGCATGTTGCCCGCATCCATCGCGCCTTCGCCTTTACCGGCACCGACCATGGTGTGCAGCTCATCAATGAACAGGATGATTTGACCTTCCTGTTTCGACAGCTCGTTAAGCAATGCCTTTAAACGCTCTTCGAACTCGCCACGGAACTTGGCACCGGCGATCAGCGCGCCCATGTCTAACGACAACACACGCTTGCCCTTGAGGCCGTCCGGCACTTCGCCGTTAATGATGCGCTGAGCCAGTCCTTCAACAATGGCGGTCTTACCCACCCCTGGCTCACCAATCAGCACCGGGTTGTTCTTGGTACGACGTTGCAGCACCTGAATGGTCCGACGAATCTCGTCGTCACGTCCGATCACCGGGTCAAGTTTGCCTTCTTCAGCACGCTTGGTCAGGTCAACCGTGTATTTGTCTAACGCCTGACGCGACTCCTCAACATTGGAGTCATTCACTGCCTCGCCGCCACGCAGGTTGCTGATAGCGTTCTCAAGCGCCTTTTTGCTGACGCCCTGGCCAAGCAACAGTTTGCCGAGCTTGCTGTTGTCTTCCATCGCTGCCAGCAACACCAGCTCACTGGAAATGAACTGATCGCCCTTCTGCTGAGCCAACCGATCAGCCTGATTGAACAGGCGCGCCAAATCCTGCGACATATTGACGTCGCCCGTTGGGTTTTGGATTTTTGGCAGATGGTCGAGTTCTTTGCTCAACTCTTTACGGAAACTATTAACGTCGAAGCCAACTTGCATCAGCAGCGGCTTGAGGGTGCCGCCTTGCTGTTCAAGCAGCGCTTGCATTAAATGTGCGGGCTCGATGGCTGGATGGTCCAGGCCCACCGCCAACGATTGGGAATCAGATAACGCCAACTGCAATTTGCTGGTTAATCGGTCTATACGCATTAGTCACCTTCCTTTGAGCAGGCCGGAGCGATGGACACACCTATAAAGAAAACCTGCCAGATAGCCCATAAGATGTGGTCGATTTTGCAGTATTCAAGCGCAGTTTGATTGATGCAGGTCAGCTATTAAGTGGAGTGAGCGTAGCCGCTCAGGCGTTACTAATCTGTAGGAGCCAACGTGTTGGCGAAAAGTCTTATTGCTTGTTTCCGCTCAGGCGCCTCGCCAACAAGTTGGCCCCTAAAGAAGGTGGTGCCGACAATTACAGATCAATCCACACCAATGAGGCAAACCGACCGGCTCGAGCGCTGCGGCGGAAGGAATAGAAGCGTGGGTCGTTGACCGTACAGAAACCACCGCCGTAAACCGCTATCACTCCGCACGCGGCCAAACGCAGGCGCGCCAAGGCGTAAATATCGGCCATGAAGCGACCGTCGTTCACGCTGGGTAAAAAAGCGTCGAGGGTTTCAGGGTGCGTACTAATGAACGCCTCCCGCACTTCCGGCCCGACTTCAAAAGCCTGGGGGCCAATTGCCGGGCCCAGCCATACGATGATTTCGCTGGCAGGTACCGCCATCTGGACAACCGTCGCTTCCAAAATGCCCGCCGCCAAACCCCGCCATCCGCCATGCGCAGCAGCCACACGGGTTCCGGAACGGTCGCAAAACAGCACCGGCAAACAGTCGGCCGTCATGATGGTGCAGGCAACATGAGGGGTGTCGGTCCAACTGGCGTCAGCGGCGATCACCCGGCGCGGGTCCGCATGAACGACCTCGACACCGTGGACTTGGCTCAGCCAGGCCGGCTGAATACCCAAGTGAGACTTCAAACGAAAACGATTGGCAGCCACCGCGTCAGGATCGTCGTCAACATGATCACCAAGGTTGAAGCTGTCGAACGGCGCCAGACTGACACCGCCCGCACGGGTTGTGACGCAGGATTTGATATTCGCTGGCGCAGGCCAGTCAGGTATCAACCACTCCGTCACGAACTCTTTCACCCGATGAAGGCCTCACGATCCTGCTTCAACAACGTCAGTAGCCAGACAAAATCGTCTGGAAGTGGCGATTCCCACTTCATGCGCTTACCGGTGGTCGGATGATCCAGCTCTAGGAAACGCGCGTGAAGCGCCTGACGCGGAAAATGTTTCAACGATTCGACCATGGTCACGCTGGCCGCAGGTGGAATACGGAAGCGACCACCGTAGGCCGGATCTCCGACCAACGGGAAGTTCACGTGTGCCATATGAACGCGAATCTGGTGAGTACGGCCGGTTTCCAGCTTGACCCGCACATGGGTGTGGGAGCGGAAACGCTCAAGTACACGGTAGTGACTTACCGCCTGCTTGCCACCTTCCATGACCGCCATGCGTTGACGCTGCTGACCGTGACGACCAATCGGCGCGTCGATCTTGCCGCCGGCGGTAACGACACCGATGACGATGCATTCGTAAATCCGGCTGACCGTGCGGCTTTGCAGCTGCGTGACAAGCTGGGTCTGCGCCTGAATAGTCTTGGCAACCACCATCAAACCGGTGGTGTCTTTGTCCAGACGGTGCACGATACCGGCGCGCGGCACGTTGACGATGTCTGGAAAGTGGTGCAGTAGAGCATTAAGCAGCGTGCCATCGGCATGACCGGCCGCCGGGTGAACCACCAAACCTGAAGGTTTGTTGATCACCATGATTTGATCGTCCTCGTAGACGATATCGAGCTCGATATCCTGCGCCACCCATTCACCTTGGGCTTCCTGCTCTGCGGTCAGATGCAGAACAGCACCGCCATGCACGATGTCACGCGGACGTATAACGGCCCCGTCCACAGTCAGGCGGCCGTCTTTTATCCAGGCGGAAAGGCGCGAGCGCGAGTGCTCAGCGAATAATTGTGCGGCGACTTGATCGAGGCGTTGACCACCCATTTCGGACGGTACCTCTGCGCTAAGTTCTATATTCTCGGACATGGCCAGACTAGGAGGCGGCGTAGCCTTTGGTTTCGGCTGCGCGCTTGTGGTTAAATACGGCGTCTTTTGCCCCGGGGGTTTCCGCGGGGCGCCAATCATAACAGGACGGCCACGCCCAAGACAGCGGGCCGTCATAGGGACGCTAGCCGCCATGCAAGTGAAACACCTGCTGCTGATCGCCATCCTCGCACTCACCGCCGCCTGTTCGTCGAAAGAAGTCATCGACGAAAACCTGAGCGAAGTCGAGCTGTACCAGCTGGCGCAGGCCGACCTGGACAACAGTAGTTACTCAAGCGCAACCAACAAGCTAAAAGCGTTGGAGTCGCGGTATCCGTTCGGACGCTATGCCGACCAGGCACAGCTCGAGTTGATTTACGCCAACTATAAAAACGGTGAGCCCGAGGCTGCGAAGTCTGCGGCTGAGCGCTTTATCCGTTTGCACCCGCAACACCCCAACGTCGACTACGCCTATTACCTCAAAGGTCTGACTTCATTCGACCAGGACGTCGGCCTGCTGGCTCGGTTCCTGCCGTTGGACATGACCAAACGTGACCCTGGCGCTGCTCGCGACTCTTATAACGAGTTCGCGCAGTTGACCGCTCGCTACCCCAACAGCCGTTATTCGCCTGACGCCAAGCAGCGCATGATTTATTTGCGCAACCTGCTGGCGGCTTACGAAATTCACGTTGCCGACTACTACCTGACCCGTCAGGCCTACGTCGCAGCTGCCAACCGTGGGCGCTACGTGGTGGAAAACTTCCAGGAGACGCCGGCTGTTGGCGATGGCCTGGCAGTGATGGTCGAGTCTTATCAGCGCATGCACCTGGACGAACTGGCAGCTACCAGCCTGGAGGTCCTCAAGCTGAATTACCCCAACCATCCCAGTCTGGTTGACGGCCAGTTCGTGCCGCAAGTCTCCGACGCGGACAACCGCTCGTGGCTGTCCAAGGCGACTTTGGGCTTGATCGAAAACAGTGCGCCGCTGCCGCCGGGTGAAACTCGCGCCAACCAAGACGTGATCAAGCAATACCAAGATGCTAAAGATGCAATTCCCAAAGACCTGCTCCCAGACAATCAGGATCAGGTAGAAGAAGAACAGCATCAAGCGCAAGGCAACAACAGCGACCGCTCGTGGTTCAGCTACATGACCTTCGGCGTATTCGACTGATTCCGTCGCAGTGAAAAAGAGGCCCGCGGGCCTCTTTTTTTATTCGCGATTTCTGTGCTGTGCGCCCGTCATCTCCTTGGCTACACTGCGAATCTTTATTCAGAAAGCTGGTAGTCATGGTTCGCTTACTGTTGTGGGTCATTTTAATCGCGGTGGCGGTTTACTATTTCAAACGCCTGGGCAAACGCTCGGCGCCACGCAAAAGCGCCCCTCCACCCGAGGGCGTCGCGGCGCCCATGGTTAAATGCGATCACTGCGGCGTTCATTTGCCACGTGACCGGGCGCTTAACCAGCAAGACCATTGGTATTGCAGCCAGGCCCATCTCGAACAGGGCCCAGGTTCCCGTGCCCGCTGAAGTACTTCCACTAAACGGCACCCAAGGCCAGCGCATCCTAAGGCTTTATCATCTTTATCGCCTGGCCATCGGCATCACGTTAATCCTGTTGATCTCCAGCAACCTCGACAACGACCTGCTGGAGTTGGTCAACGTAGACCTCTTCAGATCGGGCTGCTGGGTTTACCTGATCGTCAACATTTTGGCCGGCGTCTTCCTGAACAGACCGGAACACGCCGCACAGATTTTTGCCCTGGCGATGGCCGATATCGTGATGCTGTCCGCGCTGTTCTATGCCGGCGGCGGTGCTCCCAGCGGGATGGGCAACTTGCTGATCGCCTCGGTGGCCATCAGCAACGTGCTGTTGCGCGGGCGCATAGGCTTGCTGATTGCCGCCGCTGCCGCCATCGGCATTATCTACCTGACCTTCTACCTCAGCTTCAACCGACCTTCAGCCTTCAATCACTACTTTCAGGCAAGCATGCTCGGTGCGTTGAGTTTTGCGGCAGCGTTATTGGTGCAAATGCTTACTCGACGTCTGGACCTAAGCGAAACTTTGGCCAACGCGCGTGCAGCGGATGTCGACAACCTGGAAGAGCTCAATGCGCTGATCTTGCAACGTATGCGTACCGGCATTCTGGTGCTCGACGCCCGGCGCCTAGTGCTCCTGGCCAACCAAGGGGCATTGACGCTGATGGGTAATGAGCAGTTGATCGGCAAAACCATTGACGCTTACTCGCCCCAATTGGTGGATCGTTTACGGCAATGGTTGATCAACCCCATGTTACGTCCGCACAGCGTCGAGACGTCCGTTGCGGGCCCGCTGCTGCAACCAAGTTTTATCGCCTTAAACCATGGCGAGCACCGGCAAACATTGGTGTTCCTAGAAGACTTATCGTTGATCTCCCAACAGGCCCAACAACTTAAACTGGCCGCACTGGGGCGCCTGACGGCCGGTATTGCCCACGAAATTCGTAACCCGCTGGGCGCAATTAGTCACGCGGCCCAGTTGCTAAAAGAATCAGAGGAATTGACTACGCCAGACCGTCGACTGAGCCAGATCATCCATGACCAAACGCGGCGCATGGATCAAGTCATCGAAAACGTCCTGCAGCTGTCTCGTCGACGTCAAGCCGACCCTCAGCTACTTGATCTCAAGAGCTGGCTGGAAAACTTTGTCGACGAGGTCCGCGCCTCAGCGCTTGCCAATCAACTGCTGCACGTCGACATCGGAACCGGCACGCTGAGTACACGGATGGACCCCGAACAATTGACCCAAGTGTTGGTCAATCTGCTGCAGAACGGCTTGCGCTACAGTGCTCAGAACCACGATCTGGCGCAGGTCTGGCTTCATTTGTTTCACGATCCGCTCAGCGACTTACCGGTGCTCGAAATACTCGATAACGGCCCTGGCGTGGCGGACGAGCAACTGCCAAAAATTTTCGAACCGTTCTTTACCACGGAAACCAAAGGCACCGGCTTGGGCCTTTATATTTCCCGTGAGTTGTGCGAAAGCAATCAGGCGCATCTGGATTACAGACCTCGGGAAGGCGGCGGCAGCTGTTTTCGCATAACCTTTGCCCATCCGCTGAAGTTGAGCTGACCATGAGCCCACAGCAAAAAATCCTGATCGTCGACGATGAACCGGACATCCGTGAACTGTTGGAAATCACCCTCGGACGGATGAAGCTCGACACCCGCAGCGCGCGCAACGTTAAAGAAGCCCGGGACTGGTTGCAGCGCGAACCTTTTGATTTATGCCTGACCGATATGCGACTGCCCGATGGCAATGGCCTGGAACTGGTGCAGCACATCCAGCAGCGTTATCCGCAAGTGCCAGTGGCCATGATCACCGCCTACGGCAGCCTTGATACAGCGATCAATGCGCTGAAAGCCGGGGCCTTCGACTTCCTGACCAAACCGGTGGACCTCACTCGCCTTCGCGAGTTAGTGGCTAGCGCGTTGCGCATGCACACCCCCAGCGGGACCGAGAACACGTTCGACAGCCGCCTGCTGGGCGATTCGCCGCCGATGCGGGCGCTACGCAAACAGGTCAGTAAATTGGCCCGCAGTCAGGCGCCCATTTATATCAGTGGCGAATCGGGCAGCGGCAAAGAACTGGTGGCGCGCCTGATTCACGAACAAGGCCCGAGGATCGACCATCCATTTGTGCCGGTCAACTGCGGGGCAATTCCATCTGAGCTGATGGAAAGCGAGTTTTTCGGCCATCGCAAAGGCAGCTTTACCGGCGCGACTGAAGACAAACCAGGGCTCTTCCAAGCGGCCAACGGCGGGACGCTGTTCCTTGATGAAGTGGCGGATTTACCTTTGGCAATGCAAGTCAAACTGCTGCGGGCAATCCAGGAAAAAGCCGTGCGCAGCGTGGGCGGCCAGCAAGAACTGGTCGTCGATGTGCGCATCCTATGCGCTACCCATAAAGACCTGAATGCCGAAGTTGCAGCCGGCCGTTTCCGTCAGGATTTGTACTACCGACTGAACGTCATAGAATTGCGCGTGCCTTCGTTACGCGAACGCCGGGAAGACATCGTGCAACTGACTGACAGCATTCTCCGGCGATTGGCTGAAGGGTCGGGCCAGCCTGCTGCCACGCTCAACGCCCAAGCGCTGGAAACCCTGAAAAGCTATCGCTTTCCGGGCAACGTGCGCGAACTTGAGAACATGCTAGAGCGTGCCTACACCCTGTGCGATAACGACCGGATCGAAGCCAGCGACTTGCGCCTCATAGACACTCCCAGCATCAGCGGTCCCGGCGAACACCACTTGGCCGACATCAACGACCTGGAAGACTATCTGGAAAGCATCGAACGCACGCTGATCCTGCAAGCCTTGGAAGAAACCCGCTGGAACCGCACTGCCGCCGCGCAACGCCTGAACCTTACGTTTCGCTCGTTAAGGTATCGGTTGAAGAAGTTGGGGTTGGATGATTAGGCCCAGTCCCGCCATAGGCCGCAGCTGATCACAGATCTCTGTCTTAAATTATGGAAATTAAACATCACCTATTGATAAGTCCCTAAAAGGGACCTATCGTCCCTATTTAGGGACTGAAGAGGCCTTCATTATTTCTACTTCATTGGGTGATGCGCTGTTCACGACAACACAGCAAAAAGTGCTGGGGTTGCTATATGGCAAGCCTGACGAAAGTTTCTTCACTAATGAAATTGTTCGTTGGGCGAGCGTTGGCAAGGGTAGCTTGGTTCGCGAACTGTCTCGCTTGCACGGCGCGGGAATTCTTTTCATTCGCAGGCAGGGAAATCAGGTCCACTATCAAGCCAACCCGGATTGCCCGATCTATTCAGAGCTAATGGGTATCGTTCGTAAAACGTTCGGGATTGCTGGATTGATACGCTTGGCCTTATCACCCATTGCGGACCAACTGAGATGGGCATTCATTTACGGATCTATCGCGAAAGGCAATGAAAGATCCACGAGTGACATAGACCTAATGCTGATTGGCGAATCATTGCAATACGGCGATGTCATGGAGCTGTTGATACCACTGGAAGAACAAACCGGAAGGACCATCAACCCCACGCTTTACACCCTTGCTGATTGGCAAACCAAGCTTGAATCCTCCAACAGCTTCGTTTTGCGCGTTGAGCAACAAGAAAAAATAAATATCATAGGAAGCAATCCAAAGGAGCCTAAGGATGGGTAATGAAGACAGTTTGGGAAATTTGGTTCGTAGCGGCGGCTTAAAAGCAGAACCGAAGGACCAAAGAGAATGCGCGGGGGCTGCTCAGCTCCGCCGCAGACCGATTGAAAGATGCGCATAATTCTACGCTGTCGTTCGCGAGCCGCTTTGATCTTGCCTACAACGCAGCGCACGCGTAGGCCCTAACAGCCCTTCGACTTTGCGGTTACAGATCAGATCGCCGCTATTTGGTTTTTCAATGCCTTGTGCACACGTTAGAACTGGACAAAGGTCAGACCCGACTTTTTGCCCTGTGCCATGATCGGCGAAACTTAGCCGAATACGAAGGGTACATGGCAGTTGATGAACCTTTGCTCGCAGAATTGCTTAGGGCAACTGACGCTTTATTGGAGCGGGTGGACCACGCTGTGAGTCAAGCCAGCTAGACCCACAGCTTAAAACCTCGCAATAAAACCGGTGCTCGCGACAAATCGAAGAGGGCACTCAGTCACCCCAAAAGCCGACCCTGCGGTGCATACGGCGCCGCATCAATAATGGGCGCCCTGCCCGCCAGCAAATCAGTTAACAAGCGGCAAGAAGCCGGCGCCAGCACCAAGCCATTTCGGTAGTGCCCGCAGTTCAACCACAAGCCAGCAAATCCCGGCACCGGGCCAATAAACGGAATGCCTTCGGGCGACGCCGGCCGCAGCCCTGCCCAATGCCCAACCACTTCGGCACCGGCCAGCGCCGGGATCAGTTCCTCGGCGGACGCTTTGAGGCTTTCAAGTGCGGTGCTGGTTGGAGTCTTGTCGAAGCCTTCATGCTCCAGGGTGCTGCCGACCAGGATGTGGCCATCACGGCGCGGAATCGCGTAGCGGCCTTTGGCGAGAATCATCCTCGGGAGGAAGTCCGCCGCGCATTTGTACAAAATCATTTGGCCCTTGACCGGCTCGACAGGCAGCGCAAGGCCTAGCGTTTTCAACAATTCTCCGCTCCACGCGCCGGCCGCCAACACCACTCGGTCACCGAGTATGTCGCCAGAGGCGGTGCTGACGCCAAGAACGGTGTCGCCATCACGGATAAAACCGCTGACTTCACAGTGCTCATGAAGGGTGACATTGGGCAACGCTAACAGAGCCGCCCGTAGCGATTTCACCAAGCGTGGGTTGCGCACATTGGCAACGTCAGCCATGTAAATCGCACTGGAATACCCGCGGCCCATGACCGGAACCGCTTCATACACCGTAGAAATATCTACCGCACTCAACGGCCGATTTGCACTCGCAGCCCATTCCAACGCTTCTTTTTCGTCGTCCAGATCGAGCCAGTAGAGACCGGTGGTGTGAACCTCGGGGTCAACGCCCGTGGTCTCAAACAAGTGCGCCGCCAACTGCGGGTAAAAATCCTGCGACCAATGCGCCAGCGCTGTCACCGCCGAACTGTAGCGCCACGGATAAAGCGGCGAAACAATTCCGCCCCCCGCCCAAGACGATTCCTGCCCGACATCGGAACGGTCCAGCAGGACCACGCTTTCTACGTCTGCGGCCAGATTGAATGCGGTCAACAGACCGATCACACCACCGCCGACAATGACTACCTGTTGCTTGGACATCATGGACTCAACGCAAAAAGGAAAGAGAAACGGCGTCAGTACTGGGTGTTAAAAACGCCGGGATCGTCATTTACACAGTCAGTTATCGTCGCAGACTGTGGCGGTTTTTTCGACCCTGTCGTAGTAGGGTGCGACAACGTTACTCAGCGAAAAGCATCAAAGTGCCACTGGTCTGCCGAAAAGCCCGGACATCTATTAGATAACGACTTTAAAGTTGAGTAGTATCACGATATTTCCAACGGCAAAAATGGAATTTTCGTAATGGATTTCGGCTCTCGCGTCAGGCAGTCAAAGGCGCATCGTGGCCTTCATAGTCCATGTTTACACCAGGGTAGCTGTGGGTTCACCTTGATTGAGTTAGTGATTGTCGTGGTCATCGTCGGAATATTTGCGGCGCTCGCAATCCCCAGCTTCAGCAGCCTGATCCACAAAAACAACGTGACCACCACAGCCAATGAGTTTTACGACCTGCTGCAGTATTCGCGCGCAGAAGCAGCGACACGCGGTACGGGGATCACGATGTTGGCGGCGGGCTCTAGTAACTCCGCTTGGAATGGCGACATCAAAGTGATCCTTACCAATCAGGGCACTGTACTCAGAGAGATTGGCACGGGCGGCCTTCAAACAGGGGTGGCAATCACTACTCCGATAGGCAGTATCGTCTTCTCGCCCACCGGCAGCGCCTCGCCGGCTACTTGCTTCACCTTCACTTATACCGGGGACACGTCGATTAAAACCCAGTATGTTGGCGTGCTCGGGAGCGGCCGTATCAGTGTTCCGTCTACAACACTGCCAGCAACGGGAGAGTGCAATTGATAACAGGCATTCCCACTAAATCCTCAGGGTTCAGCATGATTGAGGTGCTGGTCAGCCTGCTCGTCATCGTTGTGGGTGTATTAGGCATGGTAGGCCTGCAAAGCAAAGCGATTCCTTACACTCAGGATTCCGCGCAGCGAAATACTGCCATCATGCTCGCAGATGATTTGCTGGAGCTGATCAGGAGCAACCCGAATTGCGGCACCATCGGTAGTTGTCAGAAGTTACCAGGTGCTTCGTTTCCAACCGTCCCCTCTGCCTGTATCCCTACGCCCATCAGTTTTAATGATCAAGTCGGCTGCTGGGCAGTTCAAGCGGGCAATGCCCTACCGGGCGCTAGCGCGCTATTGAAAACTGGTTTTTACGTCTGTAACAGTGCAACGCCAGGCGATGTAACCGCGTCAAGTTGCGGTACGGGGAGCGAAATAGAGATACAACTCTCATGGACCGTCAAAACGGCGGGTGATTGTATGGACCCCTCAAACAGCAGTACGACCTGTACATACAAAATCAGGACGCGGCGGTGATGAATTTAAATCCTAAAAAAAATAATATTTACCCTTATCAGCGGGGCGTTTCGTTGATTGAGCTGATGGTTGCCATGACCATTGGCTGTTTCTTAATCCTGGGTATTACCCAAATTTTTATCACCAATCAGAAAAGTTATCTGTTTCAGCAGAGCCAGCTTGGCAATGGGGAAAATGGTCACTTCGCACTTGCTGTGCTGGGACAGGAACTGTCGAAAGCGGGCTATCGAAGTCTGCCGACCGCGCAAATCACTAACACCTCGGTTTCAGGCTGCAATTTCCCTGCGGGCGTCTCCGTGGTCGCCATTTCAGCCACAGCGCTGTGTATTCAGTATGAGGCCAGCAATAAAGCCGACGTGACCTGTCAAGGTACGCCGCTATCGAGCACAAACCTAGGCGCCATCGTGACACCCTACATGCAAGCCAATCCTGTGATTGTTGAGCAAATCGCGCTGGATACCACAACAAACTCGATAACGTGCACGACAGGGGGCATCACTCAACAAATGGTGACGGGGGTGGCCGATCTCCGCTTCGATTACGGTTCCAGCAATGGCATTGGCAAGGACAGCTCTAAGACAGTGACCGTCTTTGGCCCCAGCCCCAGTAACGCTCAGACGATAGGTGCGGTCCGCTATGCCGCCCTTATGCAGAGCGGCTCATCAAGCATTCGGGACACCACTGATGTACCCAAAGCCCTGTCAGACTGGAATACTCGTTTTAGCGGGACCATTGCCGATAACACCAAGATTTACCAGATCGTGCAGGACACCATCATGATCAGGAATCAGATGCAATGAACGTGTCCTTGCGCTCGACCCATTTCCCCATGGCGCGCCAACAGGCGGGTATAACGTTGGTAGTTGCCATTATATTTCTGCTGATCATTACTGTTTTGGCCATTTCCAGCATGCGCGGAGTATCGCTTGAGTCTCGCATCACGGCCAATCTAAAACAGCAAAAGACCCTGAGGAGCGCAGCGGAAGCGGGTCTACGCATGGGAGAGCTAAGTATCGGCACGACCGTAGCCCCCACATCGGTTAAAACCTGCACGACAACAACCTGCCTACCGTGGGTGCAGTCTGAGCTTACGGCAACTTCCAGCGTCGATACACCTAGCCAATTCGTAGCGGCTAACGCTACAAACATGGCCACCGCCGCGACGGCATACAATACGAAAATTCAATGGTACGTCGTACAACTTGGAATGTTGGACGGCAAAAGCCAGAATAGCTGTGCAATCAAAGGGTGTGGCGCTTGGTACTACGAAGTCAATGCATGCGCGTCTACCGTATTGTGCACCAGTGATACCACGACTCAACGCGTCATCTTGCGTACAGTGATCGCCCGTTATTACCCCTAAGTAGATGCCAATACTGGATAACCCATGACTTGCTTAAAAAAAATTCACAGTATTTTCATCGCACTGACCGGTTTGCTTATTTTTAACGGCTCAACGACAGAAGCGGCCACCATCAGCCAAGTCCCCGCGCAGTTGCCAAACTTCGTGAACGCCGCCGTTCCGCCGTTAAACATGCTGCTGGTAGAACGCGACAACAAGCTTTTTTTTCCGGCCTATAACGATGCCTCCGATCTGGACGGTGATGGGTCTATCGACATCCGCTACAAACCGTCAATCACCTACTTGGGTTATTTCGATTCGGGAAAATGCTACACCTATGGGGGTAGTTATTTTTCTCCAACATCGATTACCGTCACTAAAAAATGCAGTGGTAACTGGAGCGGCGACTACCTCAATTACCTGACCACTTCCAGGGCCGACGCGTTACGAAAAGTACTGTATGGCGGCTATCGCTATGTCGACACCGCAACACAAACCATCCTGTCCAGGGCCTATATATCCACGAACGCCCAAACCTGGGGCAAGGAATATAATAGCCTGACAGTAGATGGCTACAATCTCTCCGACTACACACCTTATTCGAACCCCTCTTCCGGCAACTACACACTTTTTGCAAACAACAGCCAAGGCACCGTTGAAGCCCAGTACCCTCCACTGCTAAGGGTGCTTCCAAATATTGCCAACGTCCGTATATTTGGCTGGGTTTCCCGGGAAGTTGTTGAGGGCGGAACCACCGCCACCAACACAAGCCTCGTCGATATTACTGTCGCCCCCGTTGACTTTGCCGTCAGGGTAGAGGCCTGTAAAACCGGCTTTTTGGAAACAAATTGCAAGCTGTATCCGAATGGCCAATACAAGCCCACTGGCATCCTTCATGATTACGGTGAGGGCAATCAGATGTACTTTGGTCTGATGACCGGCACTTACACGAACAATCTACAAGGCGGAGCCCTGCGCAAGGCTATGGGCAGCTTTGCCAGCGAAATTGATTCCTCCACTGGTATTTTCGGGACCCAAACGGGCTCAACCTATACTAAAGGTGCCATCATCGGGACACTCGACGGCTTAATATTAAGCCCTCTCACGTGCCCCTCTATCACCATCCCGCTAAACTCAACCTGCCCAAACGCGGGAAATCCACTGGCAGAAATGATGTATGAAACAATGCGCTACTTTAGTGGCACTGTAACTCCCACCAATGGCTATCTTTCCGGTGCAGCTGATACGGCACTCGGTCTTAGCGGGTTGAGCAGTTGGACAAACCCTTACTCTAGTACACCGGACGCGAATGCTACCCCCCCTACTTACCCTAGCTGTTCCAAACCGTTTGAGACCTTATTCAGCGACGTAAACCCAAGTTATGACTCGGACCTCCCTGGTAGCAGCTTTGCTACCACCGGTCTTCCGACGGCGACCACTGCCTTAACGTCGCTGAACGTTTCAACCTTGGGCAGCACCATATGGAACAACGAGATAGGGGGTAGCGCAAGTATCAATATCGGTGAAGTGCCGACTCTTAACGATTCCGCGCCTACCGCCAAGACCGCATCAAGCTTCGGTAGCATACGTGGGCTTCCGGATGAACCTACGAGACAGGGGACTTATGATGCAGCAGCAGTTGCTTATTATGCTAACACCAATCCCATCACATCGATTGGCAATCAAAAAGTTCAAACGTTTTCTATTGCCCTCTCCTCGACGTTACCGCGGATTCAAATACCCCTCGGCAGCGGCATCATTACGCTAGTACCTTTTGGTAAAGTTGTCAGCACCGCCCCCAACTTCGCGACTGAACGCTTCAGTGGTTTCTACATAGATTCGCTCTATAACATGCCTGGCCAACCCTTCGACACAACCGTGAACGGAGGCCGGGCACAAGCTGTTTTCCGGGTTGTGTACGACGATTGCACCCAAGGTTGCGACTTTGATATGGACGCCATCGTGCTTTATACGGTAGCGGTCAATGCACTCGGGACGCTGGATGTTACGCTGCAGACAACTTACTCGGCTGCGGGCTACGAATCGCACATGGGTTATACCATCTCTGGTACTACGCATGATGGCATCTACATGGAAGTAAGGGGTGGAGGGGGCTCAACCACTACAAACAACTACGCGCTGGACACGCCTGGAACGAATTTACCCGGCCAATGCCCGTGCACGGGTACAACCAGCCAATTACCCGGCATGCTGACTAACAGCGTCCCCGTAACAATCAACGGTATCGCGAGCACTAGCCATACACGCAACTTCTCCGCGTCATCGACGAGCGCTGTCACCAACCTGCAAAATCCACTCTGGTACGCCGCCAAGTGGGGCGGATTCGGTAACTCGACCAATACGTCCAGCAGCTTGCCAGTCTCTGGACAGTGGGACTCGAACACGGCTAAGACACCTAACAACTACTTTTTGGTCACCAACGCCTCTACGTTAAAAGCTCAACTGTCCAAAGCCTTTAATCAAATTTTGCAAACAAATAGTTCAGTCAGCGCACCGGCAGTATTGCATACACTAGGCACCAGCAGCTCTAATTCCACTTACGTGAACAGCATGAACGTCGCCTACTGGAGTGGAGACCTGACCAAAACAACCTTTACGACCACGACGGTGGGAACAAGTATTACGACGAGTTCGGCGATCAACTGGGTGGCCAGCCAACAAGTGCCGCCGTGGGGCTCGAGACAGATCAAAATGGCTAACTCGACCGGTACAGCCCTGCAGAGCTTCTCCTTTGCTAATCTCCCGATGGGCACGTTGACCTCAGCACAAGTCGACTTCATTCGTGGCGACACCAGCAATGAGATATCGACCTATCGCAAACGAGCCTCATTGATAGGCGACATCGTAGACTCTGCACCTGTGATCGTCAGCACCGCCAACTTCGTTCCCTCGGTTGCAGAAACCTTGAGTGGGCCAGTGGGTGCCTACTCGACGTTCAAAACCACCCAAACCACCCGCCGCGGTCAAGTATATGTGGGCGCCAACGACGGTATGTTGCACGCATTCGACACCACTACCGGTGTCGAAAAGTTTGCCTTCATCCCAACCGCCGTGATCCCCAACCTCAGCAAGTTAAGTGCCAGCACCTATAATTCAGACCCCTCGCTGCATCGATATTTTGTTAACGGCACACCGGTTACTTCAGACGTCTACTTCAGCGGAGCGTGGCACACCGTTTTGATCGGTACGCTGGGCGGCGGCGGGCGTGAGATATTCGCCTTGGACGTCACCGATCCGGACAACATCACCCTGCTTTGGGAGTTCACCTCCCAAGCGAATTCCGATTTGGGCTACAGCTTCTCTACGCCGGTCATTGCCAGGCTGAATTCAGGAAACTGGGGCGTCGTCGTAGGCAATGGTTACAGCGGCAACAATGGCGTGGCAGCGCTATTCGTTATCGACGTTGGCACCGGCCTCGTGACCGAAATAAAGACACCCATCGGCGGTAACAATGGCCTGTCGTCACCGGTGATATTGGACTCGAACTCCGACGGCATCGCTGACTATGTATACGCCGGCGATCTGCTCGGTAATCTATGGCGATTCGACTTTCTTGGCAGCAGCTCTAGTAGCTTCGCCATTTCCTTTGGTGGCACCACCCCCCTTTATAAGGCGACGGTGAGCGACACAGCGGGTTCAGCAGTTCAATCCATTACAGCCCCCCCAGTGGTCGTGGCTCACCCAAGCGGAGTGGGCACTCTGGTGATCTTCGGGACCGGCCGCTATTTCACGACCGCAGACAAGGCCAATACAGATCTCCAGACGTTATATGGCATTTGGGATAAACAACCGAGTACCGCGAGCACCCCTAACCTTGCGCGGGCCAGTCTACAAGCCCAAACGATTACGACGCAGGATAACAGTGCTACATTTAACGGCATCACAACGGCTATTCGGATTATCAGTAATAACACCGTGGATTGGACGACAAAATTTGGCTGGTATCTGGATCTGACCGCCAGCAGCTCCTTACTGGGCGAGCGGATAGTTGATCCGCTGATCATTTCTGGCAGTGTACTGCTTGCCTCTACACGTACACCCAGCACTGATATTTGTTCACCGGGTCTAATCGGATGGACCTATGGCCTGGATCCAACGACCGGCGGCCGAACCAACTTTACGGTATTCAACCTTTCCCAAAATGGAACCATTACCAGCACCGACAAATACAATTCAACCGTTGTCAGTGCTTTCAGTACTGGCGCAGGTGGTTTTACCGTGACTTCTGGCGCAAACAATGGATCGCTCACCGGGACACTTTTTAATAGTGGCGGTGGCATTGGCACTAACTATAACGGCGGAACATTTTATAATGGCCGCCAAACTTGGCGCGTTATCCCCTCGCCTTAGGAACTAAGCATGCGCAATGACACGAAAGGCCAGCACGGTTTTACGCTGATAGAATTGATGATCACCGTGGCAATCATTGGCATCCTTGCTGCGATTGCCTACCCGAGCTATACCGCGCATGCACTGCATGGTTATCGCTCGGAAGGGATTGCACAGCTGGCTGACGGGGTCGCTCGGATGGAGCGCTACTATGCTCAAAACAGCAATTATTCGGCGTCTAATTTGGCCGCCATAGGCATTACCAATGCCACATCCCCAAGCGGAAAATATATCATCAGCTTTAACGGTATCCCAGGCGCCACGACCTATTCTCTTCAGGTCGTTCCACAAGGTGCGCAGTCAAGTGATAGCTGCGGGACATTGAGCACTGATCAAACGGGTGTCAAATCACCGGTTACTGCGAGCTGCTGGCAATAGATTTTCCAGTTCAAAAGCCCAGCCTTCCGCTGCGCTTTTGAACGGGTTAACGGCCCCAGCACAGTGTGGACGTAGCTCCACCGGCCAAGTTTAAGTTGTCGCGTTTACCCACGTTATCCATCAAAAACCCCCCACACTTATCCCCACTCATCACCCCCGTCGCAATAGGCATCGCAGTCAGCGTAAATGACTGAATCCCCCGCTCCGCCGCCACGGTATACACCCGATTTCCCTGCGTAATCTCCAACCCCACAGCAGGCGGCCCCGTAACATCCGAATACTGCCCATTGCGTGAATAAAACCGTTCCAGCTGTTGCGCCGTGTCGGTCAGCAACCCAGCGATCTCCGAGCGGTGAGCCCGTTTCAAGTACTCGGTGTAGCTGGGATAAGCGACGGCGGCGAGGATGCCGACTATTGCGATGACAATCATCATTTCGATCAGGGTTAAGCCGCATTGGCGACTCACTGTATTTGCCGCCACATAATGCGGCGCCCGAACACGTAGACGCTTTCCAACACTGTTCTGGAGTTGCCTTGGATGCCCACGCCGGTTATTCGATACAAGGTCCATACTTTCGGCTCCTTCCCTTCTGCTGGCAGTGGTACGTTTACCGGTTCAGTTGTTTCGGCGAAGTTTTGCACGGCGTAGAACCCTCCATTTACAGCTCTCCAAGTCACGCCGGAAGTCGGGTTCGATCCGGGTGCAGTAATGTCGAACGCCTCAGGCGGAGGCGCGCAGGTGGTGACGGCTATGCAGCGCGCCAGCGAGTAACCCGGTTGTTGCACCGCCGATTCGCCGATTCGCAACGCCGCTTCTGCTGCTTGAAATGACTGATCACGTAGCTTTACGCTCCCGGCCATTTTTTCCTGAAGGGCGGCGTTTTGCAGGGATGAAACGCCGATCAGGCTAATCAACAGCAGAAACACCAAGCTGACTAACAACACCATTCCGTGTTGGCTGTGGATATTCATGAAGACTTCACTCATTAATAAATACGAGTATTTCAACGGCACATGTTGGCTACTACAGGGATTGTGTTGTTGCTTCTCACCTATCCGAGCCTGTTTCGCAGTGCGGCGACGACTGTGAACGTCTGGTCTTCAACCCGCTTGGCTGGATCGCTCAGGGTAAGACTCAGACGAACGCTTCTAATTAGTCTGGGATCGGCAGGGTTGGCGGCGTAGCGTGAAACCGGTGTGTCTTCAACCGTATTGGCCACGCCAAACAACACCGAGAACGCGCTGACGTTTTTGATCAGTCCGCTGATTTCACCGCCGCGACGGTCGTAGGCGTAGGTGATTTGGCGGATCGGGAATTTCAATTGGCCGGGGCCTGGCTCACGGTCTCCGGCATAAGCGGTGGCGGAGGACTCACAGTCGGATAATACGACCCAGTCGGCTTTACCGCCGGTGGTGCCGACATCAGCGGTCACCAAGGTCAAGGTGTGTTTGGCGTTGTTCCAGCGGATCGGCGTTTGCCGTGCTGCAGAAAAGCCTCTGCCGGAATCATCTATCGTCTGCAGGCAACCAAACATGCCCACCATGCGAATTTCCTGAAGCATTTTGCTCAGTAGAAATCGCGCATCTTCTTGCATGAATGCCGAGGCGTTTTGGCTGATGTAGGTATTTTTGGCGCCGATGAACAACTGAGTCAGGCCAAGGGTAATAACCAGTCCTAGGGTCATCGCCAGCATAATTTCGATCAGGCCGAAGCCCTCGGACGCCTGCTTCATGGACGCGCCCCTACATCAACCGCGACGCGGCTGCTCAGCCTGAATGTCTGCAGCTCGTTGAGTACATTGGCGGCTCTGGAGTCGTTCCAGGTGATCGTGATTTCCACGGCCCGCCCGATCACCGCGATGCTGGCATCGGCATCGTTGCCAGCGAAAGCATTGATGCTGGTGGCGAAGTCAAACAGGTCCTGGTCGCGCGGCATCGCGAGATTGCCTACTGGGGGCGCAGACGCTAGCGAAGCCAGGGTGTAATCCACATCCGGGTTGGCGCGGATGCGTTCCATCATGTCGTGGGCGACGAAGCTGGCGTGGCTGTGGAGCATCGCGCTGTCGGTGTACTTCAACGCATTGAGCTGTAACGCCGCCGCGCCCAGCAAACCGATGGCGAGAATCAGCAGAGCAATCAGCACCTCGATCAGCGTCATTCCGGTTTGAACATAGTCGTTTCCCTCACGCATCAGTAGGCTCCCTCCAAAACCAATTCGTCCGACCAGTGAAGTCGATAAAACGGCAATCGGGGTGCGGATGTGTGGCCTGATTTGTAACTCTTTAGCTGTTCGTTCCGTCGACACAGTGGCTGACAATTCAAGCGAGCCAAGGGCTAGGAACCAGAGCGAATCAGGTGTTTTCTAGCGAACCTGATGGACACGCAAGGACGCCGAGCATGAAGCAAACAGGTGTGGGTCTTATTCAATTGATGGCCGGTTTGGCATTGATCGCCGTCGCCGCGCAACTGGCGGTTCCGGGGTTTGGGCAATTGGTTGAGTCTCAGCGGCGCACGGAGGTCGCTAACCAACTAACCAGTGCGCTTCGATCTGCGCGCACCGAGGCGATCCTGCGCAACACACCGGTTTTGGTTCATGCGATAGATGACAACTGGAGCGTTGGCTGGCGGATTATGCTCGAGCACAAAGCTGCGGGTGGGGAGTACAGCGAAGTATTGCGCGAGCACGCCAGCGGCGGAAAAGTACCGATTACCGGTAATTTCCGAGGAAAACCCTATGTGCGGTTCAATGGCTTAGGTTCTGCCCTGACCAGCAACGGGACATTGCTGGTCTGCGACACACAGAAGCCCATCAGTCATTATCAGATCGTGGTTGCGGCCAGCGGCAGGGTTCGATTGGAGAGCGACCAAGCCCATCCGCGACCATGCCGCTAATCGATCTCACAACAACGATTTGACCCGTAACTCTTTGGGCATCGAAAAGGTGATGTGTTCTGCACGCCCTGCCAACTCATCAGCGCCGGTCGCGCCCCAGGCTTGCAGTTGCTGAATCACGCCGCGCACCAGTACTTCGGGGGCCGAGGCGCCTGCGGTGATACCGATCCGCTCCACCCCGTCAAACCAGCTGCGTTGCAGGTCTTCGGCGCCGTCGATCAAGTAGGCTGGTGTCGACAAGCGCTCTGCCAATTCGCGCAAACGGTTAGAGTTTGAGCTGTTCGGACTACCAACGACCAACACCACATCACACTCGCTGGCCAATTGCTTGACCGCATCCTGGCGGTTTTGCGTGGCGTAACAGATGTCGTCTTTACGCGGGCCGCCGATGCTCGGGAAGCGCTTGCGCAGGGCGTCGATCACCCGACCCGTGTCATCCATGGACAACGTAGTCTGGGTAACAAACGCCAGGCTTTCAGGGTTGTTCACTTGAAGATTGGCGACATCTTCTTCGTCTTCCACCAGATAAATCGCGCCGCCATTGCTGCCATCGTACTGGCCCATGGTGCCTTCGACTTCTGGATGGCCTTCATGGCCAATAAGAACGCACTCACGGCCATCACGGCTATAGCGTGCAACTTCGATGTGAACCTTGGTCACCAACGGACAAGTGGCGTCGAACACTTTCAGGCCACGGCCGGTGGCTTCAGTGCGCACCGCCTGAGACACGCCATGGGCGCTGAAAATCACGATGACGTCGTCAGGTACCTGATCAAGCTCTTCGACGAAGATCGCGCCACGGGCACGGAGGTCTTCGACGACAAATTTGTTGTGTACCACTTCATGGCGCACGTAGATCGGCGGGCCAAAGACTTCCAGGGCACGATTGACGATCTCGATCGCCCGGTCCACTCCAGCACAGAAACCACGGGGGTTAGCGAGTTTGATTTGCATGGGGCGCCTCGTTATCTACACGCTGGGGTGACAGGACATCATGCTCGGCCTGAACCTGGTTAAACAGGGCCAGGCCAATCATTAGGGCCCGGAACACTCAGAGCGCCTTGACCTCGAAGATTTCCACTTCGAAGCTTAGTGTCTTGCCGGCCAGCGGGTGATTGAAGTCGATGGTCACTTGAGCATCATCAAACGCTTTGACGATGCCCGGCAGTTCAGTGTTGGCGGCGTCGTTGAAGATAACCAACAAGCCGTCAGACAAATCCATGCCCTCAAACTGCGAGCGCGCAATGACCTGGACGTTTTGCGGGTTCGGCTGACCGAACGCGTTTTCCGGCAACACTTCAACAGTGCGCTTGTCACCCGCTTTGAAGCCGAATATCGCCAGTTCGAAACCTGGTAACAGGCTGCCGTCGCCGACCTTGAAGGTGGCCGGCGCTTTTTCAAACGTGCTGTCGACGGTGTCGCCATTTTCCAGGCGCAAAGCGAAATGCAAGGTGACTTCCGTGTTCTGGCCGATGCGTTGCTCGTTCGACGAGCCTTGGGCCAACGACTGTTCAGTCATGAACGGGTTCTCCAGATTTTTTACTTTTGAACATGTCCAGCGCCAACATAATTGCGCCTACCGTAATCGCGCTATCGGCAAAGTTGAACGCTGGGAAATACCAGCGGTTCTGCCAGTGCACCAGAATAAAGTCGATAACATGACCCAGCACGATACGGTCATAAAGGTTGCCCAAGGCGCCCCCCAAAACCAGCGCCAATGCAACGGCCAGCCAGGTTTCACCCCGGCCAAGACGTTTCAACCACACCACCAGCACCGCGCTGACCACTACCGCGATCAAGGCGAACAACCAACGCTGCCAGCCGGAGCTGTCGGCGAGGAAGCTGAATGCCGCCCCGGTGTTATAGGCCAGGGTCCAACTGAAATAGTTCGGAATGACGATGATTTGCTGATAAAGCGTCAGCCCGTGCTCAAAGTAGAACTTGCTGATCTGGTCAATGACCAACACCAACACGCTCAACCAGAGCCAGCTCAAGCGGCCTGCGTTAGGCATAGTGACGCACCTCGCCTTTGCCACTGATGTTATCGACACAACGACCACAGATTTCCGGGTGCTCAGGATCAACCCCGACGTCTTCACGGTGGTGCCAGCAACGGGCGCACTTCGGATGACCCGACTTGACCACTTTCAGTTTCAGCCCAGCGACTTCGGTAACAACCGCGTCGGCTGGCGCATCGATGAATGGCGCAACGGTAGCGGTGGAGGTGATCAGCACGAAACGCAATTCGTTGCTCAGCTTCGACAGGTCAGCGACCAGCGAATCTTCAGCGTACAAGGTTACTTCTGCTTGCAGGTTGCCGCCGATGGCTTTGGCTGCACGCAGGTTTTCCATCTCTTTGTTGACCGCAACTTTCACCGCCATGACCCGCTCCCAGTAGGCGCGATCAAGCTCAAAGCCTTCTGGCAATTCGCTGAGACCTTCGTACCAGGTATTGAGCATCACCGATTCGTTGCGTTCGCCTGGCAGGTACTGCCACAGCTCGTCAGCGGTGAAGGCAAGGATCGGAGCTATCCAACGCACCAGCGCTTCGGAAATGTGGAACAGCGCCGTCTGGCATGAGCGACGCGCGGTGCTGTCGGCGGCCGTGGTGTATTGACGGTCCTTGATGATATCAAGGTAAAAACCGCCCAACTCCTGCACGCAGAAATTGTGCACCTTGGAATACACGTTCCAAAAGCGGTATTCGCCGTAGTGCTCTTGCAGCTCACGTTGCAGCAGCAAGGCGCGATCCACCGCCCAACGGTCCAGCGCCAACATTTCTTCGGCAGGCAAGATGTCGGTGGCCGGGTTGAAACCGGTCAGGTTCGAAAGCAGGAAGCGTGCAGTGTTGCGAATCCGCCGGTAGGCGTCCGCGCTACGCTGCAGAATCTGGTCAGAAACCGCCATTTCGCCCGAGTAATCGGTGGCCGAAACCCAAAGACGCATGATGTCGGCGCCCAAAGAGTCGTTGACCTTTTGCGGCGCGACGACGTTGTTGAGCGATTTCGACATCTTACGACCGTTCTCGTCGACCACGAACCCGTGGGTCAGCAGTTCGCGGTACGGCGCGTGGTTGTCGAGCATGCAACCGGTCAGCAACGAGGAGTGGAACCAGCCCCGGTGTTGGTCCGAGCCTTCCAGGTACAGGTCAGCCCGAGGGCCGCTTTCGTGGCCCATCGGATGGGAACCACGCAGAACATGCCAGTGCGTGGTACCTGAGTCGAACCAAACGTCCAGCGTGTCGGAAATCTTGTCGTATTTCGGCGCTTCATCGCCCAGCAACTCGGACGCGTCCATCTTGAACCAGGCTTCGATGCCTTCTTTCTCAACACGCAGCGCGACTTCTTCCATCAGCTCGACCGTGCGTGGGTGCAGCTCGCCGCTTTCCTTGTGCAGGAAGAACGGGATCGGCACGCCCCAGTTGCGCTGACGGGAAATGCACCAGTCTGGACGGTTGACGATCATCGAGTGCAAACGCGCCTGACCCCAGGCCGGAACGAAGGCGGTGTCTTCGATGGCTTTGATTGCGCGTTTGCGCAAGGTGTCGCCCGTGGTCGGCTGTTTGTCCATACCCACAAACCACTGCGCTGTGGCGCGGTAGATCAGCGGGGTTTTGTGGCGCCAGCAGTGCATGTAGCTGTGGGTGATGACTGCGGTGTCCAACAGGGCGCCGACTTCAGCCAACTTGTCGATGATGTTCTGGTTGGCCTTGAAGATGAACTGGCCACCGAAGAACTCCAGCGAATCGACATACACCCCGTTGCTTTGCACTGGGCTGAGGATGTCGTCGTTGGTCAGCCCGTAACTTTTGCTGATTACAAAGTCGTCGACACCATACGCCGGCGAGCAGTGAACCACACCGGTACCAGCGCTCAATTCGACGTAGTCAGCCAGGTACACCGGCGACAGGCGGTCATAGAACGGATGGCGGAAATTAATCAGTTCCAGCTGTGCGCCGGTGGTGGTAGCGACCACCGAACCTTGCAGGTTGTAACGGGCAAGGCAGGCCTCGACCAGCTCTTCAGCCAGCACCAGGTATTTGTCACCCACATCAACCAACGCGTAGGTGAACTCTGGATGGACGTTCAGCGCCTGGTTAGCCGGAATGGTCCACGGGGTGGTGGTCCAGATCACGATGGAGGTCGGCTTGGCCAGCGTTGGCAGACCGAACGCAGCGGCAAGCTTGGCTTCATCAGCGATGGGGAACGCGACGTCGATAGTGGAAGACTTTTTGTCCTGATATTCAACTTCCGCTTCAGCCAGGGCCGAACCGCAGTCGAAGCACCAGTTCACAGGCTTGAGGCCCTTGAACACGAAACCGCCCTTGACCATTTCAGCCAAGGCGCGGATTTCTCCGGCTTCATTGGCGAAGTCCATGGTGCGATAAGGGTTGTTCCAGTCGCCCAAGACACCCAAACGGATGAATTCCGCTTTCTGGCCTTCAATCTGCTCGGCAGCGTAGGCACGGCTCAGTTCACGAGTCTTGTCCGCAGGCAGGTTCTTGCCATGGGTGACTTCGATTTTGTGTTCGATCGGCAGACCGTGGCAGTCCCAGCCAGGAACATAAGGTGCGTCGAAACCCGAAAGGGTTTTCGAACGGATGATCATGTCCTTGAGAATCTTGTTAACGGCGTGACCGATGTGAATATTGCCGTTGGCATACGGAGGACCGTCGTGCAGCAAGAACTTTGGACGATCTTTGCCAATCTCACGCAGCTTCTGGTACAGGCCAATGCTGTCCCAGCGCTGCAGAATTTGCGGCTCGCGCTGTGGCAGGCCGGCCTTCATTGGGAAGGCGGTGTCCGGAAGGTTTAGCGTGGCTTTATAGTCGGTCATTTAAGGCTCTTAATTAGCGATTAGCGCTACAGATGTTACTTGCGCCAATGGGCACGTGCGGTGGCGACATCCGCATTGATCGCCGTCTTCAGCGCCTCCAGAGAGGCAAATCGCTGCTCATCACGCAGCTTTTGGTGGAAAGCCACCGTCAAACGCCGGTCATAGAGATCGCCGGTAAAGTCCAGAATATGTATTTCCAAGTGGGCATTGCCGTCACCGGCAACGGTTGGACGCACGCCAATATTGGCGACCCCCGGCCAGGTCTTGCCGTCAATCTCCGTGCTCACTAGGTACACCCCGGTAAACGGCACGCGACGACGCTTGAGTTGTACGTTGGCGGTGGGCGCTCCCAACTGCCGGGCCAGTTTCTGACCATGCAAGACGCGCCCGGTAATTCGGAACGGCCGGCCTAACAAGCGCTCGGCCCATGCAAAATCTGCAGCGGCCAGGGCGTCTCGAACTTTCGTGCTGCTGACCCGAACGCCATCAATTTCTACCGTCTGCGCCGCTTCCACAGTGAAACCCTGGGTCGCGCCTGCTTGTTGTAGAAAGTCGAAATCACCCAGCCGGTCGCAGCCGAAACGGAAATCGTCACCCACTTCCAGATGCTTCACGCCAAGGCCGTCAACCAGAATGGTGTTAACAAACTCGGCAGCACTGAGTTTTCTCAAGCGTTGATTAAAGGCCAGGCACAGCACCAGATCAACGCCCTCCTTCGCCAACAATTCGAGTTTGTCACGCAGGCGAGTCAAGCGTGCCGGCGCCGTTTCGGGGGCGAAGAACTCGCGCGGCTGCGGTTCAAAAATCACTACACAGCTGGGCAGGCCCAACTCGACGGCGCGTTCACGCAGTCGCGCCAGGATAGCCTGGTGACCACGGTGAACACCGTCAAAGTTGCCAATAGTGGCGACACAGCCCCGATGCTGGGGGTGCAGATTTTGGAGGCCTCGAACCAGCTGCATAACGCGCTTCTTGCTCATAAAGTGGCCGATTATAACCACACCAGGCCCGGTACGACAGGCAACAGTCCCAGGCAAAACATATGCAATGGCCTTGGGACGCGAAAAATCGACGAATCTTGCTTACATAATCGCCTTGCGAGCAAAGTCCTTCAAACGAAAGCCCAACAGCAGCAGCACACCGAAATACGTCACCACACCCGCCGCCACCAGTGCGCCCAAGCGAAGCAGTCGCTCCAGCATGCCGCCTTGGTCCCACGCCGGCATCAAGTGCATCAGCCCCAGCAACACACCAGACATGACCAACACCGCGACGATCAACTTGGATAAAAAAGCCGTCCAACCGGGCTGTGGCTGAAATAAATCCTGCTTACGCAGTTGGTAAAAAAGCAGACCGGCGTTGATGCACGCCCCGACGCTGATCGCCAACGCCAGACCGGCATGGTGCAGCGGGCCAATGAAGGCCAGGTTGAGCAGTTGAGTAACAATGAGGGTGAAGACAGCGATTTTCACCGGGGTACGGATATTTTGTTGCGCATAAAACCCTGGCGCCAACACCTTGATAACGATGATTCCCAGTAATCCCACCGAATACGCGACCAATGCGCGCTGAGTCATTGACGCGTCGAATGCATCAAACTTACCGTACTGAAACAACGAAACTGTCAGCGGCTCAGCCAGCAAGCCAAGCGCCAAGGTGCACGGCAACACCAACACGAAGCACAGCCGCAGCCCCCAATCGAGAATCCGCGAATATTCATGGCGGTCTTTGCTGGCATAGGTTTTCGACAGCACAGGCAACAGAATCGTACCCAGCGCTACCCCGAGAACCCCGGAAGGCAGCTCCATCAAGCGGTCGGCGTAATACATCCACGAGACCGAACCCGCTGCGAGGAAGGAAGCGAAGATGGTGTTGATGATCAAGGAAATCTGACTGACAGAGACCCCGAGAATCGCCGGTAGCATCTGTTTCATGACACGCCAGACGCCGCTGTCCCGCAGATTCAGGCGCGGCAAGACCAGCATGCCTATTTTCTTCAGGTGCGGCAGTTGATACAGCAACTGCAACAACCCCCCCACCAATACAGACCAGCCGAGGACCATGACCGGCGGATGAAAATACGGCGTCAGGAACACCGCAAACACAATCATGCTGAGGTTAAGCAGGGTCGGCACGAACGCCGGCACCGAGAAGCGATTCCAGGTATTGAGGATCGCTCCGGCCAGCGAAGACAAGGAAATGAGCAATATATAAGGAAAGGTCACCCGGAGCAGATCAGTGGTCAGGGCAAATTTTTCCGGCGTATCGGCGAAACCGGGGGCCGTTATCCAAATCACCCAGGGTGCCGCGATGATCCCCACTAACGTCACAACCGCCAATACCAGCGTTAGCAAACCACTGACATAAGCGATCAGCGTGCGCGCAGCCTCCTCGCCCTTTTGATTTTTATATTCAGCCAGAATCGGCACGAACGCCTGGGAGAACGCGCCCTCGGCAAATATTCGACGCAGCAGATTGGGCAGTTTAAACGCAATAAAAAACGCATCCGTCGCCATCCCTGCGCCAAAAGTGCGCGCAATGATGGTGTCCCTCACGAAGCCCAAAACGCGGGAAACCATCGTAATAGAGCTGACGGCAGCTAGTGATCTGAGTAGGTTCATTGAAAGAGTTTTGCGCCTTGGCTAAAGGACCCGCCATTGGGCTGTCCATTTATGCGATACTCCGCGCCGCAGCAGCACAGAGCCAAACCCCGCGAGTTTACAGGTCGCACGCTGGAAATAAATAACCCGGCGTTGCATTAGCACCACTCAGCGGAACGCATCATCTGCCCTTGACAAGACATCAACTCGTCGGCATGATTCGCGGCCTATTTTGTTTGCTAATTCCCAAGTCTTTCGAGGAGCTCGACGGTGGCCAACACACCTTCCGCCAAAAAACGTGCAAAACAGGCTGAGAAGCGTCGCAGCCACAACGCCAGCCTGCGTTCCATGGTTCGTACTTACATCAAGAATGTAATTAAGGCCATTGACGCAAAAGACGCTGAAAAAGCGCAAGCTGCTTATGTTCTGGCTGTGCCAATCATCGACCGTATGGCCGATAAAGGCATCATCCACAAGAACAAAGCTGCTCGCCATAAGAGCCGCCTGAACGGTCACGTCAAGGCTCTGAACCTTGCTGTTGCTGCTTAAGCGATAAGCTTTTAAAAAACCGACCCTAGGGTCGGTTTTTTATTGCCCAGAAGAAACCTGTAGGAGCCAACTTGTTGGCGAGGCGGCGCTTCATCCAAGCCACCTCAGGCCCTCTCGCCAACAAGTCGGTATCTACTTGAGGGGATTATTGCGCTGGCGGAGCAGACACCCATGGCAGGATCGGAATCGCGGTCACGGCGTTTTGCGGGCTGCCTTCGATGACTCGGTCGCTATAGACCAGGTACACCAAGGTGTTGCGCTTTTTGTCGAGGAAACGAACCACTTGCATGGTTTTGAACACCAGCGACGTGCGCTCCTTAAACACCTCGTCGCCGTCCTTCAACGGCTCCGTAAACTTGATCGGCCCCACCTGACGACACGCAAGGGATGCCTCGGCACGGTCTTCAGCAAGACCCAAACCACCTTTCACTCCGCCCGTTTTCGCTCGGGACAGGTAACAGGTCACGCCTTCGACCTTGGGATCATCAAACGCCTCGATCACAATCCGGTCGTTCGGGCCGACAAACTTGAACACCGTCGACACCGAACCGATCTCTTCCGCCGAAGCCAGCAACGGAACAGCCAACAAAACACCCAACAACCCACATACGATTCGCATAGCATCTTCCTTAATGAGGCGTCGCCACTCAGACCAGAATCAAATTGTCGCGATGCACCAGCTCCGGCTCGGCCATGTAGCCCAACACGCGAACGATGGCATCAGAAGACTGGCCAATTATTTTTTGTGCTTCCAGCGCACTGTAGTTACTCAAGCCCCGAGCTACTTCACGACCGTCCGGAGCGACACACACCACCATTTCGCCCCGTCGAAAGCTGCCTTGGACCAGCTTTACACCCACTGGCAACAAGCTTCGATGACCCTCCGCCAGCGCCACAACCGCGCCCGCGTCGAGCACCAGGGTGCCACGGGTTTGCAAATGCCCGGCAAGCCATTGCTTGCGTGCCGCGAGCATTTCGCGCTCGGGAGACAGCAATGTGCCCAGTTGCTCGCCCTCTTTAAGACGCGCCAAGACACGATCAATCAACCCGCCGACAATCACGGTATACGCGCCCGAACGTGCAGCCAGCCGCGCGGCACGCAACTTAGTCTGCATGCCGCCACGACCCAGTGCGCCGCCAGTGCCGCCAGCGACAGCGTCCAGCGCCGGATCGTCGGCACGCGCCTCGTGAATCAGCTTGGCATTGGGGTTATTGCGAGGGTCCGCATCGAACATACCGTCGCGGTCCGTGAGGATTACCAACAAATCAGCTTCGACTAAATTGGCCACCAGCGCCGCCAGCGTGTCGTTGTCGCCGAAACGAATCTCGTCGGTGACCACGGTGTCGTTTTCGTTGATCACCGGGACTACGCCCAGGTCGACCAGCGTGCGCAAGGTGCTACGAGCGTTCAGGTAGCGCTTGCGGTCGGACAGGTCGTCGTGAGTCAGCAAAATCTGCGCAGTATGGCGGCCGTGCTCAGCAAAGCTGGATTCCCACGCCTGTACTAGCCCCATCTGGCCGATGGCGGCCGCAGCCTGCAGCTCGTGCATGGCGCTGGGCCGAACGGTCCAACCCAAACGACTCATGCCAGCGGCGACAGCACCGGAAGACACCAGAATCAGTTCGACGCCCGCTTCTTGCAGCGCCACCATCTGTTTGACCCAGACCGCCATTGCCGTCCGATCCAGCCCTTTGCCGTCAGCCGTCAGCAGCGCGCTGCCGATTTTCACGACCCAGCGCTGGGCACCTGTCACTTTGCTGCGCATCATCTTCCAACCTTAGCCAGAGAATTTTGATTAATTCGAGATACAAAAACGCCGCTAATAATAGCGGCGTTCAGTTTACTGCACCCGATCAGTCACGGACGTAAATGATTTCCGGACCGTCTTCATCGTCCTCATCGTCATCGCCCCACACATCTTCTTCGGCGTCGTGCACGCTCTTCACACCCGTGCGGCGCAAGGTGCGCGCATCATCCAGCGCTTGCAACTGAGCGCGCGCTTCGTCTTCGATGTTCTGATCCAGTTCGGCCAGTTCACGGGCGAAGACAGGGTCTTCAACGATACGCAGGTTACGCTCTTCGAGGTAACGCATGATGTCGCGGCTAAGCTGCTCGGTGCCCTGCTTGGAGATAGCCGAGATCACATAGACCGGGCCCGTCCACTCCAAACGGTCAACGATTTCCTTGACCCGCTCTTCATGCTCTTCTTCGAGGATCTGATCGCACTTGTTCAGCACCAACCAGCGATCACGATCAGCCAGTGACGGGCTGAACTTGACCAACTCGTTAACGATAACCTCGGCTGCGTCAGGTGCGCTGGTTTCATCCAGCGGCGCCATGTCGACGAGGTGCAGCAGCAAACGCGTACGCGCCAAGTGCTTGAGGAAACGGATGCCCAGGCCCGCGCCGTCGGAAGCGCCTTCGATCAAGCCAGGGATGTCAGCGACCACGAAGCTTTTCCAGCGGTCAACACTGACGACGCCCAGGTTCGGGATCAAGGTAGTGAACGGATAGTCCGCCACCTTCGGCTTGGCCGCTGAAACGGAGCGAATAAACGTGCTTTTACCCGCGTTCGGCAAGCCCAGCAACCCAACGTCCGCCAGCACTTTCAATTCCAGCTTAAGGTCACGCTGATCGCCGAATTTGCCTGGCGAGGTCTGACGTGGCGCTCGGTTAGTGCTGGATTTGAAACGGGTGTTGCCCAGACCGTGCCAGCCGCCGCTCGCTACCAGCAGACGCTGGCCCGCCTTGGTCAAGTCGCCGATGATTTCCTGGGTCGCCGCATCGATCACCGTGGTGCCTACCGGTACGCGCAGAACCATCTCTTCGCCTTTTTTCCCGGTGCAGTCTGCGCTGCCGCCGTTGGAACCGCGCTCAGCGTCAAAGTGACGGGTGTAACGGTAGTCGACCAGGGTGTTGAGGTTTTCGTCGGCGATCATGTAGATCGAGCCGCCATCACCCCCATCACCGCCGTTAGGGCCGCCGTTTTCAATAAATTTTTCGCGACGGAAGCTCATGCATCCGTTGCCACCATCGCCTGCTTTTACTCGAATCGAAACTTCATCAACAAACTTCATTTTGAAAGCACGCCTCTCGCCACAGGGACGAGCTGAATAGTACAAAAATATAAGACTCTTGCCAAAAATGAGCGTTGCGATACCGATCAGAAACCAGCGACCTCAGAGGTCCACATCACAACAGCCCGCACAAACAGTTTTGCAAGAGACTCACCTACGCCTACAAACAAAAAAGCCCCGTCGCGAGACAGGGCTTTTCCAGCAACTACGTAATTATGCAGCGACGACTACTGCAGCTGCAGTCTTCGGAACGATGCTTACGTAACGACGACCGAAGGCGCCTTTAACCTGGAACTTGATCACGCCTTCCACTTTCGCGAACAGGGTGTGATCTTTACCCATGCCAACGCCGTAGCCAGCGTGGAATTGGGTGCCGCGCTGACGCACGATGATGTTGCCCGGAATGATTGCCTGGCCGCCATACATCTTGACGCCAAGGCGTTTGGCCTCTGAGTCACGACCGTTACGGGTACTACCACCAGCTTTTTTGTGTGCCATGAGTTCAATACTCCAAATAGAGGATTAGGCTGAATTAAGCCTGAATACCGGTGATTTTGATCTCGGTGTACCACTGGCGGTGGCCCATACGCTTCATGTGGTGCTTACGACGACGGAACTTGATGATGCGGATTTTATCGTGGCGACCTTGGGAGATCACCTCAGCAACAACGGTTGCGCCTACAACGACAGGAGCGCCGATGTTGACTTCTTCGCCGTCGCCGATCAACAAAACACGATCAAAAGTCACGGATTCGCCGGTAGCGATTTCGAGCTTTTCGATCTTCAGGTATTCGCCCGGGGCGACTTTGTACTGCTTGCCACCGGTAACAATTACTGCGTACATGGTATTTCTCCGTTAATCCTGCTCACCCAGCTCTTTATAAGTAGAGTATCGGCTGGCATGGCTGCGTTGGGCTGGAGGGCCCGTTGCAATTGCGTAAGGCAGGTGCTGCCCAGGAAAGTTAGGGTGCGCGATTGTACGCAAGGCGCAAACGCGATGCAAGTGCCTAAACGTCATGCCTTGACAGGTTCCGGCCCCGCACCTAGCATGCCGCGCAACCCTTCTGGAGCACCTGTCGCTGATGCAACCCCAAGCTTTCTACCGCGCGGTGGCGGACGACTTTAGTGCCGTTGACGTCATCATCAAGAAGCAGCTGGCTTCGCGTGTGCCGCTGGTGTCCAAAATCGGCGACTACATTACCTCGGCTGGCGGTAAGCGTCTGCGTCCTTTATTGGTCTTGCTGTGTGGCAAGGCGCTGGGTCGCGAAGGTGACGATCTGCGCCTGCTGGCGGCGACCATCGAGTTCCTGCACACCGCGACCTTGCTGCACGACGACGTCGTTGACATGTCCGGCATGCGCCGTGGCCGTTCCACCGCCAATGCCTTGTGGGGCAACGCTCCCAGCGTTTTGGTCGGTGACTTCCTATATTCGCGCTCCTTCGAGATGATGGTCGAATTAGGCTCGATGCCAGTGATGAAAATCCTGTCCAAAGCCACCCGCGTGATTGCCGAAGGCGAAGTGTTGCAGCTGTCGAAGATTCGTGACGCCAGCACCACCGAAGAAACCTACATGGAAGTGATTCGCGGCAAGACAGCCATGCTGTTCGAAGCCTCGACCCACAGCGCTGCGGCCCTGTGCGAAGCCTCACTTGAGCAAAGCGAAGCCCTGCGCACCTTTGGCGACCATCTGGGTGTAGCGTTTCAGTTGGTCGATGACCTACTGGATTATCGCGGCGACGCTGAAACCCTGGGTAAAAACGTCGGTGATGACTTGGCCGAAGGTAAACCTACCTTGCCGCTGATCTACACCATGCGCGAAGGCACCCCGGAACAGGCCGCCCTGGTACGCCAGGCTATCCAGAAAGGAGGCCTTGAAGACCTCGAAAGCATCCGAGAAGCCGTCGAAAATGCGGGCGCCCTGGATTACACCGCGCAGTTGGCGCGTGACTACGTAGTCCGCGCCATTGCCTGTCTCGACGTACTGCCTGCTAGCGAATACCGCGACGCATTGATAGAACTGAGTGAATTCGCGGTAGCGCGTACGCACTAATCCCACCGGTACGTGTGATTTTCTGTAGGACCGAATTTATTCGGGAATCGGACGACGCTGTTTGTCTGGAAGACCGCATCGCGGCTTTCGCGAATGAATTCGCTCCCACAGGATTTGCCCCTCGCCAGCAAGTTGGCTACAGAAAAATTCCGCTGCTCTGCCGCTAGCTGTCTTTCCCACAAAATATCCAATAGTCCCTTGCTATTATCGAAATAAGAATTATTCTCATTAAGCCTCAGAGGAGATGAGACATGACTTATTTGATCGATGCATGGCTGGACCGCCCACATCCGTACCTGCGAATTCTTCACCGGGAAACGGGAGAAGTCTGTGCAGTGCTGGGGGAGGAGGCGCTGGGTGAATTACGTGATCAGGGCGATCTGGATGTCACGGACCTAAGTTCGAATGAACCCGGCGTACTGAAGGAAACGGTGCGTAATTTGTTTCTGTTTTGCTACGCACGGGCATTACGACCTGCCGGTGAGCTGCACTGAACATGGGGTTTGACAACAGCCTCTCCAACCACGATTGCTGAACGAATCTGGTCGATCCGCTCAGCAATCATCAGCGTGGAAGGGCTACTTACAGTACGTCCAGCAACTCGACGTCAAATACCAAAACAGTGTGTGGTGCAATGCTGCCAGCGCCCTGAGCGCCGTAAGCCAGTTCACTCGGAACGTGCAAACGCCACTTGCTACCGGCTTTCATCAGTTGCAGCGCTTCAGTCCAGCCGGCAATGACGCCGCTGACCGGAAATTCAGCAGGCTCGCCACGATCATAAGAGCTGTCGAAGACGGTGCCGTCGATCAGCGTGCCGTGGTAGTGAGTACGAACCTGGTCGTCAATGGACGGCGAAGCGCCCTCGCCCGCGGTCAGCACTTCGAATTGCAGGCCGGAAGGCAGAGTGGTCACGCCTTCGCGTTTGCTGTTCTCAGCAAGATAAGCCAGGCCAGCGCCGGCGGCTTGCTCAGCCTTGGTCGCCGCTTCAGCTTGCATGATTTCGCGAATAACTTTGAAGCTCGCAGCCATTTGCGCTTGGTCAACACGGCTTTCTTTGCCATGAAACGCGTCATTCAGGCCAGCCAGGATCGCGTCCAGGTCGATGCCCGGTGGCGGATTATCACGCAGTTGGTCGCCCAACTGGCGGCCGATACCGTAGCTGACGCGGGTTTCGTCGGTGGACAGATTAACTTCGGACATAACGCTGCTCCGCTGAGGAGCGCCATAAAGACGCCCCGAACTAAAAGGCCGAGCAGCCTAGCACAATTGGGCAGCACCCCCCATCCACAGGTACTACCACGCAGAGCGGAAGGAAATCGGGACACGCAGGGTTTGCTCGTCGACATTGCGCAAGCCACACATTTCATCGTGAACCACTGAATGCACCAGATTGAACGGCACGGCCGGCATCGTATGCAGCACGTCTCGCGCATGCTCCACCGAGCGCAGGTGCATCGTTTTGCCACTCATGTCGTTGAGAGGGTGCGCCATCCCTTGCATACGGGCTTGCAGTAGATAGATCCCACCCTCCATCGAGATCAGATTCAATTCATCAACATGTCCAGCGTGTGCGTAAGCGGTCAGCTCTTGAAGATTCATAAGGTAATCCTTTCGCCGCGGTGCAAGGTCCGAGAGGTAAGTTTCGTACAGCACAGCGAAATGACAACCCTGAGGTGGGCCCGTCGGTCTATTGAGTGAGATATCAATGGGTGCAATCGCAACAGGGCCGATTGTTACAAGCCTACGTGCGCAAGACTTTGATCGGTCTGCGAAGTGAAAATATCGCCTCGTACTTCTGCGCCGTGCCTTACACTTCTGAGCTGCGACCACCTGACAGGAACACCGTGAATGGCATCCAGATTCCCGCTTACCGGCCTCGCGCTGGCGTTTTCTTTGCTATTGAGCGGCTGCTTCGACAAAACCGAGGAACAACAGCTCGCCGCGCTTAAGGTGAAAGCTGATCAGCTCGAGAAGAAGGTCGAGGCCATTCAAGACCCGCAGCTGAAGGAAGCCGTCACCACGCTAGGCGCTTCGCTGCTGATGATTCAGCGGATCGCGCTCGAAATGCAGACGAAACCGGTAGAAACGGAATACGGCGAGGACGTTATGGCGCTGCTCAAGGATTACCCTGACAGCCAAGCGGTAACCGATACCTATATAAACGGCCTGTTCATACAACGCAGAACCTCCGATTCTGACTTTTTGACCACACTGGAACCGATATTCCCGTTCTCGTTCCGCTCACCTGATGAGTTTCCGTTCCCACACAATGTGGACTGGAAGTCGGTCACGCTGGACAACCAAAAGGTTGTTCCTTTCTCCAAAGACCGCGAAGAAGAAGCTACCGAACTCCAGTTGGTACCGGCGACCGATAGCGAAACCGCGACCAATGACCTGGAATTGATCTACCCGTACAAAGATGACGCGCTGCCACCCATCCAGAAAAACAAGCCAAACCCAGTGACGCTGATCGGCGAACTGCAGGTCGTGACGCCGCGCAAAGTCAGCAGCTTTGAGCTGACAAAAAAAGATGTCGGCGCCAAACGGGCTGACGACAACATCACGGTCACGTTGGTGAGCCTGGACAAGAATTACGCAGAAGTTGAAATAGAAAACAGCGCCGACCTGCCCGACGAACTGGTCGACGAGGAACTCAACCCGTTGGTCGTCCAGGCCCAAGACAAAACCGGGCAGTTCCTCACCCGTGCGGGCGGAATCACGCAGAACCCTAGCCAAGTTACGTTCTACGAGAAGAAGCTCGACGCGTTGATGGAACAGAAACAACTGACCCCTGAGTTTCAAGCTCAGCTCAACGCAGAAATGCACACCTTCCACCGCCAGCAAAAAACCCACTACGCCAAGGTGTATTTCAACGGGATGGTGGACAAGGTCGATGTCAGCGTACTGGATTACTCGCAAACCAAGATCAGCAAGACCGAGCTGAGCGTTCCGGTACGCCAATTCGATGAGCACACCTTTGGCCTAGAGGTTCAGCCGCTGCTGTTACCGGTCGTGGTGCACGACAATCAGGCGGCGGATTTCCTCAAAACCTACGACATGAATGAGGAGCAACTCAAGAAGTCGATCGTCATCCATCAGGACGTAGAAAACCTGGAAGATGCGAAAATCGAGTTCAGCCATCCGCAGACCTTCAATGAAGAGTTAGTAGGGTCCTCGTTGAGCATCGACGACAGCCCGATCGCGTTCTACGCACAAGGCGCCGATGATAAGCCGGGAAGCAAGATCGACTTACCGCTCGACTCCTACGAGCTCGACGTGGCACAGGGCGATATCAGCTACGACTTGACCCAATTCCCCCAACTGCCAGCTTATGCAAAAGGCATGATGCCGCTGTTCTTGGCAAACATCGAAAAAAGCTTCATGGACGTCGCCGAGTTGCCCAAAGGTTTGTCGTTGAAAGGCAATGCACTGGTGATCGATCAGGCGGCATTCCCGACTGACACATGGCGTTTTTATGCAAAAGACAACTCGGGAAAGTACCTCAAGGAAATCCTCGCGGTGAGTCATCAAGCGTCGCAGTACAGCGAAAATGTGTTCGACGTGCATTACTTCTACGGTCAGCCGACCAGCCTGGAAGCCTACCAGCGCACGGACCTTAAGCGTGTCGATTACAACTTCCAGGTAAAATTGGACAAGCCGAATGCTGCCAGCCTTGAACAGCTGAATCAGAATACCCCGACCACACCTGATGACGACGACGAGTAGACCTCGACGCCGTTACGACTCAGAACGGTGATGAGCGCTGACAACGCGAGCTGTCGCCATTAATACGGCGCAGCTCGCCTTGCAGGTGCAATTGCCAAATGGGCACGTCTTCAGCCACTTGATATCCATGCAAGGCAAGGCTTTCAGCGATGGCCATCAATACGGATTCGGCGGCCAGCGGGCCATGAAACGGACCTTGGGCTTTGAGTGCGGAGGGTTGTTCGCCAGACATACCAGCGGCGAACAGCAAGGTCCACATGCCGTTATCCCCGGAGAGCGGGCGAATCACACATTCGATACGGGTCGTTAAGCCCAGGCATTGGCGGGTCAGGCAGAGGCTGCGCGACATGGCGAGCTCCTTGTTGGCTACAGTATTCACGCCTCAAAACCAGGGAGGCGCGCGTCAATCCTTTTGACAACTGTGTGTCTCTCCAGAATAGAAGAAAAGTCGAATTCTAAAAGCCTGGAAAACAACGGGGCGCCGAATGGTCATTTCTGCCCATCGGCGCCCTGCCGTTTATTTCTTCTTCTTGGCCAAGGCTTTCAGCTCTGGCTGCAACTGCGCCGGTTCTTTTTCCAACTCTTCCTTGAAGTCTTCATCACTGAGCATTTCGGCGATATCGCGCAAGCGCTCGACCACTCGAGCATTGACGCTGCCTTCAGGAAACTGGCCTTTTTCGTTCGGTGCTCCGGCGGGTTCGCCTACCAACAAGCTCAATGCTTCGTCAGCTTGGCGCACGGCGTAAATGTGGAATTGTCCGTTCCGCACAGCCTGAAGCACCCGCTCATCAAGCATCAGGGTGGTGACGTTGGCTTGAGGAATGATGGCGCCGTGGTCGCCTGTCAGGCCCCTGGCTTCGCAGAGCCGGAAGAACCCCTCGATTTTCTCGTTGACCCCACCCACGGCCTGCACTTCGCCGAATTGATTGATTGAGCCAGTGATCGCGAAACACTGCTTGAGCGGCGTTTTCGACAACGCGGAGATCAAGGTGCACGCTTCGCCGAGCGACGCGCTGTCCCCGTCCACATACCCGTAGGACTGTTCCAGCGCGATGCTCGCGGAGATCGCCAGCGGGAATTCTTGCGCGTAACGGCTGCCCAGGTAACCGGTGAGGATCATCACGCCCTTGGAGTGAATCGGCTGACCAAGATTCACCTCGCGCTCAATGTCGACAATGCCACTGCCACCGGGATAGACCGTGGCTGAAATCCGCGCGGGTACGCCAAAGGCCGAGTCGCCAACTTCCAACACGGTTAACCCATTGCACTTGCCCACGGCAGCACCATCGGTATCAATGAGGATGATCCCGGCAAGCATGTCGTCGAGAATCCGCGCCGACACCCGACCGGTGCGGGTCGCTTTGGCCTTGAGCGCCCGCTCGATATGCCCGGCGTCGGTTTTGTCATCATTGGCCAGTTGGCGAATGAAATCCGCTTCACTGACCAACTGGAACAAGTCACCGATACGCGCCGACAAGCGCCCTTGGTGCTCGGCCAGTCGTGCACTGTAAGTCGCCAAACGCGCGACCGCATCAGCGGTCAACGGCGCCATGCCTTCTTCCGAGGTTCGGGTTTTCAGCAACTGGGCGAACTGCTCCAGGCTTTCGTCGACCATCGGGATGTCTTCATCGAAATCCACCAGTACCCGGAACATTTCCTGGAAGTCTGGATCCAGGTCCTGCAGCGTGTAATACAGCGAACGCGCACCGATGATAATGACCTTGACCTGCAGCGGGATAACCTGCGGAGTCAATGTCACGGTCGCCAGACGACCCAGCTCGCCCAGCGGCGATTCCATTTTCAGCTTGCGTGATTGCAGGGCGCGTTTCAGGGCGTCCCACACAAACGGTTCACTGAGCATTTTTTCCGCTTCAAGCACCAGAAAACCGCCGTTGGCTCGGTGCAAGGCGCCGGGACGCAGTTGACGGTAGGTGGTGTAGAGCGCGCCTTGATCGGTGCTGTATTCGATGCGGCCAAACAAGTTGTCGTACGTCGGGTGTGGCTCAAAGACAATTGGCGCGCCGGCGTTGGTCGGATGACCCACCACCAGGCTCGGGCAGTATTGCTCTTCGAGCAATTTACGCGCCTCGGCGTCGGTTTTGCTGTCGTCGACCAATTGCTCGACCACTGTCCTCAACAGGTACACCTGCACGGCCTGCAAGTACGCGCAGACCCCGGCATTTTCGGCGTATTTCTGCGACAACGGCGCCAACAATGGCTGTAAGGCCAAGGTGATGGTTTCTTCGTTCAGGTGGCGCATCAGGTTGCTGGATTCACGCTTCCATTGCGGCAAGCTGGCCAACTCTTCGTTGAGACGCTCTTCGAGGCTGGAAATATCATCGTGAAAGCGGTCGCGGTCAACTTCCGGTAGCTGTGAAAATTCTGCCTCGTCCAACGCCTTGCCATCGCTCATCGGCGTGAAAGCGATGTTGGTGCTGTCACGGTAAAGGGCAATGTCCTTTTCCAGCGCCAAACGCTCGATTACGTCCAGCGCTTTGTCGTAACGCTGGTTGAACGCTCGGTCGATGGCGCTTTTTTTCTGCTGATAAGAAGGGTGTTCGAACACTGCCGGAAAGGTTGCCAGCAGGTTATCAATCAAGCCATTGATGTCAGCGATAAAGGCCCCGGCGCTGCCAGACGGCAATTCCAGCGCACGCGGCTCGCGGGGCTCGTCGAAGTTATTGACGTACACCCAATCCGGAGGGGTTTGCATGCGCTTGCCCTCAGCCTTGAGGTAGCGCTTAACAAACGAGAACCGACCGGTGCCAGGTTCGCCCATGACAAATACGTTGTAACCGGGGCGCGGCATGGCCACGCCAAACTGCAGGGCTTCGACTGCTCGCTCCTGGCCGAGCACACCGCGAAAGGGTTCCAGATCATTGGTCGTCGTGAAGCTGAACTGTTCGGCGGAAAAAGGACGTGTCAGCGCTTCGGGCGCAAGACGCAGGCTAGCAGCAACAGTATCGGGCATCGGTCATCCTTACATCAGGCGGGGCAGATGGGGGCATTCTGGCGCTCGCCGCACCCGGCTGGCAAGGCGCGCCGAAACTGAATATTTTTCGCCGGGTCGCGACCCCGTCCGCGTGAGACAAAAGCTACTTTTCAGATAACAATTTGCAATAAATCACGGAACCCTTGGATCGTGCCTAAACTCCAAATTGCGCAGCTGGTCATAATAAAACTGGCTAGCCCTGGTGCCCTTATATGCCAGGAACCCGACCCTTGGTATGAACATAAAAGAGAATAAAGCTATGAAACGGATTCTTCTCGGTACTCTTTTCACCGTGGTATCTCTCAACGCAATGGCTCAGGCACCCGGTGGCCCGGACTGTGGCTGGGGCAACATGCTGTTTGAGGGCCAGCGCGGTACGCCGGCGCACTTCCTTGCGTCGACCACTAACGGGTCGTCGGGTAATGCCACTTTCGGCATGACCTCTGGCACTAACGGGTGCGCAACTAACGCCGCCCTGACTTACGGCGGCAAGTCCTGGATTGCCATGAATGGCATGATGGACGAACTCTCTAAAGACATGGCCGTCGGCCAGGGCGAGGCATTGACCACCTACGCGGTGGTGCTGGGCGTTGCACCGCAAGACCGTGCGCATTTCGCCGCAGTCACCCATGAGCACTTCCAGCAGATTTTCAGCAAGGCTGACACCACCGCCGATGATGTTCACACCAACACCTTGGCAGTGTTGAAAAACGATCCTGTTCTGGCCAAATATGCGACTCAGGCTTAAGGTTCGTTCACCTGCCCCTCGGTTAAAGGGGCAGGCCTTCGATACAACGCAACACCCGTGATCCTTAATCCTGACTAGTTGCCGTCTATGCCCAAACGCATTGTTTTTGTGGCGCTCTTTGTCTGCGCCCCGCTGTATGCCGCGCCCCCTATCGACAATGATCGCTTGCAGCAACTAGCAAACACACCCCTTTGGATTTCCCTGGGTCATTACGTCACTGCAAAACTGGGCGGGTGGCGCAGCTACGTTGACGATCCCACGTTCTTTCTTGCGGCCAATGGTGCCCATGACCCTGCGGCGGAATTGCGCGCGACCCTCGATGCGATCTACAAGCCCGCGAGCAATGACCCAGCGAGACAAAACGCCCATGCGCAATGCGTTTACCCGGCACGCACGCACTTTCTTCGTGATCAATTACACCTGACCGACTTGCCTGCCGTGGACTGCACGGATTTCAAACAGTGGTACAGCAGCGTAGCCCCGGACAGCACCGTGTTGATTTTCCCGGCGGCGTATTTGAACAGTCCCTCGTCGATGTTCGGCCATACCCTGCTGCGAATCGATCAGGCCGATGTACAGAAAGACCACACGGCCCTGCTGAGTTACGCCATCAACTTCGGCGCCTACATCGAAGGGATGGACAACAGCATTCTTTACGCTTGGAAAGGCTTGATGGGCGGTTATCCCGGCCTGTTCGCGCTGGTGCCGTATCAGGAAAAGCTCTCTGAATACCGCAGTCTGGAAAACCGTGATTTATGGGAGTACCGGCTCAACCTGACGCCTGAAGAAACCGGGCGAATGGTGGAGCACGTTTGGGAACTCAAGCAGATTCGCTTCGGTTATTTTTTCTTCGACGAAAACTGTTCCTACCGTTTGCTGGAATTGCTCCAGGTCGCACGCCCGGGCCTTGAGCTGACCAAACTGTTCCCGCTGACGGCGATCCCCACTGACACCGTGCGCGCGGTGAAACAGGCCGCACTGGTCGAGAAGATCGACTACCGCCCATCCCGTGAGCGTGAGTTGCTCAACCGGGCAGCACCGTTAAATGACGAGGAGCAGCAATGGGTGCTGAACGTCAGCGCCGACCAGAAACAGCTACAGAACCGCGATTATCGGCTTCTACCGAAAGAGCGCCGGGCGTTGATTCAAGACGCCGCCTACCGCCTCGAACGTTACCGCGCCAATGGACAGGAACGCGACTCCGAGCGCTCGCAACGCAGTTTCGACCTGCTGCGTGCAATCAGCCAGAACCCACCACCACCGCTGGACATTGCCCGCCCAGGACTGCCAGAAGACGGCCATGAATCCCGCACCTGGCAACTGGGAGCGGGGAGCCGTGGCGACAAAGCCTACGCCGAATATGGCCTGCGCATGGCGTATCACGACCTCAACGACAACGCGTATGGTTTTCCACTGGGGGCACAGATCGAGATTCTGCAACTCAAGCTGCGCCAGTACGAAGGTAACCATTGGCAAGTGCAACAGCTCGACGTCGCCACCATCCGCTCCCTGACGCCGCGCACCGAACTGCTCAAGCCTTGGTCCTGGCAAGTCACGGGCGGTCTCGAACGGGTACTGGGCAAGCATGATTCAGAAAGACTGGTTAGCCATGTCAATGGCGGCGCGGGCGGCACCTGGCAATTAGGCGACGAGCTGCTCGGTTTTGCGCTGGGGACGGTAAGGGTTGAACACAACACCGACTTTTCAGCCCTCGTGTCCCCGGCAGCCGGCTTTGACAGCGGCCTGCTCTGGCGCAATCCGCTGGGTAACCTGAGCCTTGAAGCCAAAAGTGATTACTTCACCAATGGCGAAGTGCGCCGCAACCTGAGCCTGAATCAGCAATGGGAGCTGTCACGCAACCTCGGCCTACGCCTGTCCGCTCAACGGGAATTCAGCCAATTGACGTCACCGGTAAACGAAGTGATGTTGGAAGTGAAGTGGTATCACTATTGAGCGGTGCTCGAGCTGAATGCATCGCACGCGGAGCCGAAAGTCTGTAGGAGAGTCTGCCACGTCTTCGACGCCGCGCTGTCGCGCAGCAAACTGTGTGGCACTTTGTGTGGTTTGAGGTTGCAGGGTGTCAGGACTGAAGCCTTCCCGAATAAATTCGGTCCCACAGATGTTGGCGATGCACAGATTCTGTAGCTGCCGAAGGCTGCGATAGGTCCGAAGGACCTTCGCCAACACGTTGGCTCTTACAGATAGTCGCCCGCCTATAGATCGCCGGTGAATTGAATATCAAATTACGCAAAGAGGCCCCGTGAAACCATGCGGCCGAACGCAGCCGTGCGCGGCCAAGGATGGCCGCTCACGGCGACGCCCGGAGCAACGCCGGAGTGAGGGAAGACCGAGCCTAAAAGTAGTTTTATAAGAGTGAACTTGTTCGCGAGGCGGCTTATCTGATTTACCACACCCAGCCGCCTCGCCAACAAGTTAGCTCTAACAGTTCAAGTACACGGGAGAAATCGCCATGAGCCGCGCTTTCGTCAATGAAGATAACGCTGCCGCCCAAGCCGACCAGCCGGTGGAGCGGCGAGTCAGTGAACAACCCAACTACGTGACCGCTGCCGGCCTTGAGCAACTACACGCGCGAGTTGCGCAGTTGCAGGCGCAATACACTGAGCAATCCTCCCGGGGAGATCAGGCTGACAAACAACGCCAGGCCGATATCGAACGTGACCTGCGTTACTTCAATCAACGCCTGCAAAGCGCTCAGGTCGTCGCTGCGGCGAACTCGACTGACAAGGTGCAAATCGGCAGTTGGGTAACGTTCGCGGATGAAGACAACACCGAACAGCGCGTGCAACTGGTCGGCGAAGACCAAGCGCAAGCAGGCAGTGGGTTGATCAATTGGGGGTCGCCATTGGGCCGCGCATTAGTCGGCGCAGCGGTAGGCGACGAGGTCCTGTGGAAGCGCCCGGCGGGGGATCAATTGATTGAGGTTTTGCGGATTGAGAAGGATGCTTGAAGGCCAAAAGCTCACCAACCGTTGGCTCCTACAGCGTGTGCGATCCCTGTAGGAGCCAGCGGTTGGTGAAATGGCCTAAATCACGCCAACTTCTTGTGACGCACCCGGTGCGGCTGGGAAGCTGAATCGCCGAGGCGCTTTTTGCGGTCGGCTTCGTACTCGGTGTAGTTACCTTCAAAGAAGATCGCTTGCGAGTCATCTTCGTAGGCGAGGATATGAGTCGCAACGCGGTCCAGGAACCACCGATCGTGAGAGATCACAATGGCAGCGCCTGGGAAGTCGAGCAGTGCTTCTTCAAGTGAACGCAAGGTTTCCACGTCAAGGTCGTTGGACGGTTCGTCGAGCAGCAAGACATTGGCGCCCTCTTTAAGGGTCAACGCCAAGTGCAGACGACCGCGCTCACCACCGGACAAGTCTTTAACGAACTTCTGCTGATCGCCGCCCTTGAAGTTGAAACGGCCCACGTAGGTACGCGACGGAATTTCATAGTTGCCGATGCGGATCTGATCGGAACCGTCGGAGACCATTTCCCACACGGTTTTCTTGCCGTCCAGATCATCTCGACTCTGATCGACGCATGCCAATTGCACGGTATCGCCGACTTCGATGGTGCCCGAGTCTGGCGTTTCCTTGCCCATCAACATCCGGAACAGCGTTGATTTACCCGCGCCATTGCCGCCGATTACGCCAACGATGGCGCCTTTGGGCATGGCAAACGACAAGTTGTCGATCAACACGCGATCGCCATAGCCTTTGCTGACGTTTTTGAATTCGATGACCTTGTCGCCCAGACGGGGGCCGGCAGGGATATAGATTTCGTTGGTCTCGCTGCGCTTCTGGAATTCCTGCGATTGCATTTCTTCGAAGCGCTGCAGACGAGCCTTGGATTTCGACTGACGCGCTTTGGCGCCTTTACGGACCCATTCCAGCTCGTCTTTCATGGCCTTTTCATGGGCCGACTGCTGCTTGGATTCCTGGGCCAAACGGTCCGACTTAGCTTCAAGCCAACCCGAATAGTTACCCTCGTAAGGAATACCTGCACCGCGGTCGAGTTCTAGAATCCAGCCGGCCACGTTGTCGAGGAAGTACCGGTCGTGCGTGATCGCAACCACAGTGCCCGGGAAATCGTGCAGAAAATGCTCCAACCACGCCACGGAGTCGGCGTCCAAGTGGTTGGTCGGTTCGTCGAGCAGTAACATGTCGGGCGCCGACAGCAGCAAACGGCACAGCGCGACACGGCGTTTCTCACCGCCGGACAGAAACTCGATTTTCGCGTCCCAAGCCGGTAGACGCAGTGCATCGCCGGCGACCTCCAGCTGGCGCTCAAGGTTGTGCCCATCGCTGGCCTGCAAAATAGCTTCGAGCTTGGCCTGTTCTGCCGCCAATTTATCGAAGTCGGCATCAGGGTCGGCGTATTCGGCGTAGACCTCATCCAGACGTGCCTGCGCGTTTTTGATCACGCTAACAGCCTCTTCCACCACTTCACGCACTGTTTTGGTGGGGTCCAGCTGAGGTTCTTGAGGCAGATAACCAATGTTGAGCTCTGGCATCGGACGCGCTTCACCGTCGAACTCGGTGTCGACGCCGGCCATGATTTTCAACAGTGTGGACTTACCCGAACCGTTTAGGCCCAGCACGCCGATTTTGGCGCCTGGGAAAAATGACAGGGAGATGTTTTTTAGAATTTCCCGCTTCGGCGGCACAACTTTGCTCAGCCGATGCATGGTAAAGACGTATTGAGCCATGGAAAGAAAACCCGATGTGTGACGATGAATAGAGTGCGAGCTTAGCGCGAGCCTCGACAAAAGCGATTGAAGTTTATTTATCTACGGCCGTTGCCGCCAGACACAATGCAGCCCTAAACAAAACAGTATCCCCCCAAGCGGCCGATTGCCGACCTGATTACTACTGGATCTGGATCAATATTTGCTTGCAGTGGAATCGCTATTGTGGGAATTGGGCTAGACACACGTCAGGCAAAGTTACGCGAATGCGTACGACAGGGCAAACCACTGAGCCTAATGAGACTGGCACTTAGCCACACTTCAGAGCATGCTATGCGCCCTTTGGGCGTCCAGCTTATAGTGCATTTCGCATTCGCTGCTTCAGTCCAGTCGTCAGGATTAACGTTTGTCCACACCAATAACTACTTCTTCGATACGCCCTCCTCTCGGCGAGCCCACGGCAGCTTTGCGTGGCTCATTGAAAGGTGCACTGGCAGCGTTGGTGCTGCTGATGCTCGTGTTGCTTTTATGGCAGCTGCTTGATCAATTCCAGCAAACCCAAGACCGACAGCGACAGCGTAGCCTCGACTACAGCACGTTGCTGGCCGATCGTTTGAGCCTGAACATGGCGCTCACCGCGCAGGTCATGCTGAACCTTCTGGACGACCAAAAACAACAAACTTCGTCTGTTAAACAACAGGCGCAATTGCTGGACAACCTGCGCTCGACCTTACCTTCTTTGCGTAGCGCAGCGTGGTTGAACGCCACCGGGGAAGTACTGAAGGACAGCCGGGGCATTGCGCCATCAGATGACGCTGCATTGCTTGCACAACTGACCCAGCGTATTAAAGACCGACCTTATTATTTTTCGAACGCCACCGATGGCGCTCAGATTTATCTCCTGGTCCGTCAGCCGGGCGACGTGACAAAAGGCTATTGGGCGTTGCGCCTGTCGCCGGATATTTTAGCCACGTTGACCCAGCAAGCCGCCCAAGACTTTCAGCCCAAGTGGCAATTGGAAACGGCGTCTACCCGGCACGTTATCTACCGTGACGAAGCCAGTGCGGCCGCGGCGGCCAGCGCCAGCCCTGACGCCACCAGCCAAAGCGACATTCAGACCGTTTTGCTGTCGCCGCTGACCAACGGTGATTGGGCATTACGTGGTCTATTCGATGCCAGTAGCGTACGCCAAGCCTTGATTCCCCCCTTACTGATCAAATGCCTGATCGGATTATTGTGCTCGCTGATACCGTTATTGGCACTGACCAGCTTGCGTCGCCGGCAACGCCAGCTTTACGAAAGTCAGCGCCGTTATCACGACATATTCGACGGCACCGACGTCGCGCTTTGCGTGCTGAATTTGTCAGGCCTTTCGCTCCAGATTGAACAGTTGCAATTGAAAAGCGCTGCCGATCTGGACCTTTTGTTGACCACCGATCCCCAGAGCTGCCATGAGCTGCTGCAGCAACTGCGGATCACTGAAGTCAACGAAGTGGCTTTGGACCTGCTGCATGTCGAGTCCAGCTCACAGGCATGGGTCCAACTGTTCAAAGATGAAACCGACAGCCTGCCGGGAATTGGCCTGCAACTGATTCGCGCAGTGCTGAGCAAACAGAGCCGGCTGGAATTGGAGATCCGCGTTGCCAACCCCCAAGGCGACGATCAACACCTGTGGCTGACCATGCGCCTACCAGCGGAACCGGCAGACTACCTGTCGGTGATCCTTAGCATCAGCGATATCACCAGCCGCAAACGCGTCGAGTTGTCGTTGATCGAACGCGAACGGTTTTGGTCCGACGTCGTGCACACGGTTCCGGATCACTTGTACGTGCAGGACCGGCCCAGTCAACGGATGATCTACAGCAACCATCATCTCGGAAAGACGCTGGGGTACAGCAAAACCGAGCTGCAGCAGATGGGCGAGTATTTCTGGGAAATCCTGTTGCACCCGGACGATGCCGCGTATTACCACAACATGCGCACTCAGCAGCGGCAAAACGGCAACGTCGAGCTGTTGCATTGCCAACTGCGCTTTCGCGACACCACCAACCAATGGCGCCGCTTCGACGTACGTGAACAAGCGCTCGCGTGGGACAAGGACAATAACGTTACGCGGATCATTGGCCTGGCCAAGGACATCACCGAGCAGCTCGAAGCCAGTGAATCCTTGCGCGACAGTGAGCAGCGCTACCGGATGCTCGCCGAAAGCATCAGTGACGTGATTTTCTCCACCGATAGCAACTTGAAACCCAACTACGTCAGTCCATCGGTGCAGACGGTCTTGGGCTACAGCGCCGAATGGATTCTCGATAACGGCTGGCAGTCGATCATTGCCAACCCCCAACAACTGGTCGGTATGTACACGCTGCTCGACCGGCTGGCCAAATCCCTTGGCAAACTCGATGAACTCGCGGTCCTGCGCGCGGAGCTGCCAACACAGCTGTTCCTGTTTGATTGCTTGCGCGGCGATGGACGCAAGGTGCCGATTGAGCTGCGCTTGATCTTGGTGTGGGATGAGCACGGCCTGTTCGAAGGCATTCTCGGTGTAGGCCGGGATATCAGCCAGCAACGCCGCGCGGAAAAAGACCTGCGCATGGCCGCCACGGTGTTCGAACACTCTACATCGGCCATCCTGATCACCGACCCCGCCGGTTATATCGTTCAGGCCAACGACGCTTTCAGTCGGGTCAGCGGTTATGCCGTAGCGCAGGTGCTCGATCAACTGCCCACCATGCTGACCGTCGATGATCAGCAAGAAGCGCACCTGCGCTACATTCTCAAACAACTGCATCAACGCGGCAGTTGGGAAGGCGAAGTCTGGCTCAAGCGCCGCAGTGGCGAGCATTACCCGGCGTGGGTCGGCATCACCGCCGTGTTCGACGACGAAGGCGATCTTGCCAGCTACGTGTGCTTCTTCAGTGACATCAGTGAGCGCAAGGCCAGTGAACAACGCATCCATCGTCTGGCGTATTACGACGCCCTGACTCATTTGCCCAACCGCACGCTATTTCAGGACCGTCTGCACACCGCCCTGCAACAGGCCGAGCGCCAGCAAGCGTGGGTTGTATTGATGTTCCTCGACCTTGACCGTTTCAAACCGATAAACGACTCATTGGGTCATGCGGCCGGCGATCGCATGCTCAAAGAGATGGCGACACGCCTGCTGGGTTGCGTCGCGGACGACGACACAGTGGCGCGCATGGGCGGAGATGAGTTCACGTTGCTGCTGCAACCGGGCGCGACTCGGCAGATCGCGCTGAATCGTGCGATCCATGTCGCCGAACAGATTCTCGCCAGCTTGGTCAGGCCGTTTGTGCTGGAAGGCCGCGAGTTTTTCGTCACTGCCAGTATCGGCATTGCTCTTAGCCCGCAGGACGGCAATGAGCTGAGTCAGTTGATGAAAAACGCTGACACCGCCATGTACCACGCCAAAGAACGGGGCAAGAACAACTTCCAGTTCTATCAGGCGGACATGAACGCCAGCGCCCTTGAGCGTTTGGAACTGGAAAGCGACCTGCGGCATGCCCTCGAACAGCAAGAATTCACGCTTTATTACCAGCCGCAGTTCAGTGGCGACGGTAAGCGTCTGACCGGGGCTGAAGCCCTGCTGCGCTGGCGTCATCCGCGTCGCGGCCTGGTGCCGCCCGTTGAGTTCATACCGGTGCTTGAAGAGCTGGGGCTGGTGGTCGAGGTCGGCGATTGGGTGCTGACCGAAGCCTGCCGTCAGCTCAAGGAATGGCATCAAGCTAACGTTCGCGTACCCAAGGTATCGGTCAACATTTCAGCCCGGCAATTCGGCGACGGCCAGTTAGGCACCCGCATCGCCGCCATCCTCAGCGAAAGCGGCCTGCCACCTGCTTGCCTGGAACTGGAGCTGACGGAAAGCATTCTGATGCGTGAAGTCAACGAGGCCATGCTTATTCTTGATGGCCTGAAACAACTGGGCCTGAGCATCGCGATTGATGACTTCGGCACTGGTTATTCATCGCTGAACTACCTTAAGCAGTTCCCCATCGACGTGCTGAAAATCGACCGTTCCTTCGTTGACGGTTTGCCATCGGGCGAACAGGACGCGCAAATCGCCCGAGCGATCATCGCCATGGCCCACAGCCTGAACCTGGCGGTCATTGCCGAGGGTGTGGAAACTCATGAGCAACTTGAGTTCTTGCGCGAGCACGGCTGTGACGAAGTTCAGGGTTACCTGTTCGGCCGCCCAATGCCCCCCGCCCGCTTTGAAGCGCAATTCAGCAACGACGCGTTGTTTATGCTGGATTGAAGGCAGCCCTGTAGAGCCAACGTGTAGTGGCGAGATGCCTGGCGCAGTGTGTGAGCGAGGTCGCTTCGCCAACAAGTTGGCTCCAGAGAGTTAGGTCTTGTCCTGCGTGAACGCCGCTTGTCCTGCACATGATTCCCTTTCATATGCCAGATAAAACCCTATGGGTTAGAATGCGGCCTCTTTTCTACTGCCCCGATCCATGAGGACCGCCATGTTCAGCCGTGATTTGACTCTCGCCAAGTACGACTCCGATCTCTTCGCCGCAATGGAGCAAGAAGCTCAGCGCCAAGAAGAGCACATCGAGCTGATCGCCTCGGAAAACTACACCAGCCCTGCGGTGATGGAAGCCCAAGGCTCGGTACTGACCAACAAGTACGCCGAAGGCTATCCAGGCAAGCGCTACTATGGCGGCTGTGAGTTCGTCGATGTGGTTGAGCAACTGGCTATCGACCGCGCCAAAGAGCTGTTCGGCGCCGATTACGCCAACGTTCAACCCCACGCCGGTTCGCAGGCAAACAGCGCGGTTTACCTGGCATTGCTGCAAGCCGGCGACACCATTCTGGGCATGAGCCTGGCCCACGGCGGTCACTTGACCCACGGCGCTAGCGTCAGTTCGTCGGGCAAGCTGTACAACGCCGTGCAGTACGGCATCGACGGCAATGGCCTGATTGATTACGACGAAGTCGAGCGCCTGGCCGTTGAACACCAGCCAAAAATGATCGTAGCGGGCTTCTCTGCTTACTCGCAGATTCTGGATTTCCCACGCTTCCGCGAAATCGCCGACAAAGTAGGCGCGTACCTGTTCGTCGACATGGCTCACGTAGCCGGTCTGGTGGCAGCGGGCGTTTATCCGAACCCGGTTCCTTACGCTGACGTAGTGACCACCACTACCCACAAGACCCTGCGCGGTCCACGTGGCGGCCTGATTCTGGCCAAAGCCAACGCCGACATCGAGAAGAAGTTGAACTCGGCCGTTTTCCCTGGCGCCCAAGGCGGCCCACTGGAACACGTGATCGCGGCCAAAGCAGTCTGCTTCAAAGAAGCGCTGCAGCCTGAGTTCAAGACCTACCAGGAACAAGTGGTGAAGAACGCCAAGGCCATGGCCGGCGTATTCATTGAACGCGGCTTCGACGTAGTGTCCGGTGGTACTGAAAACCACTTGTTTTTGCTGTCGCTGATCAAGCAAGACATCTCCGGCAAAGACGCCGACGCTGCACTGGGTCGCGCATTCATTACCGTTAACAAGAACTCGGTGCCGAACGACCCACGCTCCCCGTTCGTCACCTCCGGCCTGCGCTTCGGCACGCCAGCGGTGACCACTCGTGGCTTCAAGCAAGCAGAGTGCATCGAACTGGCTGGCTGGATCTGCGACATCCTGGCAGACCTGAATAATGAAGCCGTGATCGACGCCGTACGTGAAAAAGTAAAAGCCATCTGTGCGAAGCTACCGGTCTACGGCGCTTAACACACCCGTTACTGGCTGCATAAAAAAGCCCGGCTCTTATGCCGGGCTTTTTTATGTCTGGGTGATACCTAACCTGTGGGTCAACGTGCTGGCGAGGCGTCGTGCCTGATACACCGCAGCGAAACCCTTCGCCAACACGTTGGCTCCTACAATTAACCTGCGATCACCCGCTCAAACCCTTCCCGTATCTTCGCTTCCGGCAAGTCATCAGCAATAAACACGATGACGCTTTCGCGCTTTTCGTCTTGCGCCCATTCAGTGTCCCAATCAAAGCCGTACAACTTCAGCACGCCTTGGAACACCATGCGACGGGGTTCGTTGGCGATGCTGAGTACGCCCTTGTAGCGCAACAGTTGGTTGCCGTGTTCTTCCAGCAATTCGTTCATGAATTCGCTGAGTTTTTCGATATCCAATGGGACATCGCTGCGCAAGACCAGGCTGGTGATGCGATCTATTGAGTTGCCCGCTGGCATCACCGGGCGCAGGTTCATGCCGCCGCCAAGGTCGGCGTTGAGGTTGAAGCCGCGCACGTCCAGCAACTCGGCCAGATCAATGTTGCCGTGCTCGACGATACGAATCGGCGCGCGGCGGTTGATTCGCGTCAGGCGCAGACTCAACGCTTCGAACGCCGCATCGTCCACCAGATCTCGCTTGCTCACCAACAACCGATCCGCAAAACCGATCTGTGCCTGGGCGATAGTTTGGGTCAAGTGCTGCTCGGCGTGGGCGGCGTCCACCAAGGTGATGATGCCGTCAAGGATGTAACGCTCGCGCAGCTCTTCGTCGATGAAGAAGGTTTGCGCCACAGGCGCCGGATCGGCGAGCCCGGTGCATTCGATGACCAAGCGATCGAAGGCAATTTCACCGCTGTCGAGACGTTCAAGCAGCAGGAACAACGCTTTGGTCAGGTCCGTGTGGATGGTGCAGCACACGCAGCCGTTGGACAGGGTCATGACTTGCACGGGCTCGGTACCGAGCAATTGGGTGTCGATCCCTGCATCGCTGAATTCATTTTCGATAACTGCGATTTTCAGGCCGTGTTCAGCCTTGAGCAGATGACGCAGTAATGTCGTCTTGCCCGCTCCGAGAAAACCACTCAGAACGGTAACCGGAATAGGGGTGGTAACGGTCATCGGTACTCCTACACATAAAAACGCGCCACGACTGGCGTGGCGCGTTGGATCAAACCCTGCAGCGAATCAAGGCCTCAACAGCACTTGGGTCCGCCCTTTCCGCCATAACGCGCTTCCTGACGCTCCCGAAAGAACGCCTCGTAGGACATCATCGGTTTGTCGGGGTGCGTCAGTTGCATGTGCGCGACGTAGTTATCGTAGTCGGGCATGCCTACCATCAAGCGTGCGGCTTGACCGAGGTATTTCCCCAGTCGACTCAGGTCATTAAACATGGGTTGCACCTCCTATGAATCCCGCTTTGCCAGTGTTCAATGGCATGGCCTGGAAAGGCGCTTCCTTATCGGTGCGCTCTTTGCTGCCCCATGCCGCTACACCGACCTTGATCGCGTAGAACAGGATGGCGAATACCACGAACAGGAACAGCGCTGTCAACGTGGCGTTGGTGTAGGCGTTGAAAATCACGTGCTGCATCTGGTCGACGCTAGTGGCCGGGGCCAGTACCTGACCCGCGTCCAGCGCCGTTTTGTATTTGCTCGCCAAGGCGAGGAAACCCAGTGCTGGGCTTGGATCGAACAGCTTGATGTAGCCGGCTGTGGTGGTGCAAATCAGCAACCAAACCGCTGGTAACAAGGGCACCCAAATGTAGCGCTGACGCTTCATTTTGATCAGGACCACGGTGGCGAGCATCAGCGCGATGCCGGCGAGCATCTGGTTCGAGATGCCGAACAACGGCCACAAGGTGTTGATCCCACCCAATGGATCGATCACGCCCTGGTACAGCAAATAACCCCACATCGCGACACAACCGGCGGTGGCGATCAGGTTGGCGGGCCAAGAGTCAGTGCGCTTGAGCGACGGCACCATGGTGCCGAGTAAATCCTGGAGCATAAAGCGACCGGCACGGGTGCCGGCATCGACCGCCGTCAAAATGAACAACGCTTCGAACAGGATCGCGAAGTGATACCAGAACGCCATGGTGTCTTTGCCGGGCAATGCCTTATGCAGAATTTGCGCAATGCCAACGGCTAACGTGGGTGCGCCACCCGCTCGGGCCAGCACCGTGGTTTCACCGATGTCTTTCGCCACAGCCATCAACGCGTCCGGGGTAATCGCAAAACCCCAACTGCTGACGGTTTGTGCCACGGTTACCACGTCACCGCCGACAATCGCTGCCGGGCTGTTCATGGCGAAGTACACGCCCGGATCAATCACTGAAGCTGCAACCATGGCCATGATGGCCACGAACGATTCCATGAGCATGGCGCCGTAGCCGATGTAACGGGAGTTGGCTTCGCTGTCCAGCAGCTTGGGCGTGGTGCCCGAAGAAATCAACGCGTGGAAACCGGACACGGCGCCACAAGCGATGGTGATAAACAGAAATGGGAACAAGCCACCCTTCCACACCGGACCGGTGCCGTCGGTAAACTGAGTCAACGCCGGCATTTTCAGCTCGGGCGAAATGATCAGAATGCCAATCGCCAACGCGAGAATGGTGCCGATTTTCAAGAACGTAGACAGGTAATCCCGCGGTGCCAGCAGCAGCCAAACCGGCAATACCGCTGCAACGAAGCCGTAGCCGACCAACATCCAGGTGATCTGAACCCCAGTGAAGCTAAATGCTTTGGCCCAAATCGGATCAGCAGCGACTTGCCCGCCCATCCAGATGGAAGCCAACAGCAAGATCACGCCAACCAATGAGATCTCACCGATTCGGCCCGGTCGGATGTAGCGCATGTAAATGCCCATGAACATCGCAATCGGGATCGTCGCGAGTACCGTGAACATGCCCCACGGACTGCCCGCCAATGCTTTGACGACGATCAACGCCAGCACCGCAAGGATGATGATCATGATCAGGAAGCAACCGAACAGCGCGATGGAGCCAGGGATGGCGCCCATTTCTTCGCGCACCATCTCGCCCAAGGAGCGACCGTTACGGCGCGTGGACAGGAACAGGATCATGAAATCCTGCACCGCACCGGCCAAGACCACGCCAGCAATCAGCCACAGCGTACCGGGCAAGTAACCCATTTGCGCAGCGAGCACCGGGCCGACCAGTGGGCCGGCGCCAGCGATGGCGGCAAAGTGGTGACCAAAGAGGATGTGTTTGTTGGTCGGCACGTAGTCCAGACCATCGTTATTGAGTACAGCGGGGGTGGCGCGATTGGGATCCAGCTGCATCACTTTAGTGGCGATGAACAGGCTGTAATAACGATAAGCGACCAGATAAATCGCGATAGACGCGACCACTATCCACAACGCACTGATGGGTTCGCCACGGCGTAAGGCCACGACTCCCAGAGCACAAGCACCGATGACCGAGAGGATTAGCCAGGGCACATGACGCAGCAGGCTATTATTGTTTTTCATTTTTTTTATTTTCCAGCTGAGTGGACTAGAAGAACAGCCCACGGAGTTTAGCCCCACCAGCGCGAAAGGCCATCCCCCACAATCGTCTTGAGCGGTATATCGCCGACGAAACGCGAACTAAACGCCTCAACGAGTCGCCGGGAGAAAATGTTCACACGTACTGCGCAGCGTATGAAGCTATAGTCAGCGCATCAGAGGACAACATCATGACCGACTCCCACGCGGACCGCCGACGCTTCAAACGCTTCGCTTTCGATGCAAAAACCGAACTCAGTCAAGGCCAGAATCGCTGGCTTGTGCAGCTCACCGACCTGTCCCTCAAAGGCTTACTGATCCAGTGTCCGACGCCTTGGCTCGGCGACCCGGAGCGGCCCTTCGGCGTCACGATTCACTTGAGCGAAGACGTCGATGTCCACATGGATGTTGAGTTAAGCCATGAAGCGAACAAACAGCTGGGGTTTGTCTGTCTGCACATCGGTCTGGATTCGATCAGCCATTTGCGCCGGCTGATCGAGTTGAATCTGGGCGACATGGCAGAGTTGGAGCGCGAAATGCGCGCGTTAGTGGAAGAGTGATGTTCGGCATCACTCTATCCTGGCCCCTCAATCGGCCCCGTATTTCGGCGAATAAGATTCGCAGCGCACACCTGATTTACGAACAGACGTGAGCCAACGTCTTTTCAATCACTCGAACAAGGCGTCCAACGCCTGCTCAAGTCGGGTGACTGCAATCACTTGCAGCCCTGCCGGCGCTTCTTTGGGTGCATTGCCTTTGGGCACGATAGCCCGCTTGAAGCCATGCTTGGCCGCTTCTTTCAAACGCTCTTGACCGCTCGGCACCGGGCGGACTTCGCCTGACAGGCCGATTTCTCCGAACACCAGCAGGTCGTGGGGCAGCGGCCGGTTACGCAGGCTGGAGATAACAGCCGCCATCAGCGCCAGATCCGACGCCGTTTCCAATACTTTCACGCCGCCGACCACGTTCAGAAACACATCCTGATCATGGGTAGGAATACCGCCGTGGCGATGCAAGACTGCGAGCAACATGGCCAGACGATTCTGGTCCAGGCCGAGAGTGACCCGACGTGGATTGGCCAAATGGCTGTCATCCACCAACGCCTGAACCTCCACCAGCATCGGCCGAGTGCCTTCCCACGTCGCCATCACCACGCTGCCGGGCACTTCTTCTTCGGCACGCGTCAGGAAAATTGCCGAGGGGTTGGAGACTTCTTTCAAGCCTTTGTCGGTCATGCCAAACACGCCCAACTCATTGACCGCACCAAACCGATTCTTTACCGCGCGCAGCAGGCGCAGACGACCGTCTGACTCGCCTTCGAAATACAACACGGTGTCGACCATGTGTTCCAGAACACGCGGCCCGGCCAGTGCGCCTTCTTTGGTGACGTGACCCACGAGGAAAATCGCGGTACCGCTTTGTTTGGCGTAGCGCACCAGCAACGCCGCGCTTTCACGCACTTGTGACACGCCGCCCGGCGCGGACTGCAATTGTTCGGTGTAAATGGTCTGGATCGAGTCGATGACCATGACCTTGGGCTGTTCGATGCGCGCCGTGGCGATAATGGTTTCAATACAGGTTTCGGTCATGACCCGAAGTTTGTCTTGCGCCAGCCCCAAACGACGAGCGCGCATGGCAACTTGCTGCTGCGATTCTTCGCCGGTGACGTACAGCGCGGGCATTTGCTCAGCCAGCGCGCAAAGGGTTTGCAACAGAATGGTGGATTTACCGATGCCCGGATCGCCGCCGATCAGCACCACCGAGCCGTCCACCAAACCGCCGCCGAGTACCCGGTCGAGTTCGGTGGAGTTAGTGGTAAATCGCGGCATCTCCTCGACGCTGACTTCGGCCAAGGTTCTGATCTGTGCTTTTTGCCCGGTCCAGCCGGTACGTCCGCTGGGTGGCGTGGCGGCACCATTTTCAAGCATCGTTTCGACCAAGGTGTTCCAGGCGCCGCATTCGCCGCACTGGCCAGCCCATTTCGGAAAAGTCGCCCCGCACTCCGTGCAGCCATACATGCGCTTAGCCTTGGCCATAACCACCCCAGTCGTAAAAAGGGAACAATCATAACGCAGGTTTGTACCGCTGCGGATCGCCGACCAGCCGGCGCAGCGATACCGCTCGGATAAAACTTACCGGCGAAAACCCTGTCGACTGCTAGGTCGCAAAAGCACGATACGCAGACCTGTCTTACACTTTCGAATCACTCATCTGTAAAAGGAACAAACTCATGAGCGTCCTTAGCGAGTTCAAGGCCTTCGCCGTCAAAGGCAATGTGGTCGACATGGCTGTCGGGATCATTATTGGCGCAGCCTTTGGCAAAATCGTTTCGTCGTTCGTCGGCGATGTGGTCATGCCGCCCCTTGGGCTGTTGATTGGCGGGGTGGACTTCAGCGATTTGGCCGTGACCCTGCGCCCTGCCGAGGGTGCGCTGCCCGCCGTGATGCTTTCGTACGGTAAGTTCATCCAGTCGATCATCGACTTCTTGATCGTGGCGTTTGCAATTTTTATGGGCGTCAAGGCCATCAACCGCCTCAAGCGCCAAGAGGCGGTCGCACCTACGCTGCCACCGGCGCCCACGTCGGAAGAAGTGCTACTGGGTGAAATTCGTGATTTGTTGAAAGTGCAGAATGAGCGGCCACTGGAAAGCATCCTTGCCGATCCGACCCGCCTGGGTTGATAGATACCTCACGGTTACCGCGCTCGAACGGGCGCTACCGTGATGCACCGGATTTACCAGTAGGTCTCGACCGCCACTTGCCCCGGTCGGCGGCTCAGGCTGAGTTGCATATCCCGCTGCTTAAGCAGGGTTCGGGTGTCTTCGATCATCTGCGGGTTACCGCACAACATGACGCGCGAGTGCTCCGGGGTCAGCGCTATGCCAGCGGCTTTCTCCAGCTCACCGTTTTCGATCAATTGCGTGATACGCCCATTTAGTGCCCCGGGATGCTGCTCACGGGTCACCGTCGGCAGAAACAGCAATTTCCCTGCATAGTCGGCCAAATAGTCCCGCTCATTCAGCCCGGCGATCAAGGACTGGTAAGCCAATTCACCACTTTCGCGCACGCTGTACACCAGAATGATGCGCTCGAATTTCTCCCACACCTCAAAATCTTGAAGAATCGAAAGGAATGGCGCGACCCCGGTGCCGGTGGATAACAGCCACAGATCCCGTCCATCGGCGAACCGGTCAAGGGTCAGGTACCCAAACGCCTGGCGGTCAATCAGCAGCGTGTCGCCTTCGCGCAACCGGCTGAGCTCGCTGGTGAACTCCCCGTCCGGTACGACGATAGAAAAGAACTCCAGGAACTCATCGTGGGGCGACGACACCATCGAATACGCCCGCCACACAACGCTGCCGTCGGCTTTGGCGACCCCCAGGCGGGCGAATTGGCCCGCACTGAATCGAAAGCCGGGATCGCGCGTAGTGCGCAATGTGAACAGGCTAGGCGTCAATGGCGTGACGTTGAGCAGCGTCTGACGGGTAAATTTTTCTGCGCTGGCAGTCATGTGCGCTTCTGGCTCCTGTGGCGGGACGTTGTGCATCAGTGTCCCGCAAAGTCCGGTCGATAAACACCGTCGGTTTGTAGTGGCTTTTAAATCAAAAGCGTTCAGACGCCATAGGTAAATCATCTAACTATCCCCTCTTTTCCCGACAGGTTTTTTCTACACTTGAAATGCCTACAACGAGTACGGACATTCAAAATGCAAACCTGGAATGCAGAAGAGGTACAGGGTTTGATCTCCGCTGTTGATGAAACAGTCCGTGAATATGCCCCTTCCTACATACAACCCGAAGGCTGGACACAGTCTATTCAGGCGCTTAACGGTATTGAACGAATGCTGGTTCAAGCCCGCACCCACGACGTTACGTCCTCGGCGAAACAGGTCGACAAGGCCGAGCAGATCGTGTGGCTGAGCGACTTGCTCCACACCATCACGCACAAACGATATGTACCCCAGACCACGGACCTCAATCACCTGTCGCTGTCGCTCAGGGAAACGGACGTCCTCAGATGGTCCGCTGCCGGCAAGACTGCAGTCGAAATCAGCGCGATTCTCAATTTGAAAGAACGCACCGTGCGTTTTCATATCAGCAATGCGATTAAAAAGCTGGGCGCAGCCAACAAAACCGGCGCCGTGGCGCAAGCGTTCATGTGCGGCGTTCTTTAAGCGTTTTAGAGCGAGGAGTAAAACCAGAGGCCATTGAGCGAAAAACACGTAAAATCGGCAACTTCTGCGAGCGCCATAAACAGTGGCGTTCGTGCAATAACGCCGAACCAGAGTTTTTTTTCCCATGCCCCTGCTTAACAGCCGCTTTGCTCAGCTCGACCTCATCCGCCAGCCTGACCAGCCGAATGAGCCTTTGCAGGCGTTCGATGCTGCGGATGAATACCTGCTCAGTTATGTTGCGGAACAAGGGCTGACATTGGGCAGCCGAGTGTTGGTGCTCAACGACAGTTTTGGCGCGTTGGCCGCCAGTTTGGCCACCCATGCAGCGGTGGTCAGCAGCAGCGATTCATTTTTAGCGCTGCAAGGTTTGGAAAAAAATCTGGTACGCAATGGCCAGCCCTTCAACGCCGTGCCCATGATTCCGGCAAACGAGTCATTTACCGGGTCGTTTGACTGGGTGCTGATCCGCGTACCGAAAACGCTGGCCTTGCTCGAAGAACAGCTGATTCGCTTGCAAGGCCACTTGGCGCCAGGTGCCCAAGTGGTGGCCGCCGCCATGGTGAAGCATTTACCCCGTGCTGCGGGTGAGTTGCTGGAGGAATACGTCGGGACGGTAAGTGCCTCACTGGCAGTGAAAAAAGCGCGCTTATTATTTGCCACGCCCGCACTCAAGAGCGTGCAGCCGTCGCCCTACCCTACCCGCTACACCCTCGATGAGCCTGCCATCGAATTGCTCAACCACGCCAACGTGTTTTGCCGCGAAGGGCTGGACATTGGCACACGGGCATTTCTGCCTTATCTGCCGACCGACCTCGGCTGCGCACGTGTCGCGGATGTAGGCTGCGGCAATGGGGTGTTGGCGATTGCCAGCGCACTGAGCAATCCGCAGGCGCATTACACATTGGTGGATGAATCGTTCATGGCGGTGCAGTCTGCGCAAGAAAATTGGCAGGCCGTATTGGGGGAGCGGGAGGTCATCGTGCGAGCGGCGGATGGACTGGCGGGCCAAGAGACTGACTCATTGGACGTGGTGCTGTGCAACCCACCGTTCCACCAACAACAAGTTGTTGGCGACTTCTTGGCATGGCGCATGTTCCAGCAGGCCCGTGACGCGCTGGTGGTTGGCGGCGCGCTGTACATCGTCGGCAATCGGCATCTGGGCTATCACAGCAAACTGGCGAAATTATTTCGCGGTGTGGAGCAAATTGCGATTACGCCAAAGTTCATGGTGCTTAAAGCGCGGAAGTGAATCGCGCGGTTTGTGTGAAGCACTGCTGCGCCCTTCCGAACGAATTCGGCCTCACAGACAATCGTAAAACCCTGTGGGACCGCATTAATTCGGGAAGCTTTTCTGCCACACCGCAGCATCGAGCGCTTCGCCAACAAGACGGTATCTACAGGGTCGTGGGGTTACCACCTAATGACTGGTCAACCCCGCTGCGTTCATGAACAAGCGCATGCCGTAGGCGACAATGCCCAGCGCTGTTACGCTGCCGACGTAAATCACAATCAACCACCCGACCCGCTGCCACATCGGCTTTTTCAGGGCCGGGTCTGGTTCGTGAACAGACCCTTTGCTAGCCATCAGCGCATCCCCCCTAGTGATAACCGTCTTCGTGAGTCACCTTGCCGCGGAACACGTAGTAGCTCCAGAACGTGTAACCCAGAATGAACGGGATGATGAACAGCGTGCCCACCAACATAAAGCCTTGGCTTTGCGGCGGCGCGGCGGCGTCCCAAATGGTGATCGACGGCGGCACGATATGCGGCCACAGGCTAATCCCCAAACCGCTATAGCCGAGAAAGATCAACACCAGCGTCAACAGAAAAGGCGTGTAGTGAGCGTTCCGAGCCACCGCTTTAAACAAACCGTACATCGTGACCAGCACCAACACTGGCACTGGCAAGAACCAGAACAGGTTCGGCAGGCTGAACCAACGGTGGGCGATTTCGGCATGGGCCAGAGGTGTCCAGATACTGACAACGCCCGTCACGGCCAACACCACCAACGCCAACGGTCGCGCCAAATCATGCATCTGCTTTTGCAGCTTGCCTTCAGTCTTCATGATCAACCACGTGCAGCCCAGCAGCGCATACGCAACGATCAGCGCCACCCCGCAAAACAGCGTAAACGGCGTCAGCCAATCCAATGAGCCACCGGAAAACTGTCGATTGACCACCGGAATACCGTCAATAAAGGCCCCCAGCGCGACGCCCTGAAAGAACGTAGCCGTCAGCGAGCCACCGATAAACGCCATGTCCCACAAATGACGTTTCTCAGCCTTGGCCTTGAAGCGAAACTCGAAGGCCACGCCGCGAAAGATCAAACCAATCAGCATCAGAATCAGCGGCAAGTACAGCGCCGACAATACGACCGCATAGGCCAGCGGGAACGCGCCAAACAGCGCCGCGCCGCCCAATACCAGCCAGGTTTCATTACCGTCCCACACCGGCGCGACCGTGTTCATCATCACGTCACGCTCAGAATCGTCCTTGATGAACGGGAAAAGAATCCCGATGCCCAAGTCGAAGCCATCCATAACCACGTACATCATGATGCCGAAGATGATGATTACGGCCCAAATCAGCGGAAGATCAATACCCATGACTCAGTTCCCCTTGCTCAGGCTGTCGTGTGGGTCGCCGTCTTCGGAGCCTTCAACGGCAGCGGAGAGTGGACGAGCAGGCGTACGTTTCTGGCCAGGACCGCCGTGCTTCTGTTCCTTGCCTTCGTTGTTGATCGGACCTTTGCGCACCAAACGCATCATGTAACCCAGACCCACACCGAACAGCGTGAAGTAGACCACCACAAACAAGCCCAGCGTCAGGCTCATCTGCCCGAAGCTATGCCCGGAAGACGCATCTGCGGTGCGTAGCAGGCCGTAAACCACCCATGGCTGGCGCCCGATTTCAGTGGTGAACCAACCGGCCAACATTGCGATCAACCCCGATGGCCCCATCCACAACGCCATGTACAAGAACGCTCGGGATTGATAGAGCTTGCCGCGCATCCGCAGCCAGAGGCTCCACAACCCGGTGAAAATCATCAGGAAGCCCAAGCCAACCATGACCCTGAACGACCAGAACACAATGGTCGAATTAGGCCGATCTTCAGGCTTGAAGCTCTTGAGCGCTGGCACTTGCTCGGTCAAGGTGTGCGTCAGGATCAAGCTGCCCAAGTAGGGGATTTCTACAGCGTATTTGGTTTTCTCGGCTTTCATGTCCGGCAGACCGAACAGGATCAACGGGGTAGGCTTGTCGCCATCGTTTTCCCAGTGGCCTTCAATCGCGGCGATTTTAGCCGGTTGATACTTCAACGTATTAAGGCCGTGGAAATCGCCGATCACCGCTTGTATTGGCGCGACCACCAGCGCCATCCACATTGCCATGGACAACATCGTGCGGATTTGCGGGGTATCGCGACCACGCAACAGGTGCCAAGCAGCAGAGGATCCGACAAAGAAGGCGGTGGCGACAAACGCCGCAGTGGCCATGTGCGCCAAGCGGTACGGGAACGACGGGTTGAAAATCACCGCCAGCCAATCCACCGGGATCACTCGGCCGTCGACTATTTCAAAACCCTGGGGCGTTTGCATCCAACTGTTGGACGCCAAAATCCAGAATGTCGAAATCAGGGTGCCGATAGCGACCATGACGGTGGAGAAGAAGTGTAAATTACGCCCGACCTTGTTCCAGCCGAAGAGCATGACCCCAAGGAAACCAGCTTCCAGGAAGAACGCAGTCAACACCTCATAGGTCAGCAGCGGACCAGTGACGGAACCGGCGAAGTCAGAGAACCGGCTCCAGTTGGTACCGAACTGATAGGCCATCACCAGCCCAGAGACCACGCCCATGCCGAAGTTAACCGCAAAAACTTTCGACCAGAAGTGGTACAGATCTCGGTATACATCGTTCTTGGTCTTCAGCCACAACCCTTCGAGTACCGCCAGGTAACTTGCCAAACCAATGGTGATGGCAGGGAACAGGATGTGAAACGAAATGGTGAATGCGAACTGAATTCGGGCGAGATCAATTGCCTCCAAACCGAACATAGGTCTTCCTCTAATCAGGTGATTGTGGCGACTGACCAAGGTCAGCACCAACTGCCCCCACAGATATGAGTGCTGGGTGTTGGAATTTTTCTGTAATAATTTCGCGACGCAGGATTGCAGAAGACCTGGAATAAAGCGCCGTGCGACACCTTGATCCAGATCAACCATGGATCAAAGAGTAGACCTATTTCGGGGCTTGAACTGTGCGGTTGATTGTCGCGTGGCGAGTTGTCTCACTTCGTGACAAGAGGTACGACAACTATCACTGACGCAAACAAATGTTACAAAGCACATGGTAACCTCGCCCGTCACCGTCGAGGCCGCACCCGAAATGCCGAACCAAGAAGCTACGCTATTGCGTCACCATCGTCCGTTTTTGGCGTTTTGGTTTGCACGAATTTTCACCGCCAGCGGCTTTCAGATGCTCAGCGTCGCCATCGGCTGGAACATTTACCAATTGACCGGCAACGTACTGGACCTGGGGCTTGTGGGCCTGGTTCAGTTCATTCCACGGGTCATTTTCATGCTGCACACCGGGCACGTGGCAGACCGTTATGACCGGCGCAAGGTCGCATCGATTTGTCAGGCGGCTCAAGCGTTGATCGCACTGGCGCTGTTCATCAGCAGCAGCACCCGCACCATTACCCCAGAAATAATCTTCATCCTGTCGTTTTTACTCGGCGCGGCCCGTTCGTTCGAAATGCCAACGACTCAGGCGCTGCTGCCTTCCATCGTGCCCAATACGCTGTTCCCGCGAGCGGTGGCCGCTGCACAGTCGGCTCAGCAATCGGCGACCATTGTTGCGCCCGCTCTCGGCGGCTTTTTGTACGCCTTCGGCAGCTCTTGGGTCTACGGACCGACCGTGGCGCTGTACATCATTGCCTGCGTACTGATGTTTAACCTGCCTGCGCGTCAAACACCGTTGAACACAGGTAAAGCAACCCTAAATTCATTGCTGGCAGGCATTCGCTTTATCCGCAGCCGTCCGGACATTCTCGGCGCGATTTCACTGGATTTGTTCGCAGTACTGCTGGGCGGGGCCACGGCGCTACTGCCGGTGTTCGCCAAAGATATTTTGCTCACCGGGCCGTGGGGCCTTGGCCTGCTGCGTTCGGCTCCAGCAGTGGGCGCGCTGCTGATGTCGTTCTGGCTGGCACGATTCTCAGTGGACCGTAATGTCGGTCGTGTGATGTTCACCTCAGTGGGCGTGTTCGGCGTGGCAACCATCGCCTTTGGCCTGTCGACGTCGTTCTGGTTTTCGCTGGCAGTGCTGGCAGTGCTCGGCGCGGCAGACATGATCAGCATGGTCATTCGCGCCTCGTTCGTTCAGCTCGAAACCCCCGACGAAATGCGCGGCCGGGTCAGCGCGGTGAATGGCTTGTTCATTGGCGCGTCCAACCAGCTCGGCGAATTCGAATCGGGCCTGACCGCCCACTGGTTCGGCACCGTGCCCGCTGTGGTACTGGGCGGTATCGGTACGCTGGTGGTGACTGGAACCTGGGTCAAACTGTTCCCTACATTGGCTAATCGTGACCGGATGCGGGACATCGTTGTGGAGCAGGAAAAAGCGGCGGTTTAGGACGGGTAAAAACCAAGGAGCCAACGTGTTGGCGAAGGGCATAACGCGGTATGCCTGATACACCGCCTCGCCAACACGTTGGCTCTTATCAAACTACTTTTTAATCTTTTGAAAACAATGGGTTGGCGCTGGGTTTGGCGTGTATATCCGGCCTTTGTGGTTGCTGAGCTTATGGTTTCGCTTTTACAGCGAGGAACCTTTTTCAAACGTCGGAACGCCGAACCGCAAAAAGGTCCCGCCAAAAGGGCTTGCCCCACCATGCGGGCCCTCGCTCCGGCGTTCGGCCGCATGGTTTCACGGGGCCTCTTTCCGTAATTTGATATTCAATTCACGGGCGATCTACAGGCGGGCGACCATCTGGAGCCAACTTGTTGGCGAAGGTCCTCGGACTAATCGCAGCCTTCGGCAGCTCCTACAAAAATCTGTGCAGCGCCAAAAACTGTGGGACCGAATTTATTCGGGAAGGCTTCAGTCCTGACACGCTGCAACCTCAAACCACACAAAGTGCCAACCAGTTTGCTGCGCGACAGCGCAGCGTCGAAGATGTGGCGGACCCTCCTACAGGGAATTTTGGCTTTACACCAAGAATTTACGCAGAGCCGCTAACAGCTTTCCATACAACGCATCCACTTCTTCTGCCTTGCCTTTAGCCCGTAAGCAACCGTGGACCAAGCCGGCACCCAGATAAAACTCGCTGGGCACCTGCGCATCAGTCAGTGCCTGGTGGTAGTAAACGCCGTCATCCCGCAACGGATCGTATTGAGCCGAAGCTATGAATGCCGGGGCCAATCCGCTGAAATCGCTGGCCATCAACGGCATCGTGTAGGGCAGTTTTTCCTGATGACGATGGGTCAAGTACAGCGCTCGATAACATTCCAGATCGCTATTGCTCAACAACGGCGCGTCTGCACACTCGCTACGTGACGGCAAGTCCGATGCCCCGCCCAACCCCGGATACAGCAATGCTTGTCCTTTGGGCTGAGGTTCACCGCTATCACGCAACGCTAAACAGAGCGCCGCTGCCAGGTTACCGCCCGCGCTGTCCCCGGCAATCCCCACCCGTTGCGGGTCGATAAACAAGCGGCTCGCCTGTTGCTGGATACCCCGCCACACGGCTAGGCAATCATCGAACGCCGCCGGGAATGGAAACTCCGGAGCCAAACGGTAATCCACCGCGATAACTACTGCGCCCAAATCTGACGCTAACGCGCTGGTCAAAAAATCGTGAGACTCCAGATCGCCCACCACCCAGCCACCCCCGTGCAAATACACCACGCACGGCCAGCCATTTGCGGGCGCTGTACCCAAAGGCCGGTAACAGCGCACGGGCACTTCGGCGAGGGGAAGGTCAGTAACGTCCAAACCCGCTGGTCGCTCAGGCGTAAAGGCGCGGCACATGCGCGAATAGGCTTCACGCATGCCGTTGATGTCAGGGGTTGTGGCGGTAAAACTGAGGGTCTGCGCGATAAAATCGGCCATCGCGGGAGACAAAATATAGCGTGAAATCATGCAAGCTCCAGCCCCGCCCAACAACACGGCGGGGCCGGGCAACTGCGAGGGCGTTGGCGTTATTGGCTGAGGCTAAGTTGCAGGTTTTTGGCCGCGTCTTTACCGTCGAACGTGGTGACACCGGCCAACCAGCGTTGCACGTCTTCAGGGTGATCACGCAGCCACTGCTTGGCCACGTCGTTTGGCGCTTTGCGGTCCATTATCGGCACCATCAACTGGCTTTCCTGCGCGGCGTTGAACGTCAGATTGCTCAGCAGGCGGCTGACGTTAGGGCAACGCTGGGCGTAATCCGGTGCCGTGACGACCGACACGGTAGCGGCGCCTTCATTTGGGCCGAACACGTCTTCACTGCCCGTTAAGTAAGCGATTTTCATGTTGATGTTCATGGGATGCGGCGTCCAGCCGACGAACACCACCCACTCATTGCGCTTGATCGCCCGCGACACGGCCGCCAGCATGCCGGCTTCACCCGATTCGACCAGCTGAAAACCACCGAGGCCGAACTGGTTGCTGTCGATCATGGCTTTGATGGTGGAGTTGGCACCGGTGCCAGGCTCGATGCCGTAAATTTTGCCACCGAGTTTGTCTTTGAACTTGGCGATATCGGCGAAGGTTTTGAGACCACCCGCAGCCACATAATCGGGCACCGCGAGAGTCGCCTGAGCATCATTCATGCTCGGTTTTTCGAGCACCTTCACCTGATTAGCCGCGATAAACGGTGCGATATTTTTATCCATGGCCGGTTTCCAGTAGCCAAGGAACACATCCAGCCGCCCGTCCCGCATACCACCAAATACGATTTGTTGCGCCGCGCTGGTTTGTTTGACCTGATAACCCATGTTCTGGAGCAGCACTTCAGCCACAGCACTCGTGGCAATTACATCCGTCCAGTTGACCACGCCCATGCGCACATTCTGGCAAGCGGCGGGCTCAGCCGCCATCAACGCGGTACTGCTCAGCATCAACACACCACAACCGATATGACGGATAAATCTCTTCATGCGTGCTCCCTCGGGTTGACTGATCTTTTATGTGCAGCGCGGCAATCGAATGTTGCCGTGTCGTACCAAATTAACCAGCAGCCCCGCAAACAAAACGCCTCTATGCGACCTGCGCTTGCACCCTAGCGACATGAAACAACTTGTTGGCGAAAGGCATAACGCGTGTGGGGCATCCTTTAAATCAACTTATCCAAGGTGATCGGGAAGTCGCGAATCCGCTTGCCGGTGGCGTGGTAGATGGCGTTCGCCACGGCGGCGGCGACACCACAGATCCCGATTTCACCGACTCCTTTGGAACCCAGCGCATTGACGATGTCGTCATTTTCTTCAACGAATATCACCTCTATATGACCGATATCCGCGTTCACCGGGATGTGGTATTCGGCCAGGCTGTGGTTCATGGTGCGCCCCAGGGTGTGGTCGGTCTGCGCCTCTTCATGCAACGCCATGCCGATGCCCCAGACCACGCCTCCGAGAATCTGGCTGCGCGCCAGCTTCAGGTTGATCACTTGCCCGGCCGCAATGGCACTGACCACTCGACTGACATTCACGGTACCCAAGTCTTCATCCACCTGGACCTCGACGAACACCGCCGAATGCGTCGCCGTGGCATAAGGCTTACGCTTTTTTTCGTCAGGTTTGGCGTCGACCAGAACCTCCACCTGTTGTCCGGGGAGGCTGCGCACGACCTCCGCCAGTGAAAGCCGCTGCTCACCCCAGTGCAAATAACCCTCAGCGGTCGTCACTTGGTCTGCCGCTATCAACGCCAACGCCGGATTGACACCGCGAGCCGCTTCCAACAGCTTTTCTCGAAGTGCCTCACACGCTTGCTGCACCGCCGTGCCTACTGATGAGACGGTGAATGAGCCACCTTGCAGAGGCGCCGTGGGCAGCGATGAATCACCCAATACAAACGTAACGTTTTCCAGCGCCACCCCGGCGCTGGCCGCCGCGATTTGAGTCATGACGGTGTAGGTGCCAGTGCCAATGTCAGTGGTTGCGCTGCTAACGGTCAATCTGCCGTCAGCGTCAATCTGCGCCTTGGCACTGGCCTTCATTTGCATTGACTCCCAGACACCGCCCGCCATTCCCCAACCGATCAGTTGCCGACCGTTGCGCATGCTGCGGGGTTCGGGATTACGCTGATCCCAACCGAAGCGCTCCGCGCCCTGGGCATAACACGCTCGCAGCTCTTTACTGGAATAGGGTTTGTCTTCGTTACCATTGCGCTCAGCAAAGTTGACCAAGCGCAGCTGTACCGGGTCGATGGCCAGCGCACATGCCAGCTCGTCCATGGCGCATTCAAGACCGTTGACGCCTAACGCAGCACCGGGGGCGCGCATATCCAGCGGGGTATAGACGTCCAGCGGCGCCAGCTTGTAGGTCAACTCAACGTTGTCGCAGGCGTAGAGCATGCCGCTCCATTCCACCACATGCTCGGTGAAATCCTCGAACCGCGAGGTCTGGCCGATTGCATCGTGTCCCACCGCTACCAACCGGCCATTGGCTGCAGCGCCCAACCGTAAGCGCTGCAACGTGCGCGGACGATAACCAAAGGTAAACATCTGCTGGCGAGTCAGGGTCACGCGCACGGAACGCTTGAGCTCCAACGCCGCCATCACCGCCAACGGCAGCTGATATTGCGGGCGCAAACCAGAGCCAAAAGCGCCCCCGACAAACGCCGCCAGGATCCGTACCTGGTCCTTTTCCAGCCCAAAGACTTTTTGCACGTAGCTCTGGCAGTTTTGCAGGCCTTGGGTTTTGTCGTGAATCTGCAAGCTGCCATCAGCTCGGTAAAGCACCGTCGAGGCGTGGGGCTCCATTGGGTTGTGGTACTCGTTCGGCGTGCTGTAGTGAACATCGATGCTCAGTGCTGCACCGGCCAGCTCTGCCTTGAAATTGCCGCGTGGCTTGGGCGTTTCGGCGGGCGCGGTATGCGCCTCGTCTTGCTCGGCCAGCAGATCGGTTTCGTGCGGTTCGTAGGCGTATTCGATGCGGATCAACGAACCGGCATAGCGCGCCAGCTCAAGGGTATCGGCGATCACCAAGGCCAATGGCTGGCCACTGTAAAGGACACGGTCGTTATACAGCGGGCGAAACGGCGAGCCCTCGGCGGCGTCAGCGTCGTCGTAATCCTTGTCGTAACTGGCGAGCATAGGTCGATTGCGATGGTCGAGAACCCTCGCCACACCTGGCACCTTCAGTGCTGCTGAGGCGTCAATGCTCACTACCCGACCTTTAGCGATGGTGCTGGACACCACGCTACCGTGCAGCAGGCCGGCTTCTGGAAACTCACCGGCGTACCGCGCCTGACCCGTAACCTTTAATACACCGTCAACGCGGTCCAGCGACTGACCCATGGGGGAAGAAGTAATGTTCATCAGGCGTGCCCTCCCGCAGCGGCATCGCCTAGGGCGCGAATGATTGCGCGGCGTGCCAGTTCAATTTTGAATCCATTGTGTTCCAGCGGCTGTGCGTGCTTAAGCACTGCGTCGGCGAATGCAGCGAAATGCTCGACCGTCGCGGCTTCGCCAATCAACAACGCTTCTGCCTCTTGATCGCGCCAAGGTTTGTGCGCCACGCCACCTAACGCCACCCGTGCGTCGAGAATGACGTCGCCGTCCATTTCCAGCGCGGCGGCGACAGACACCAGCGCAAAGGCATAGGAGGCTCGGTCTCGGATTTTCAAATAACTACTGTGGGCAGCAAAGCTTTCAGCGGGAAGCTCCACAGCGGTGATCAATTCATGGTCGGCCAACTGGTTGTCGCACTCGGGGGCATCGCCTGGCAATCGGTGGAAGTCGGCAAACGCCAGGGTGCGCTCGCCATCACGGCCCTGTACATGCACCACCGCCTCCAGCGCCGACAAGGCTACGCACATGTCGGACGGGTGGGTGGCGACGCACTCGTCGCTGGCGCCGAGGATCGCATGAATCCGATTTAAGCCTTCCCGCGCGGGGCAACCGCTGCCTGGTTCGCGCTTGTTGCAAGGCACAGTGGCGTCATAAAAGTAGTAACAACGGGTGCGTTGCAACAGATTGCCGCCAGTAGTGGCCATGTTGCGTAACTGCGGCGATGCCCCAGCGAGCAGCGCCTGGGAAAGCAAGGGATAGCGCAGTTCGATTTGCGGGTGCCACGCCAGATCAGCATTGCTTACCAGTGCGCCAATCAACAGGCCTCCGCTGGGCATGTCATGAACGTCACCCAGGGGCAGCCCGGTGATATCGATCAAATGCTCCGGCCGTGCGATGTTTTCTTTCATCAAATCCAGCAGGTTGGTGCCGCCCGCAATAAAGCGCGTGGCCGGGCCTGACAAGTTGATTGCCTGAGCCACGTCGAGCGGTTTGCTGTAGTTAAACGGATTCATTCGTCAGCCCCTCCGTGTTGAACGACGGGCTGCTGCCCACGCAATTGCGGCAAGGTCTCTTCGACAGCTGCAAGAATGTTGCTGTACGCACCACAGCGGCACAGATTGCCGCTCATCATTTCCTGAATCTCGGCCGAGCTGTGAGCGCGGCCTTCGTTCGCCAGCCCCACCGCAGAGCAGATTTGGCCTGGGGTGCAATATCCGCACTGAAACGCATCATGTTTGATGAAGGCCTGTTGCAACGGGTGCAACGTATCGCCTTGGGCCAGACCCTCAATGGTGGTCAGCTCCGCGCCATCGCACATGATTGCCAGCGTCAGGCATGCATTGATGCGCTTGCCGTCGCGCAGCACAGTACACGCGCCACATTGGCCATGATCGCAACCCTTTTTGGTGCCGATCAGGTCCAATTGGTCGCGCAACAGGTCAAGCAGCGTTGTCCACGGCTGCACATCGAGCTGTTGGATTTGGCCATTGAGAGTCAGGCGGATCGCGTGGCCAGCGAAATCCGTTTGGGGTGTCACGCTCATGGAAACCTCACGGTAGGTAGTTACAGCGCAGTTTGTCTGCGTCTTGGTTTTACGACTTCGTGAGGTGGGCAAACGTTCAGGCATCGCGATGGGCGTCTTTGAGCCAACGTGTTGTCGCAGGCTTTGCGCGAATATCCGGCCCTATGTGGTTGCTCGACCATCTGTAAGCGCCAACTTGTTGGCTTTTACAGATTTGTGCATCGCCAGAGAAACCTGTGGGACCGAAGCGGGGCATTAACCCAACAGTTTCAAAACCGTCGCCCGCTTGCCCCTTCCGCACAAGGTCTCAACCAGCACCAATACAAACTCCAGTGCCGCCGTAGAACCCTGGGCAGTAATGCAATTGCCATCCACCACCACCGGTTGATCAACAAACACGCAACCCGACAATCGACTGCTCACGTCGGGATGGCAGGTCATGCGTCTTTGTTTGAGCACTCCGTAGGCTTGCAACGCAACGGCAGGCGCCTCGCCGATGGCTGCAAAAAAAAACCCGGCTTTCATCTGTTCGACCAGCCGTTGAGCCAGTGGCTGATGCGCAGCCAAATGTTCAACGCCTGGCATTCCACCGGGCAGGACGATCACGTCAAAGGGTTGCGCTAAGACATCGACCAACATGGCATCGGCAGTCATACGGGTTCCGCGTGCCGCCGTTAGCATCCGCCGTGACTCAATGCTGGCGACAACCACCTCAACTTCGGCACGGCGCAGTACATCAATCAGCGTCACGCTTTGCAGGTCATCAATGCCGTCCGCGACGACGATCAGGGCTCGTTGAGTCATCTAAAATTCCTTTGCAGTAATCCTGTGAGCGTAGTCAGCTTTTATGATCCGGTCGCTATTAGGTGCCGATAAACGGCATGGCCGATTTCCTGCATGTTTTCCATTGAACATCTGCCAGCAGCCATCCACTCGGGCGGCTGGTATGATGCGCGGCTTTTTCCGACATGCAGAAAATGTACGGGCGCATTCGACAGCCTGTGCTTTGCTGTTTTAGTCGATTCATTTACGGCGCGGGATGCGTCATGGGGAGCTAGACATGCTGGAAAGGCTGTTCCAACTCAACGCACACAATACGAATGTGCGTACCGAAATCCTCGCGGGCGTCACCACGTTCCTGGCCATGGCCTACATCCTGTTCGTCAACCCGAGCATCCTCGGCGACACCGGCATGGACAAAGGCGCGGTCTTCGTCGCGACCTGCCTTGCCGCTGCCATCGGCTCAGCCATCATGGGCTTCATCGCCAACTACCCGATCGCCCTCGCACCGGGCATGGGCCTTAACGCCTTCTTTACCTACACCGTGGTTCTGCACATGGGCCACACCTGGCAAGTAGCGCTGGGCGCGGTGTTTATCTCGGCGGTGATGTTTTTCATCCTGTCGATTTTCAAGATTCGCGAATGGATCATCAACAGCATCCCGCTGCCGCTACGCTCGGCCATTGCGGCAGGCATTGGCTTGTTCCTGGCGCTGATCGCCCTGAAAAACGCCGGCGTCGTGGTGGCGGATCAAGCCACCTTCGTCGGCTTGGGCGACTTGGCCAAACCGGGACCGATTCTCGCCACCCTCGGCTTTTTCCTGATTGTGGCGCTGGAAGCCCTGCGGGTGAAAGGCGCGGTGTTGATCGGGATTCTGGCGGTAACGATTGTGTCCATCATCTTCCACTTCTCGCCGTTTGGTGGCGTGATGTCGATGCCGCCGTCCCTGGCCCCGACCTTCCTGCAACTGGACATCAGGGGCGCGTTGGACATCGGCTTGTTCAGCGTGATTTTCTCGTTCTTGTTCGTCGATTTGTTCGACAACTCCGGCACCTTGATCGGCGTCGCCAAACGCGCCGGGTTGATGGGCAAGGACGGCTACATGCCGAAAATGGGCCGCGCGTTGGTCGCTGACAGTACCGCCGCCATGGTCGGTTCGCTGCTGGGCACTTCGACCACCACCAGCTACATCGAATCCGCAGCGGGCGTCAGCGCCGGTGGCCGTACCGGTCTGACTGCCATTGTCGTGGCGATTCTGTTTCTGCTGGCGCTGTTCTTCGCCCCGTTGGCTGGCAGCGTTCCGGCCTACGCCACCGCCCCGGCGCTGATGTTCGTTGGCGTGCTGATGATGTCCGGCCTGGCTGAAGTCGAGTGGGACGACATCACCATTGCGGCTCCGGTAGCGATCACCGCACTGGCCATGCCGTTCACCTTCTCCATCGCCAACGGCATCGCCCTGGGGTTTATCTCCTGGACTGCGATCAAATTAATGTCTGGGCGCGGCCGCGAGCTGAACTCAGCGTTGGTGATTCTTTCAATTTTGTTCGTGATCAAGTTGGGCTGGTTTAGCGCATGAGTGTTCCCTTCGACCCCGCGAGCTATAGCAGTCAGCTCGCAGATAAAGCCACGCGCTTGCGTGAACTACTGGCGCCGTTCGACGCGCCAGAGCCCCAATTGTTCGAGTCAGCGCAGCAGCACTATCGGCTGCGTGCGGAGTTCCGCTTGTGGCGCGAAAACCAGCAGCGCTTTTATGCGATGTTCGCGCCGGGAAACAACCACACGCCGATCCTGATCGACGACTTCCCCATCGCCAGCCAGCGCATCAATGAATTGATGCCCTTGCTGCGCGAACGCTGGGAGGCCAGCGCAACGCTGAACTTCAAGCTGTTCCAGGTGGATTTTCTGACGACTCTGGCCGGGGACGCGATCATTACGCTGTGTTACCACCGCCCGCTGGACGATGTCTGGCAGGTGGCAGCAGAAAAACTCGCCGCTGACCTCAACGTCAGCGTGATTGGCCGCTCGAAAGGCAAGCGCATTGTGATCGGGCGCGATTATGCGATCGAGACCTTGGAAGTGGCCGGTCGCAGCTTCACCTATCAGCAACCGGAAGGCTCCTTCACCCAGCCCAACGGCGCGGTTAACCAGAAAATGCTCAACTGGGCGTACGAGTCCCTTGGGCAGCGCGATGACGACTTGCTGGAGCTGTATTGCGGCAATGGCAACTTCACCCTGCCGCTGGCAACTCGGGTTCGTAATGTATTGGCGACCGAGATCAGTAAAACCTCCGTTGCTGCCGCATTGAACAACCTCGACGACAACGGCGTGACTAACGTCAAGTTGGTGCGTTTGTCCGCTGAAGAGCTGACGCAAGCCTTGAACGACGTGCGTCCTTTCCGTCGCTTGGCCGGCATCGACCTGAAAAGCTACGCGTTCGGCAGTATTTTTGTCGACCCGCCTCGCGCCGGTATGGACACCGATACCTGCGAACTGGCACGCCGTTTCGAACGCATTTTGTACATCTCCTGCAACCCGGAAACCCTCGCTGCCAACATTACTCAGTTGCACGACACCCACCGCATCGAACGCTGCGCGCTGTTCGATCAGTTTCCGTACACGCCGCACATGGAATCGGGCGTGTTGTTGGTCCGCAGAACTTAATCGCCTTCCCTCCCTCTACCTATTCGCAGCACCGCGTTGCTGTCCTGCCCTTCCTCGCCAGACGACCGGTCTGGCGAGGTGATCGAGCAGCAACGACACTCCTTAATAGGGCACACAGAGGATCTCCCCATGCTATGGAAGAAAGGCAGACGCAGCGATAACGTCGAGGAAGCGCCCGACGACGGTGGGGGCAGCGGGGGCGGTGGAATGCGCTTTGGCGGCGGCAAGGGCCTTGGGCTGTTAGGCATCGTTGTTGTCGTCGCATTTGGGCTGCTGACAGGGCAAGACCCGATGCAGATTCTCGGTCAGTTAACCAGTCAGATGGGACAGCAATCCACGGCCGTCGCACCGCAGCAGCGCCAGGCACCCTCTGACAACGACCCGCAGGTGGATTTTGTTCGAGCTATTCTGGGCGACACGGAAGACACTTGGCAGATGATTTTTCAACAAGCAGGCCGCCAATACAAAGACCCGACCCTGGTCCTGTTCCGCAGCCGAGTAAGCTCAGCCTGTGGCTTGGCGTCGTCTGCCAGCGGCCCGTTTTATTGCCCCGAAGACCAAAAAGTCTACCTGGACCTGGATTTCTTCCGCGAAATGTCCCAACGCTTCAAAGCGGCGGGCGATTTCGCCCAGGCGTACGTCATTGCGCACGAAGTTGGACATCATGTGCAGACATTGCTCGGTATTTCAGCGAAGATTCAAACCGCCCGCCAACGTGGTGAACGCATGGAGGGCAGCAATGGGTTATCGGTGCGCCAGGAACTGCAAGCAGACTGCTTTGCAGGTGTCTGGGCCTATAACGCACAAAAGCGTTTGAATTGGTTGGAGCCGGGTGATATTGAAGAAGCCCTGAATGCCGCTAACGCCATTGGCGATGACCGATTGCAGCAACAGAGTCAGGGCCGTGTCGTACCGGACTCATTCACTCACGGCACCTCGGCACAGCGCGTGCGCTGGTTCAAGACCGGTTTTGCCCAGGGCCAACTCAATCAGTGCGACACCTTCTCCGCAAAGAGCCTCTAATCACATGATAAAACCGTTATTGGTCCTGTTGTTGAGCACCCTTCTGAGCCTTACGGCGAATGCAGCGGATCAGGCGGTGAAAGCCTTAAGCCCCGAAAGACTGGCCATCAATGGCAGTTTGGCGACCATCGGGCTGAGCAAACAATGGAAGCAACCGCAGCCCGGCACGCGGCGGGCGGTGATCATCATTCATGGTCGTTTGCGCAATGCTCAAACCTACTTGCGCAGCGCCGAGAAAGCCTCCTACCGCTCCGGGCTGCGCAGCTCGACGCTGCTGATCGCCCCGCAGTTCCTGGACCACAAAGACATCGTCAGTCACCATCTGCCGGAAAACATTCTGCGCTGGCACAAAGATGACTGGATGGACGGCAGCGCCGCTATCAATCCTTCGCCAGTGAGTTCGTTTACGGTTATCGATGAAATTCTGACCAAACTCAGTGACAGAAAACTGTTCCCGAACCTGCAAGAAGTTGTCATCGCCGGGCACTCCGGCGGCGCCCAAGTGGTGCAGCGTTACGTCATGGTCGGTAAAGGCGGCGCGGACTTGGAAAAGGTCGGAATCAACCTGCGCTACGTCATTGCCAACCCATCGTCCTACGCCTATTTCAGCCCGGACCGGCCTGAAGCGGTCAGCGCCGCGACATGCCCTGGGTTCGACACCTGGAAATACGGCATGAACAAGCTCCCGCCGTATGCCGGCAAACAAACCGCCGAGCAGCTCGAAGCCACCTACGTCAGCCGTGATGTCACCTACCTATTGGGCCAGCTGGACACCGACGTTAACCACCCGGCACTGGATAAAACCTGCGCGGGCGAAGCTCAGGGCGCGTACCGCCTGATTCGCGGACACAACTTCTTCAGCTACCTGCAAAAGCGCCATCCCGAAGGACTGAAGCAGCAAATGATTGAAGTCCCAGGCGTAGGCCACGACGGCGACCTGATGTTCACCTCGCCCGAAGGTCAGGCTGCGTTGTTCAGAAAGCTCTGAACACAAGGCGCCGCCTTCGCGAATGAATTCGCTCCCACAGGGTTATGCAATCTCTGTGGGAGCGAATTCATTCGCGAAAGGCGCACCACGGTTTTCAGCCTAAACCGCCAACATCCCACGCAATGCGATGCAATCAACGGCGTACCAATCGGTCAATTCTGGCCACGGGTTTTCCGGCAGATTGACCAATACGGTCTGTGCGCCCGCCGCGCGGCCGCAGTCGAGGTCGAAGCGGTAATCGCCGACCATGACCATCTGCGACGGTTCGACATTCCAGCCTTGTGCCAATTTCAGCAGTCCACCGGGATCGGGTTTCGGCGGTGCTTCATCGCGCCCAAGCACGTCGTCGACGGCGAAACAATCGGCCAAGCCAATCGCCTCAAGCGTAACGTGGGCCAGTTCACGGGCATTGCGGGTGAGGATGCCAAGACGGTAGCCGCGCGCCGCTAACTCACGCACCAGTGCCACTGCGCCGGGTGCGGGCTGCGAGGCCAAAGCCAACTCCCGCTCATGCTCCAACAGCCACGCATGCTTGGCCGCAGACACATCAGCCGGCAGCGCCGCGAGGTGACTAAGGATGTCGTCCTGAAGCGGGATGTCCAGCGCACGCTTGATCGCCAGAAAATCATGCACAGCAAGGGTCAGGGTGCCGTCCATGTCGAAGACCCAATGCCGAACTTGTTGAAGACTCATGCCCAATCCTTGCGGTGGCGAATCAATCCTTCCTGGCAGACCGATGCCACCAACTGCCCGGCGCGGTTGTACACGCTACCGCGACTGAAACCTCGAGAATTGCCCGCCCAAGGACTGTCCATCGCGTACAGCAGCCAGTCATCGGCACGCAGGTCAGCGTGGAACCACAGCGAATGATCAAGGCTGGCAATCTGCATGTCCTTCTGGAACACAGACTTGCCGTGGGGTTGCAGGGCCGTGGTGAGAAGATTGAAGTCCGAGGCATACGCCATCAGGTATTTATGCAGCGCAGCGACATCGGGCAAGCTGCCATCTGCGCGGAACCAGACATACTTTACGGCTTCGGACGGGGCCGGGTTGTAGGGGTCAATGTCAGTCACCGGTCGAAATTCGATGGGTTTGGGGCACAGCAGCTTTTCGCGCAATTTTTCGGGAATCAGTTTCGCGCGCTGCTGGGTCAACTCCAGTTCAGAAGGCAAGTTTTCAGGCCCGACGACGTCCGGCATCTGGGTTTGATGCTCGAAGCCCTTTTCGTCGTACTGGAACGAGGCGCTGCAGGTGAAGATGGGTTGGCCCTTCTGAATGGCCGTGACGCGACGGGTACTGAAACTGCCACCATCACGCACTCGATCCACTTGATACACCACCGGCAACGTCACATCGCCGGGGCGCAAGAAATAACCGTGCAGGGAATGCACATGGCGTTCGTCTTCCACCGTCTGACTGGCCGCCGACAACGATTGCCCCAGGACTTGGCCGCCGAACAGCTGACGAAAACCAAGGTCTTGGCTGCGCCCGCGAAAGAGGTTTTCTTCAATCGGTTCCAGGGTCAGTAGCTCAACCAAATCATCTAACACTTGGCTCATTTAGAAATTCCTCACACAAAACAATGCTGCGCCTCCAGGGCGGCGGCGAACGGTTCAATCAGCGGCAACGGGCAGTGAACTCGGCGTTCATCCCAAACTGCGCGGTCAAGCCGTAAATGATACAGAAATTGTCAGTGTGAGCCGTATTCATCCTTGCAACGTTTTCAGCCACTGTTGGCGGGTAATCCGGTAGAGCACGTGAGGTTTCAACGGATCTTTATTGGCCAGGGCCGGATGATCGAAGTCATCGACCGGATCTCGCTGCATGCCAATGGCTTGCATGACTTTCTGTGACGGCAGATTGAGTTCGGCGGTAAACGACACGATCTCATCCAACCCCAGGCGGTCAAAACCACAGCCTAGAGCAGTCCAGGCCGCTTCGCTGGCGTAGCCGAGACCCCAATGTTCACGCGCTAGACGCCAGCCGATTTCCACCGCTGGCGTGAAATGCGCTTCAATGCCCACAACGCACAACCCGGTAAAGCCGATGAAGGCTCCGGTATCCTTGCGTTCCAACGCCCACAGGCCGAACCCCAATTCAGCGAAATGCCCCCGCACTCGCCCGATCAACGCCGCGCTTTCCAGGCGGCTCATGGGCTCCGGGAAATAGCGCATCACCTGCGGGTCGGCGCACATCGCTGCGAACTCGGGTAAATCATCATCGCGCCAGCGCCGCATTAACAATCGTGGGCTGTTGAGTTCGAAAATCGGCTCCATCGGCTTACTCCCCTGGCCCACCCCTTAACATCTGCCGTATTGTTCTCTCGGCCAACCGTCATTCACCAACGGCAATACAGGCAAGATCAGTCTTCGACCTCTTATGAACTGAAAAATGTCCATGCCATTCATCCACCGTGCCGGAATAACCCATACGCTCAATAATTTATCCACAATGGCTGTGGAACTGCCTGTGGATAACCTGAGCGAAAGCCTCGCAGAGCCTTATGACAATAGGGCTAGCAGCACTTGGCTAATTTTTAACCAATAGTTATTCACAGGTCCGCTCCATGCAAGGTGCTTAAAAGCGTGGACGTCCTCGGGTAGAATGCCCGGCTACTTCGCTGATCCACAGTGCGCCATGACCTCTCCCCACTCAGCAACGCCCCCTTCAGTCGCAATTGTAGGCGGTGGTCCTGCGGGTTTGATGGCGGCCGAGGTTTTGAGCCAAGCGGGAATCAACGTCGATTTGTACGACGCGATGCCATCGGTGGGCAGAAAATTCCTGCTGGCGGGCGTCGGCGGCATGAACATCACCCATTCCGAGCCTTATCCGGCCTTTCTCTCTCGGTACGCTGAGCGGGCGCCTTTTATTGCGCCACTGCTCCGAAGTTTTGGCCCAGACACCTTGCGCGACTGGATTCAACAGTTAGGCATCGAGACATTTGTCGGCAGTTCCGGTCGGGTATTTCCCACCGACATGAAGGCCGCCCCCTTACTGCGCGCTTGGCTCAAGCGCCTACGCGACGCGGGCGTGGTTATCCACACTCGTCACCGCTGGCTGGGCTGGAATGCTGACGGCACTTTGCGTATGGCTAACGCCGAGGGCGAACAGACCCTCAAACCAGACGCGGTGTTGCTGGCCTTAGGCGGTGCCAGTTGGGCGCGGTTGGGTTCCGATGGTGCGTGGTTGCCGTTGCTGGAAGAACAAGGCATCACCATCACCGCCTTGCAACCGAGTAACTGCGGGTTTGAAGTGGCGGGATGGAGCGAGTTACTGCGCAGTAAATTCGCTGGCGCCCCGTTAAAGAACATTGCTGTCGGATTACAGAGCCAGACACCGCGCATGGGCGAATGCGTTGTGACCGAAACGGGGGTCGAGGGCAGCTTGATTTACGCGCTGTCGGCGAAGATTCGGGAGCAAATCAATCAGCAGGGATTTTCCACCGTGGAGATTGATCTGCTGCCAGGTAAAAACATTGGCAACATCCAGTCCGCGCTGGCGAAACCGCGCGGCTCGCGCTCGATGTCCAAACATTTGCACAGTCAGTTGGGGATCGACGGGGTGAAGGCCGCTTTACTCCGCGAACTGGCGCCCACTGAGGTGTTTGCGGATCCGCTGCTGCTGAGCAAGTCACTGAAAGCCTTGCCGCTGACGTTGATTAAATCGCGCCCCATCGACGAAGCCATCAGTACCGCAGGCGGTGTTCCGTTTGAAGCGCTGACGGCGGAGTTGATGCTAAGACACCTGCCGGGCGTGTTCTGCGCGGGCGAAATGCTCGATTGGGAAGCACCCACTGGCGGCTACTTGCTGACCGCGTGCTTCTCCAGCGGCCGGGCGGCTGGGCTGGGAATGGTCAGCTGGCTGAAGCACCTGTAGGGGCCGACGTGTTGGCGAGGCCATCTACATGACACACCACATCAAGGCTTCTCGCCAAAAAGTTGTCTCCTAAAGAAAATACCGACCCCTGCAATAATTAAGGCTTTTTCTTACGTGGGCCGGTGTTGAAAACGGGCACTTTGCGCACGGCTTTGACTGCGGGGATGTCGGCGGCTTTTTCGTTGCTGTCTACCCATTTGCCCAGATTGCGTTTGGCGCCGCCCGGTACTTTTGGTTTTTTCGGCTTCTTCGGTTTTTTCAGGATCTGGCCGCTGGCGTCGGTGGCGGGCACCCGGTGTTCCGGTTCAAAGTCCTGCTCTTCCTGGCGATCCAGTGTCTGGCGAGTCAGGGTTTCAATGGCGGACAGCAATTCAACTTCATCTGCACAAACAAACGAAATCGCTTCGCCGGTCAGCCCCGCCCGACCGGTACGGCCGATGCGGTGGATGTAGTCCTCGGCCACGATAGGCAGATCGAAGTTAACCACGGTTGGCAGGTCATCGATGTCCAGACCGCGAGCGGCGACATCGGTGGCCACCAAAATCTTGACTTCGCTGGTCTTGAAACGATCCAGCGCGCGCTGGCGGGTGGCTTGAGGTTTGTCGCCGTGAATACCGTCGGCGTTGATACCAAGACCTTGCAAGCGCTCGACCAGTTGATCAACGCCAATACGAGTCTTGGCGAACACCAATACCTGGCCCCAATGCTGCTTTTTCAGCAGATGAATAAACAGTTCAGTCTTGCGCTTCTTGTCGACCGGCACCACCCATTGCTTGACTGAGCTGGCGGCGACGTTACGCGGACTGACTTCGATGGTCAGTGGGTCGTCGAGCATTTGCCCGGCCAACTGACGAATCGCGTCGGAGAAGGTCGCCGAAAACAGCAGCGTCTGACGGCGCTTAGGCAAGGCCGCATAGATGTCGCGCAGTTCTTCGGAGAAACCGAGGTCGAGCATGCGGTCGGCTTCGTCAAGGACCAGAATTTGCAGTTGGTTGAACTTGAGCGCTTTCTGCCGATAAAGATCGAGCAAACGACCGGGGGTAGCCACCAGAACATCGACACCGCTGCGCAGCTTCATCATTTGCGGGTTGATGCTGACGCCGCCATACACCGCGTAGGTTTTCAGCGGCAGGTTTTCGTTGTACTGCTCAATGTTTGCGTGAACCTGCTCGGCCAGTTCGCGAGTTGGCACCAACACCAGGGCCCGCACCGAGTTGGCCGCCACTTTCGGGCCCTCCATGGTCAAGCGCTGCAGCAACGGCAAGGCGAAACCGGCGGTCTTGCCGGTGCCGGTTTGAGCGGCCGCCATCAAGTCGCGGCCGGCCAGCACCGGAGGAATCGCCTCAGCCTGAACAGGCGTCGGAGTCTGGTAGCCGAGGGCCGTAACGGCACGCAACAAGGGTTCGATCAGGCCGAGAGTGGCGAATGTCATGGGGATACCGTAGGGAAAATTCAGCGCAAGGCGCGCAGTTTACCCTGTCCGCACAGATCCAGCCTGCTCCTGTTCCTTTTCCAGCGGTGCGAGCCTTGGCTGCGGTCGCTTGCGCCATTGCGGAAGACCAATCAACACCACGGCGCTGATGATCACCGCCATGGCCACGCACTCTTCAAAGCCGATATGTTCACCGGCAAACAGAATGCCCAACAACACCGCCACCGCAGGATTGACGTAGCAATAGCTGGTCGCGGCCGCCGGGCGCACGTTTTTCAGCAGGTACATATAGGCGCTGAACGCGACGATGGAGCCGAACACCACCAGATACGCCAAAGCGCCCCAGCCCGCAGCGGGTGGCATCTGCTCCAGGCGCTCGCCGCGCACCGCACTGCCCAGCAACAGCGCGCCTCCGGCCACGATCATTTCCGCCGCGCTGGCCATGGGACCCGGTGGCAAAGGAAGGCTTTTGCTCCATACCGAACCAAACGCCCAGGACGCCGCCGCGAAGATCACCAACGCGGCGCCATAGGGGCTGGATTGCAGGTTAGAGCCCATGTTGAGCATGACGATGCCGATCAAGCCTAGAAAGATCCCAGCCCATTCAAGCCGTGTGTTGCGATGGCCCCACAGCAAGCCAAACAACAGCGTGAACAACGGCACCACCGCCACCGACAGCGCCGCAACCCCAGAGGCCACGCCCGCGTGCTCAGCCAATGTAATACCGCCGTTGCCGCAGGCCAGCAGCAGAAAACCGATCATTCCGGCCGCCCGCCATTGCTTCCAAGTTGGTGCCGGGGCGCCGCGAAAGCGCAAGAAGGCATATAACAAGCTGCCCGCAATCGTGAACCGAATACCGGCCAACATCAGCGGCGGCCACGACGCGACACCGATGCGAATCACCAAATAGGTCGAGCCCCAAATCACGTACAGGGCAAAGAAGGCTCCGATCAAGATCAAGGGAAAACGTCGAGAAGTCGGCATGGCGTGCTCATAAGTCCTTTTTAGGGTGACTTATCTTATGAAAGCAACACGTCAAAGATAAGGAACAAAACCTGTTTATCTCAGCCATACAGTTTTCAAAACATGGTTTATTAATCGTGCGCGCTGAAGAGAAGCAGATAGGTGCGCCAGGACACGAGATCGAATGATCAGGTTTTGCTAGAGGTAAATACTAAAAGCGAGAAGCCCGCACTTAAAAACCGCGTTGGCGTTTGAGGGCTTCGCTGATTTTTGCTGCCGGCACTTTTTGCAGCGTGCACAGAAACTGATGGGACACCCCAGAAATACCGTGGGTCTGACGCAATTCGTTGGCCAGGTGCACCGTCAGGTTGGCGGCCATTTCCGCATCGGCCATGGCCCGGTGAGCCTTGCCGGTGTGAGGCAGCTTGGCCCAAGTCGTCAGGGTGCCGAGCTTGTGATTCGGCGCGCCTGGCATTAAGCGCCGCGCCAGCAGCATGGAGCAGGCAAAACTTTGCTCGCGATTACGCTGAATCCGCGACAGCTCGTAGTCCCAGAATTTCTGGTCGAAAGAAGCGTTGTGTGCCACCAACGGCGTGCTGCCGACGAACTCAGCCACTTCCTGCATGACCTCAGTCGCCGGGGGTGCGGTGCGCAGCATGCTGTTGCTGATGCCGGTCAGCGCTTCGATAAAGGCCGGGATGCGCACGCCCGCATTCATCAAGCTTTGGTAACGCTCGACGATACGTCCCTGCTCCATGATGACCACGGCAATTTCAGTCGCCCGGCAGCTGTGGCTAGGGGAAATACCGGTGGTTTCAAAGTCGATGACGGCAATACGTTCCAAACCTGGCCCAACCCTTCAGAAATCCAATAACAAAAAAACGGCTTTCAGACGCTTAGCTTCTTAAAAGAAACGCGCCTTCAATCGGCACATAACGACTGGCAGCGCGGATCAGCGAGTTGGCGGTCAAACCCGGCACGCCGTAGGCGATCGCCTCCACCCCGTGCTTGCTGATGATCCGCTCGAGCAGCAAATCAAAGTCGCCATCACCGGAAGCCAGTACCACTTCATCGACATGGGGCGCGACGTCCATGATGTCGATGGTAATGCCTACATCCCAATCGCCCTTGGCCGAGCCATCGCTGCGCTGAATGTACGGTTTGAGTTTTACCGTGAAGCCGAGGTTGCGCAAAATCTGCTGGAATTGTTGCTGCTTGCTGTCACCACGGTCGATGGCGTACGCATAGGCTTCGACGATCTGCCCGCGCTGGCTGATATCGGCCCACAGGGCGGCGTAGTTGAAATGGCAACCATGGGCCTGACGTACGGTGTAGTAGAGGTTCTGTACATCGGCGAACACAGCGATTTTTTTCACCGGATATCCCTCCATGGCGCAAGCGCGCGAGCTGGCAGCAACGATTCAGAAATTGAGTCGGCGCTCAGTATGCCAGTTTGAGGACGGTTTTAAGCGCTTGGGGCGGGCAATATCTGATCGACTGCCTTGGTCAGGGCAGCCGATCAATAGGGATCAGGCAGCCGGATCAGACGTAGGAATCGTCGTCATCCGAAAAACCACCGCTGTCGTCGCCGAAGTCGTTATCGGCAAAACCACCACTTGGGTCGTTATTGCCGAACGAGTTGTTATCGCTCACGCGCTGGTTATCGTTACCCCAACCGTTGTCGCCACCGTTGGAGTTGTTGTCATTGCCGCGGTTTGGCTCCTGAATGACTTCAACAATTTCCTGCGGCTGCTGGTTGTGATGGAACATGCTGCTGATGCCTTCTGCCAGCATCACACCGCCCGCTACACCGGCGGCGGTTTTCAACGCGCCGCCAAGAAACCCGCTGCCAATCGGCGCGGCAGCTGCTGCTTGTGGCTGGTACTGGCCCTGAGGCGGACCGTTGTAGTTGCCTTGCGGGGCATTGTTATATGGCGGCGGGCTTTGAGAAGGCCCGGATTCACGCCATCCACCCGGCGACTGTTGAGGTGATGCCGGCCGTGGTTGCGAGAACGACGGTTGTTGGGCTTGAGGTGCAGGATCACGGGAGCTGCCGAAAATGCTCGACAGGAAACCACCGCTGCTCGGCGCTGGCGCAGATTGAGCTTGTTGCAGCTGAGCTTGGGTCTGCTGCAGCTGGTTTTGCAGTTGACTCACTTGCTCGGCGAGCTGTTTATTTTGTGCATCGAGCTGCTTGATCGCGGCTTCTTGCACCAAAATGGTCTGCGTCATGTAGTACGGCAGAGCCGGCTGCTGAGTCAGATGCTCCTTGATCCGTGCTTCAGCCTGGGTGTCACGGGGGGCTGAGTCCGCTTCGGCTTGTCTCAATTTCGAGAAAAGACCATCGATCAGGGTTTGCTCTTCGCTGTTCATGGCGACCTCGTTAGATTGCCGTTAAAAAAACATCGTCTGGCCAAAATGGGACAGGCGTATCCAAGGTTATGGGGTTGAACCGTGCCGTTTCAATAGTTCGTTCAAAATGTTACAGCCGCCACGCTGAACGTAGGCTGTTGGCCGCTCAGTGGCCATACGCTAAAGTGTCGCACTGCTTTTGCCATGCGATCTGATTGATGAATCCGCTGACTGTTCTACAAGACTCGTTGTATTTTTTCCGGCGCAACCTGACCAGCATCCTCATGCTGTGTCTGCCTTTGGTGGTGCTTGAAGCACTGAGCAAACAGGCCTTGAGTAATGCGCTGGCGTCCAACGCTTCGCAGGTTTACGAGTTGTTGATCGGGCTGCTTTTTTACCCGCTGTACACCGGCGCGCTGATCCTGTTTCTCGACGCCCGCAGCCGCAGCGAGCAACCGCGCAAACGCGACTTGATGGCGATGGCCCTGCGCCTGTGGCCTACCTTCGCGGTAATGTCGGCGCTGAGCACGTTGCTGATCATGTTCGGGTTATCGATGTTTGTCGTACCCGGCATTTGGGTCATGGTCAAACTGGCGTTTTCCGAATACCTGCTAGTGCTGCGAGGCATGACGCCGCTGGCGGCCATGCGTGAGAGCATCAAGATGACTCAAGGGCACTTTCTGCGGATTCTGGCTTGCGTGTTGTGCGTTTACATTCCACTGTCAGCGCTTGAAGGGGTCAGCTTGTTCATACTGCCTGAGCCGCTGAGCGCACCGGTGTCGTTGCTGATCGACAGCATCAGTAGTTTCTTGCAGCTATTTACCAGCGTTGTAATTTTTCGCCTGTTCATGCTGATCAACGAGCCACCAGAAAAAAGCCTGATCCTTTAGCGCCCTGCCCCTTTGGCAGCCGAGCGGTTATGCTCGGGCTCATCTTGCAACGATTCAGTCATTGAACGCTCTGCGTTCTAAGTCGAGCCGATGACCCGATTATTGCGCTACACCTTGATTGGCCTGATACCGATTGGCCTGCTGTGCTTGCTGGTCTATAGCTTGACTTGGCATCCGTCCGCCAAGGAGACCGTGACGCCTGTCTGCAAAGGTAACGTCCCGGTGTTAGCGCCCGGCCAAGCGCTAAAAGTCATGACCTGGAACATCCAATACCTGGCGGGGAAACGCTATGTGTTTTGGTACGACATGGCCGACGGCAGCGGCACGGATGAGCGACCAACGCCGGAAGACATTGCCTACAACCTTGATGAAGTTGCGAGGGTGGTCCGGGATGAACAGCCGGACATCGTTTTGCTGCAAGAAGTGAACGACGGCGCCAAGAACACTGACTACGACAACCAACTGGCGTTGCTTCAAGAGCGCGTGGCTGATTTATACCCGTGCAGCTCCGAAGCGTTTGACTGGAAGGCTGATTTCGTTCCCGACCGGCATATTTTCGGCAGCGTCGGGATGAAACTCGCCACGCTGTCTCGCTATGAAATCGAACACGCCGAACGCATTCAATTGCCGCGAGCTGCGGGCAACTTCATTCATCGCCAGTTCCAGGCAAAACGCGCCTTGCTGGTGAGTTATTTGCCGTTACGTGATGGCGGGCAAATCGCGGTGATCAATACGCACCTTGATGCGCCTCGAGCAAACGACGACACCCTGGAGCGCCAAGTGCAGGCCGTCAGTAAGTGGCTGGACACCCTTGAGAGTCGCGGCACGCCGTGGTTGATCGGCGGCGATTTCAATCTACTGCCGCTGGGCCAGTACCAACGGTTGGCACCGGCAACGCGCGGCGAATATTCGCAAGACAGCGAGCTGCATGAGCTGTGGGACAAATACCCGATGATCCCGACCAATGCGGAATCTGGCGGAGTTGATCGTCGGCAATGGTTAACCCATTTCCCCAACGACCCACGGATTGATGGACCGGACCGGACTGTGGATTACTTCTTCCACAGCCCGCGAATCAAACGAATCGAGGCGCAAGTGAGGAAAGAAGACACGTTGCTGATTTCGAATCATTTGCCCGTGATCGCCCGGTTCTTGCTGCCGGTGTTGCCGTAATCCCTCTGCTGCCGGACGCGATAAGATTTTCCGTTCCTACAATTTCGTGTATGCCGAAGTCCCTTTGGGGGGTTGCTTGCCAACGAAAGCGTCATTGCAGGCAACCCAGGTTTCAGGTCGACATCAGCGGCGCGATTACGGGCCCCTTCGCAGGCAAGCCTGCTCCCACAGTATCTAAGGCCCCATTCGCGGCATCGAAGACAAGGCGCCATCTCCTACAGATAAGTGTCATTGTGTTTACTTGCGCGGCTTGATCCGCGCGGTCGGTTCCGCCACCAAGGGATCGTCCGGCCAGTAATGTTTCGGATACCGGCCTTTCAAATCCTTCTTAACCTCGGCATAAGTGCTGCGCCAGAAGTTGGCTAAGTCTTGCGTCACTTGCACCGGGCGGCGGGCCGGTGACAACAGGTGAAGTTTGATGATCTGCCGGCCACCGGCAATGCGCGGGGTGTCGGCCAAGCCGAACAATTCCTGCAAACGCACGGCCAAAATCGGCGGATACTCACTGTAATCCAAGCGCACTGACGACCCTGACGGCACGCTCAAATGGTGTGGCGCCAGTTCGTCCAAACGTTGCGGCAATGGCCACGGCAACACGTTATGCAGAATCGACGACAGGTCCAGATTGCCAAAATGAGCAAGCCGCGACACTTTGCCTAAATACGGCATCAGCCAGGTGTCCAGACTCGCCAGCAATGCCGCATCGCGCACGTCAGGCCATTCGCTGTCGGACTGTTTCTCCAAATCAAGCTGACGCAACAACGCGACCCGCGCCTGCCACTGGCGCAGCTCGGGCGTCCACGGTAACAGCTCCAAACCTTTGCGCCGGACCAAGGCCAACAACGCTTGGCTGCGTGCAGACTCATCCAGACCTGTAAGCGGTTCACGACTGAGTATCAACTCGCCAACCTTGCGTTGACGCTCAGCACGAAACACGCCTTCACGCTCGTCCCATTCAAGGTGATCGACCGCTGTGACTTGCTCGGCCAACACCGAATCAAACAGCGCCGGGTCAAACTCGGCCGCCATGTAGATGCGTTCTTCGCGCTGCCCTTGGCGACTGCCCAAATCAGCGACCACCAGCCACGGTTGCTTCATTAAGGCGTCGGCCTCAGAAAACAACGCCGCGCGGCCATTGGCCAATCGGTATTCAGCACCCCCGGCCCGCCGCTGTTGCGCAACGCGATCAGGATAAGCAAACGCCAATAACGCGCCGGGCCAACGCTGGTGATCCGGATCGCTGACCCAGGTATTGGTCACGTCACGTTGCTTCTGTAGGAGCCCTCGGTATTGCCGCGACAGTTGTTTCGCTCGCTGCACGCCGCCTTGCGCGCCTCGGGCTGCGCGCTCGGTACCTGCTAATAACGTCAAACGGCTGTGCAAATCGGCGCCCGCACCACGCAAAATATCGCGCTCGCCCAACAACGCCGCCACGTCACACGCCAGCTCACCAAGGCCCAGCGCTTGCCCGCGCAACAACAAATGCGCAATGCGGGGGTGCGCCGGAAGTTCGGCCATGGCTTGACCGTGGCTAGTTAGTTTCCAGTTTTCGCCCGGTTTCTGGCTCAGGCCACCTAACCGACCGAGCAAATCCTGGGCTTGGGAATACGCGGCGGCAGGCGGCTGATCAAGCCACACCAATTGAGCCGGGGTCACACCCCAGCGCGACAGTTGCAGCGCGAGTCCGGCCAAATCCGCCTGCAGAATTTCCGCCGTGCCATAGGCCGCCAATTGATCGTGCTGAGCCTCGGACCACAGCCGATAACACACGCCCGGCTCCAAACGCCCGGCCCGCCCGGCACGCTGCGTAGCGCTAGCGCGGGAGATGCGTTGAGTATCGAGGCGGGTCATGCCGCTGCCAGGGTCAAAGCGCGGCACTCGCGCCAACCCGGCATCGATCACCACCCGCACGCCATCGATGGTCAAACTGGTCTCGGCGATATTGGTCGCCAGCACCACTTTGCGCAGACCCTTCGGCGCAGGCTCGATGGCCGCACGCTGGGCATTCAGGTCCAACTCGCCGTGCAGGGGGCAGAGCATGATGTCGTGACGCTCACCCAGCGCTTCGGCCAACTGTTGGTTAACTCGACGTATCTCGGCTTGCCCCGGCAGAAACACCAAGACGCTGCCGGACTCGTTGCCGAGGGCATCCAACACGGCCTGCACCACTCGTGGCTCAATGTATTCACCGGGCTGAAACGCTCGCCCCCAGTTCATCGCCACCGCAAACATACGCCCGTCGCTGCGTATCACCGGCGCGTCGTCGAGCAAGCTGGATAAACGTTCGCCTTCCAACGTGGCTGACATCAGCAAGATTTTCAGCGGTTGCTCGTCTCGAAAAAGCCCACGGCCGTTGAGGCTCAGTGCCAAGGCCAAGTCGGCATCGAGACTGCGCTCGTGGAACTCGTCGAAGATCAACAGACCCACGCCTTCCAGCGCCGGGTCGTCCTGCAAGCGACGGGTGAGAATGCCTTCGGTGACCACTTCAATCCGAGTAGTCGGCCCGACCCGGCTTTCCAAGCGGATGCGATAACCGACGGTTTCCCCGACCTTCTCGCCCAACTCGCTCGCCAACCGCTCAGCCGCCGCCCGCGCCGCAAGCCGACGCGGTTCGAGCATCAAAATGGTTTGTCCGGCAAGCCACGGCTCGTTCAGCAGCGCCAACGGCACACGAGTGGTTTTACCGGCACCCGGCGGCGCTTCGAGTACCGCTTCATGGCGTATAGACAAAGCTTCGCGCAGGGCGGGGAGGACAGCATCAATGGGCAGGGAAATCATGGCGGCTCCGGGGCAGGCCGGGGAGTATAGCGGTGAACGTTATAGGCCCGTCAAAGCCACTGATGAGGGTGTTCTATTCTTGCCCCAAGAGCATGCGTCAGCCTGACACCATTCGAACTCGCTTGAATAGAGGGCGAGATTTGCGCAACCGCTGCTTCCATCACGAACCTCTTTTGTGGCAGCCACTTTTTGAGCTGCATCGAGACATCTTGGAAGTCATCAAATGGATTGATCCATCCCTGCATGCCTGGCTCAAGAGTCACGACAGAGTGCCTGACACGCTGTCCGACTGGGGGAAATGGAAAGCAGTACCCGAGCCCACGTAGCCTGTCGAATGATCTAATAGGCAAAGAAAGCAGTTGGCACACTACGTCGCCATCGTTGCTCTGACGGCCGATGACTGCCGCTGATACAGCCACACCCCCATCACCCAATCGCACGAAGCACTGCACCAATAGTCTCAGCTACGAGGCATTTGCCTTGTATAGTTGCGCCTTTCTTTCAGGAGATCCTTATGCGCATACCCTCCCGTTTCATCGGCGGCGTTTTGGTCGCCGCACTGCTGACTCAAATGACCGCATGCGGCAGTATTTTTTACCCTGACCGCCGCGGTCAGATTGATGGCAAGGTCGATCCCTTGATCATCGGTCTCGACGCCATCGGCCTGTTGTTCTACATCATTCCTGGGATAATCGCGTTCGCAGTGGACTTCACCACGGGCGCGATTTACCTGCCTGCTGGCAAGACTGCTCAGATCAATCCGGAAAAGCTGCGCCCGGCGATCAAGGCTGACGGTACCGTCGATAACAGCAAGTTGCAGGCGATTCTCCAAACCGAACTGGGCCGCAGTTTGCCGCTTGATGATCCCCGTCTGATTCAGCACCGAGGCAATGCGCAACAATTGGCGATGCTCGGCTTGAAACCGTCTGCCTGACCCAAGGAAACCGTCATGATCGTCAGTTCCGAACACGAACGCCTCCTACGTCTGGCAACACGCGCGTCGCTGGCAGTCGCGGCCATTTTGATCGTCGCCAAAGGCGTTGCCTGGTGGTTTAGCGGTTCGGTCAGCCTGCTCGCAGGCTTGACCGATTCAGCGCTGGACGGCGTCGCCTCATTCCTTAATTTGTTAGCGGTGCATTACGCGCTGCGTCCGGCCGATGACGATCACCGTTATGGGCATGGCAAGGCTGAGGCATTGTCGGGCATCGCTCAGTCGCTGTTTATCGGCGTGAGTGCGATTTTGATTGCGTATCAGGCAGTTGAGCGCATTTTGCATCCGAGTCCGCTGGGTGCGCCGGGACTGGGCATTGCGGTGATGGTGTTGTCGATTGCGCTTACCGTGGCGTTATTGATGCTGCAACACAAAGTCATCCGCGAAACCGGCTCAACCGCTATTCGCGCGGACTCGCTGCATTACCGATCCGATCTGTTGCTCAACGCCAGTATTTTAGTTGCGCTGATCCTCGCGGTGCTCGGCTTCCAGCAACTGGATGCGTATTTCGGTTTGGCGATTGCGGTGTACATACTCTGGAGTTCGGTCCAGATCGCCCGGGAAACCGTGTCGGTGCTGATGGATGAAGAATTGCCGCCAGAGATCAGTCTGCACATGGTGGACCTGGCGCGCGGTGTGCACGGCGTACTCGGTGCGCATGATTTGCGCACACGGATATCCGGCAACCATTGGTTCGTTCAGTTGCATTTGGAGTTGCCGGGGCATCTGACGTTGGCTGTTGCTCACGCTATATGTGATCACGTGGCCGACGCTATAGAAGATGAGTACCCGAAAGCCGAAGTGCTGGTGCACGCCGACCCTCGGGAAGTGCTACTGAACCCAGCCGTCATTTAACGGCTAGGTTGTTCCGTCTTAGCTAGTTGACGGCGTAACCACGTCCAGCCAAACACCCGCCCATTGCCCGCCGGTAGACATCGATGACCTGCGGGGATGGCGCGTATGTCGCGGCTTGTGGATCAAAGCCGCTCTGGTTGACGCCATACATGTGGCAATCATACATATCCTGCTGTTGCTGCTCTTGGCTCTGGCCATTGGCAGGGTACGCCACCGGGTCATAGCTGTAACTCGACGCCTGTTGTGGCGGTTGAGCGTCCGGGGTGTAGACCGGTTCAGCACCTTGTGGCGGCTCGGAAACTACGTAGTCTTGAGTGTCCGGTTGGTACAGGTAGTAAGTACCTGCCGCAACGAAGAACAACGTACTGCCCAGCCAGACTTCCTGCGAATACGAGGGCAACTCGTGAACGCGAATGCCCCGTGGTGGCTCAACGATCACATAGCGTGGGCCTTGCGGGCGATACCAGTAGCCGCCGGAATAGAAGTAGTCCTGACCGTGCCAGCCAATCCGTGAGTGGCCCCCGGGCATGCTGTTGATCACATAACCTGGGCGGAATTGCGGGCCTGGACCCCAACCAGTGCCATGACCGTCCGGCCGACCGTGCCAATGGTCATTGCCGGGACGACCGTCACCGCCACCGAGCCGAGGAGGCGTTCCGCCGCCCTGCCAATGTTGGTTCGCGTTGCTCTGACGATTGTCCTGAAAATTACCGGGGCGAGGCGCTTGGGATTGGCGTGTTTCTTCGGGACGACCCTGGATTGGCAGACGCGCGGGTTCAGGCTGGCGTTGTTGCTGCTGTTGTACTTGGCGCTGCTGCTCTTGCTGATGCTGTTGTTGCTGCACCTGCTGCTGGCGTTGTTGATCCTGCTGCTGATGCTGTTGCTGCTGCACCTGCTGCGTGCGTTGTTGATCCTGCTGCTGATGCTGTTGCTGCTGCACCTGCTGCTGGCGTTGTTGATCCTGCTGCTGATGCTGTTGCTGCTGCAACTGCTGCTGGCGCTGCTGATCTTGCTGCTGGCGCTGTTGCTGCTGCACCTGCTGCTGACGCTGTTGATCTTGCTGCTGGCGTTGCTGCTGCTCTTGTTGCTGGTGCTGCTGTTGTTGCACCTGCTGCTGCTGATGTTGTTGTTGCTCTTGCTGCTGGTGTTGTTGTTGCTCTTGCTGCTGATGTTGTTGCTGCTGTTGACCACCCTGAGGATGGCCACCTGGGTGCTCGTGATTATCACCTTGCCCATCATTCGGGTTCTCTGCCAGCACCTGAACACTGGCACCCAAACACAGCAAACCAACACCTGCGATACGCCAGATGCACGATTTCATGCTTCCCTCACTGTGGTGCAAATGCCCATTAATAAGACTGCCTAGTGGATGCCTCATGGGGCAGCACTCTAACAGTCCATTCGACAGCGTGCGGGGGCTTTTAGTAGCAATGCACGCACAATAAAAAAGGGAGCCTAATGGCTCCCTCTAGGAATTCGTCCCTGCTCAACGCTTTTGACGTTGGCTCACGTCACGCCGTCTTCTGGACAGTGTGTAGCCCGGTGGCCTGACAACCTTGTGGGGTTGGCGGCCGCGGCTAACCTGATTCGGAGAGCCGCGCTGGACGCTATGTCCGGGCAGTGATTCTGTTAATAAGAATAGGCCTGAATCCCCAGCAGCCGATTGCGAATATTGCTTACAGAAACATCACTTGCGCAATTTTTAACTTCATATCCATAATCCTGCGCAATAGATCTTGTAAAGGTGCAAACAGTGAGCAAACTCGACAGATATGACCTGAGCATTTTGGCGGAGCTGCAACGTGACGCGCGAATCTCCAATCAAGAGTTGGCCGAGCGCATAGGCCTGTCACCCTCCCCCTGCTCACGGCGGGTCAAACAGCTGGAGGATGATGGCTATATCTCGCGCCTAGTTGCCTTGTTGGACCGTAAAAAACTGGGCCTGAGCCTGACCGCCTACGTGCTGATCGGTATGGACCGCCACACGCCCGAGCGCTTCGAGCACTTTGAACAGCAGATTCGTAACCTGCCGCAGGTGCTGGAATGCAGTTTGGTCACGGGGATGGATGCCGACTATCAGTTGAAGGTCGTGGTGCCGGACATGGACCATTATCAGAAGCTGCTGCTGGGCCATTTGACCCGCATTGAAGGCGTCACCAGTGTCCGTTCAAGTTTTGTACTGAATCAGGTGCTGGCTAGCACCGAATTACCGTTGACGCACCTGCGACCTTAAGGGCAATGCGCGGCACCTAGGACGTTGCGTATAATCGTTGCGCATCGCCGACCGGCTGGAGAAGTTGATGAACGTGGACCCCGCAGTATTTGAACAGTGGATGATGACGATTCTGGTCACCATCCTTGTCGCATTCATGGGCTTTATCGTCTGGGACTTGGCGAAGAAATCCAAGGCCGGCAAATTTGGCACCATTATCCTGTTCTTCGTACTGGGATTGGGCATTCTCGCGTTCGTGATCAAAAGCGTCGTGATTGCGTTTATTGAGGCCTGACTGTGTAAAAGACGCTGAAGGATTTCCTATCCTTGTGGGAGCGAATTTATTCGCGAAAGTGTCATCACATTCAACATCGTGAGCGTCTGATGCTCAGCATTCCCGAATCAATTCGGTCCCTCAGTTAAATTTGAATCCCAAATAGAAGCCTGTCTTAAAGCTTAGCCGGCACTTCCCGCCACTGCCCCTGATCCAGACCTTCGATCGTCCAGTCACCAATCCGAACCCGCACCAGTCGCAAGGTTGGCAGCCCTACCGCTGCTGTCATGCGTCGAACTTGGCGATTGCGGCCTTCTTTGATAATCAGCTCCAACCAGCTCGTCGGCAGGTGTTGGCGAAACCGTACCGGCGGTGTGCGCGGCCAGAGTTCCGGTTCTGGCAACTGCCGCACCTGTGCTGGCAATGTCGGGCCATCGTTGAGCTCCACGCCATCGCGCAGACGCTGCAACTGCTCCTCTGTCGGCTCGCCGTCAACCTGCACCCAGTAGGTTTTGGCCAATTTGTGCTTGGGATCGGCAATTCGCGCCTGCAACTGACCGTCATTGGTCAGCAACAATAAGCCTTCGCTGTCTCGGTCCAGACGCCCTGCCGGGTAGATGCCGGGGATATCGATGAAATTCTTCAGCGTTGGCCGCCCTTCTGCGTCGCTGAATTGCGTCAACACATCGTACGGTTTGTTGAACAAAATCAACGTGGGCTCAGCAGGCGGAGCTTTAGCGACGCGCCGCGCAGTGCTCGGCGGGCGAGTGGAATGGCGGGACGCGGGACGTTGGATGCGGGGCATGACAGTTCAGAATTCGAAAACAGAAAGGGCCACTTTAGTGGCCCTTTCTGTAAATACCTAACCGAACCGCTCAATTAACGGAACGGCGGCTCATCGAAGCTGCGCAGTTTGCGTGAGTGCAGCGAGTTAAGCTGCGTGCGCAACAGGTCAACCGCCGCGATACCGATTTTCAAATGCTGACTGACCGCACGCTCGTAAAACGCGTTGGCCGAGCCAGGCAACTTGATTTCGCTGTGCAGCGGTTTATCCGACACACAAAGCAGCGTGCCGTAAGGCACCCGCAAGCGATAACCCTGGGCGGCGATGGTCCCGCTTTCCATGTCCACCGCGACTGCGCGGGACAGGTTGATCAGCGGACGTTCCTGTGCCCAACGCAATTCCCAGTTTCGGTCGTCGTAGGTCAAGACGGTGCCGGTGCGCAGACGCTTTTTGAGGTCGTCGCCGCGCTCGCCGGTGACTTGCGCAGCCGCTTCCTGCAAGGCGAGTTGAACTTCGGCCAACGCTGGAATCGGAATGTTCGGCGGCACCACCCGGTCGAGAATGCCATCGCGGCGCATGTAAGCGTGAGCCAACACGTAGTCGCCGATGGTCTGGGATTGGCGCAGGCCACCGCAGTGGCCGATCATCAGCCAGCAATGCGGACGCAATACTGCCAAGTGATCGGTGATGTTTTTCGCGTTGGATGGGCCAACGCCGATATTCACCAACGTTACGCCGTGGCCGTCGGAGGCGATCAAGTGATACGCCGGCATCTGATAGCGATGCCATACCACGCCGGCAACCACTGTCTGCGCTTCGTCATGGCTCATGCTCTTGTCGACCACCACGTTGCCCGGCAAGACCATGCGCAGGAAACGCGGGTCGTTGCGCAATTGATCCAGGCCATGGGCAATGAATTGGTCAACATAACGGTGATAGTTGGTCAGCAAAATCCACGGCTGCACATGGCGCCAGTCGCTGCCGGTGTAATGCACCAGACGGCGCAGGGAGAAATCCACCCGCGCGGCATCAAACAGCGCCAATGGCAATGGATCGGTGTTGGCCCAGTCATACAAGCCATCAGCGATGCCATCAGTGGCCGCCGACAGGTCGGTGCTCGGGAAGACCCGGGCCAGCGCAGCGGCGGTAACGCCGGAACCGGCCAACTCATCGCCTTGCTCAACCACGTACGGGTAAGGAATGTTTTGCTCGCTGACGCCCACGGTTACCGTGACGGTAAAGTCATTCATCAAGGGCACCAATTGCTCAAGCAAGTAGGCGCGAAACGATGACGGGTGGGTGACGGTGACGCTGTAAGTGCCGGGCAGCTGGACTTTGGCATAGGCGCGAGTCGTCAGCGGCACTTCACCCTGGCAGAGATAAACCAGACGCAATTCGGGGTAGCGGAACAGTTCACGCTCTGCCGCCGTCGGTTCGACGCGGTCTTTGAGGTATCGCTTGAGCGCTTGGCTCAACGCACTGGTGGCCCGCTCATGCAACACGGCAAGGCGGTCTACAGCTTGCTCGGCCGTTTCAACGACAATAAAAGCTTCGGTCACGTTACATATCCTGTCTGATCTTGCAGGCTTGTATCTTGCCTGCATCTTCCTGTAGGAGCCAACTTGTTGGCGATTTTGCAAACTGTGCGGGTTGTCTCGGACACTGCGTTGAGAGCTTCGCCAACACGCTGGATCCCACAGAGGGTGTCAATTTCAACCGACCTGTGGCGACGAGCGCGCCACCAGCGCAGCCACATCGACGCCCCTTGGAAGCGCGCCATAGACCCGGCCTGCCGAGCCCAGTCGGCTGCTGATGAAGCCATCACTGACACTGGCATTCCCCGCTTCGAGCAGCAGCTTTGCTTGCAGGCCAATGGCGATGTCTTCGGTCAGCTGCCGCGCGCGATATTGAATGTCAGTGGTGTCCTTGAACGCGCTTTTCAGCTGATCGATGTGGCCAGCCAATCGTCGGTCGCCATGGCCGTCGCCCAATTCCGCGAACAACGCATCCAGTACGCCCGGCTCTTTCGACAGCGCGCGCAACACGTCGAGGCATTGCACGTTGCCGGAACCCTCCCACGTCGAGTTCACCGGCGCCTCACGGTACAGACGCGGCAAAATACTGTCCTCGACATAACCGGCACCGCCCATGCATTCAGCCGCTTCGTTGATCATCGCCGGGGCACGCTTGCAAATCCAATACTTGCCCACCGCCGTGACCAGTCGGGCAAAGCGGCCTTCCTGGGAGTCTTCCAGATGATCCAGCGCTCGGCCCATGCGCATCGTCAGCGCAAGTGCTGCTTCGCTTTCCAGCGCCAGATCGGCCAATACGTTTTGCATCAGCGGTTGCTCGCTGAGCACCCGGCCACCGACGCTGCGGTGCGCGCAATGATGCGCGGCTTGGGTGAGGGCTTGGCGCATTAGGGCGCTGGAACCGACCATGCAATCAAAACGGGTCATGGCGACCATCTCGATAATCGTCGGTACGCCACGGCCTTCTTCGCCAATCATCCAGGCCAGCGCGCCGCGAAACTCAACCTCACTGGAGGCATTCGAGCAATTACCGAGCTTGTTTTTCAGGCGCTGGATGTAGAACTCATTGCGGCTGTCGTCTGGCCGATGACGCGGCAAAAGAAAACAGGTCAGGCCTTTCTCGGTTTGCGCCAATGTCAGGAACGCATCACACATCGGCGCGGAGCAAAACCATTTATGCCCGACCAGCTCGTACGCTTGACCCGACCCCGTAGCGCCCACCGGATAAGCCTTGGTGGTGTTGGCACGCACGTCGGTGCCGCCTTGTTTTTCGGTCATTGCCATGCCAATGGTCGCACCCGCTTTATGGCCAATGCCTACGTTGCGCGGGTCATATTCAGTCGCGAGAATTTTCGGCAGCCAAATGTCGGCCAGGTCGGGCTGGATTCTCATCGCTGGCACACTGGCAAAAGTCATGGTCAACGGACAACCGCTGCCCGCTTCGGCCTGGCTGTGTAAATAGCTCATGGCCGCACGGGCAACATGGGCGCCGGGTTGTGGGTCAGTCCAGGGCAAGGACGGCAACCCATGCTCGACGGCGGTGCGCATCAGTTCGTGGTAAGCAGGGTGGAATTCAACCAGGTCAATCCGATGCCCATAGCGGTCATGGCTGACGAACACCGGTTTGTTTTCATTGGCCAGAAAACCCGCCGTCATCAGCGGCCCACCAGCCAGCGCGCCGTAGGTGTCAATTCGCGACTGCGCCCAACCCGCCCCATAACGCAGCGACCATTCCTGCAATGGCAGATCAATACGGTACAGATTGACGCCGTCCAACGACGGGGGCTGATTGGTCACTTCATGGGTTTCGGCGAACTGGTGCAGGTTCATGAGGGCGCTCCTCCGGGCTCGGACGCGCCAAAGGACACGCCCATGAAGTGCAGTGAATCACGCGCGACGAGGCTTTACAAAGCGCCATATCGGACTTAAATACCGGCAGTTTCACCTCAAAACCCTATGAAATACCCCCACCTCGGTGGAAGACGCCCCAGCGTCCTCGACACCGTGCTATCGCCCTAGATGCTGTGGGAGCAGGCTTGCCTGCGAAAAGGTCCATAATCGCGCCGCTGATGTCGACCTGAAACCTGGTTCGCCTGCATTAATGCCTTCGTTGGCAAGCCACACAGAGACTTCGGCATGCACAGCCGATTAAAGCGTGTGAGTTACCAACGAACAACGCTGTGGCTCAACATCGGAATGGCCCAATTCAACGCGCAACGTGAAGCAACTGCCTCTTCCAGGCTCGGACTGATGGCTCAACGTTCCGCCCATGAGCCCGATCAATTGTCGACAAATCGCGAGACCAATGCCCAACCCGCCATATTCCCGCGTCATTGAGCCGTCCACTTGGAAAAATGTCTGATACAACGCCGCCTCGTCCAACCGACCAAAGCCGATACCGCTGTCGATGACTTCAATCAGTACTGTGTGTGTTTGCAGGTAGTCGGACTTGCCGGTGATTCTGACGCTGACGCTGCCGGCCTTGGTGAATTTGATCGCGTTATCCAACAAGCAACCGATGCATTGTTGCAGCTTGCTGACATCGCCCAGCAGGCTGTCCGGAAGCGCTTCATCCAGTTCGATGAAGAAACTCAAATGCTTGGCCTGAGCCTCGCTGACGTATTGCCTGCGCAGCTCCGCAACCAGCCAACGCAGACTGAACGGCTCGTTGACCGCATACAACTTGCCCGCCTGCAATTCGGTAAGGGTCAAAATACCATTGACCATGCCCATCATGTCTTGGGCAGAGTTGGCCGCGGTTTGTTGGTAGAGCTGGAATTCGCTGTCCATTGGCATCATCTGCATCAACTCCAGTGAACCGATCACACCGTTCATGGGCGTGCGCAATTCATGGGTCAAGGTGGCGAGGAACTCATCCTTCAATCGGTTACTGGTCTCCAGTTTCTGGTTCAAGCGCTCCAGCTTCTGACCGGCCTCCAACAGAATCTGCGCCTGCTGCTCGCGCATCATGTTGATGCGGTCGGCCAGCGCCAGCGACAGCAGCGCCACTTCCAATACCGATCCGATCTGGCTGGAATACATGGTCAGGAAGTTATTAGGTAGATAACCCATAAGCATGAACGCATTGATCAGTCCACCCGAGAGGAATACCGACCAAGCCACGATGTAATACCGTGCCACGCGCAGTCCACGAACCTTGGCGGTAATCCCGGTGGCGACGATCACAAGCGTGAACAACAAGACCAAACCGGTTGCCAAGCGCAGCGCCACACCGTAGTCCATGGTTACCGACAGCACCATGACCACTGCGGCAAAGGCCATGAGCAACTTCAGCGACCGATCAAGCCAGCGGTTCAGTGAGGGCGTTTGAAGGAAATGCCGAGAAAACTGACTGGCAAAAAACACGGCTGAACCCACCAAAAATGGCGTCGAAGCATTGGCCCACCACGGGTTGTTCGGCCAGAAAAATTCGATCCCCGCTCCGTTTACCGAAATTTGATACAGGCCAAATGACGCGATATAGAGGATGTAATACAGGTAACTGGTGTCACGCACGCCAATGTAAATGAACAGGTTGTAGATCAGCATTCCCACCAACATGCCGTAGATCAGCCCAAGCACATAGATGCGTGCAGGCTGCGCTTCGATGTAGGCGTGACTGGACCAAAGTGCAAGGGGCGCCTGGATGGAACCATGCCCGGCAACACGCACGTACAGTGTCTTGACCTCATCGGGCGGAAGGTTCAGGTCGAATAAAAAGTTATTCTGCTTAATCTGCCGGCTGGAGAACGGCAACATGTCTCCGGTCTGCCATGCCAGCCGAAAGCGCCCTGAGGCATCGGCGGTGTATAGATCGACGTGATCCATCGGCGGATAGGCCATTTCCAATAGCCAGTCCGGCCGCGCGTCCAAATGTTCCGGGCGAAATTGCAGGTCAACTTTCAACCAATACGCGGAGCGTGAGTAACCCGCGTTGAGTGCCTCGGCGTTTAGATCGCGAAACCGGCCTTGCAGTGTCGGGTCGCTCACCTCTTCAATCGTCGCGCCCCCCGTGACGTCTTCAAACACTTGAACAGCTCGCCCCAAAGGCAAAGTCCGGGTGGTTTCGTCGAATTCGACGGCGCCGGCCAACAACGGTAGCCAAGCGACCAGCATAATCAGCAAATAGCGCATACAGTCCCAGCGTGGCCCCGTCCGACTGGTCGCAAAGCCTCCTTTCCCTAGAGACGACGTCAGCCGGAAGATCCTGTTATTGATGGAAAACAGTCAGCACGGTGTGAGACCGATCTTATAATGTGTCCGTATATTTCATCAACGTACCCGCATGCCCTGCACATCAAGCTGGGCTCAGCGTAGACCGTTCGTCAGAAGTTGTGAGCATAACGGCGAATGATGCCCAGACACTACTCTTTTTAAATTGGACGAAAGGCTCTAGGCCGGGCATTACAAGGATTTTTTGTTTGTTACATGACGTAGCCAAGCTAATAGCCCCGGTAATGCCGTTTGCGCAAACGAAAAAAAATCCTGCACCCGCCAGCGGCCCCGGAAAATGTTTGGTGGTAAGCTCGCGCACCATGAATACCTATAGCTCCCGCCCCGTTGTCCTCTGTCTCTCCGGCCACGACCCTAGTGGTGGCGCCGGCATGCAGGCCGATATTGAAGCCCTTCTCGCTCAAGGCTGCCACGCTGCACCGGCAATCACCGCCCTGACCGTACAAGACACCGTTAACGTCACCGATTTCCGGGTGTTGGACCGTGAGTGGGTATTGGCGCAGGCCAATGCAGTGCTTAATGATTCCACCGTGGCGGCGATCAAGTTGGGGATGCTTGGTTCGCTGGAAATGGTCGACACCGTCGTCGGATTGCTGGAAGCACACCCGCATCTGCCACTGGTGTGCGACCCGGTCCTGCGTGCGGGTGGCGGTGGTCGCCTGGGCAAGGATGAGGTCGGTTACGCCATGCGCGAGCGGCTGCTGCCATTGGCAACCATCGCAACCCCGAACCTGCCTGAAGCACGGATCCTCGCCGAATTGCCTGAAGGCACGGCAGACGAATGCGCCGAGAAACTGCTGCCGTTCTGCAAGCACCTGCTGATCACCGGCGGCCACGGTGACGAAGAGCTTATCCATAACCGCCTATACATCCGTGGCGGTGAAACGCGCACGTTTACCTGCCAACGTTTGCCCGGCAGTTATCACGGTTCTGGCTGTACGCTGGCCAGCGCCTTGGCTGGACGCTTGGCACTTGGCGAGAATCTGATCAGCGCTGTCCAATCGGCGCTCAACTACACTTGGCGTACGCTGCGCGACGCTGAACAGTTGGGCAAAGGGCAATTTGTTCCGCGCCGCTTGCCACTGGATTTTTGCTCGTAACGCGACGCTTTGGGGCCAGACTGATGAAGCTACAACAATGAAATTACGTGGCCTGTATGCCGTTACTGACAGCCAACTGTTGGCTGGTAAGTTTTTGTCTTATGTCGAAGCTGCCCTTGAGGGCGGCGTGACCCTGCTGCAGTACCGCGACAAAAGCAGTGATGAAGCTCGCCGCCTGCGCGAAGCGGACACCCTTCTGCGGCTGTGCGAACGCTATAAGACTCAATTGATTATTAACGACGACGCTGAACTGGCGGCACGTCTCGGCGTTGGCGTACACCTGGGACAGACCGATGGCTCGCTATCCACGGCCCGCGCGCTGTTGCGGCACAAAGCAATCATTGGCGCGACCTGCCACGGACAACTGGAACTGGCCGATCAAGCCAAAGCCGATGGGGCGAGTTATGTCGCGTTTGGACGCTTTTTTAACTCAAATACCAAACCGGGTGCGCCGGTCGCAACCCTCGATTTGTTGGATCGGGCTCGTGCCCGCATTCACTTACCGATTGCCGTGATTGGCGGTATCACGCTGGAAAATGCCGCGCCGCTGGTGGAGCATGGCGCCGATTTATTGGCCGTGGTTCACGGTTTGTTCGGTGCTGACAGCGCTCAAGAAGTAACGCGCCGCGCCAAGGCGTTTAACGCACTGTTCAAACCCAGCTGATTGCCACTACCCGTTTGAAGTGATCAGTTCAAACTCCGATCCGACAGGCCTGCCGCTCATATTTTCCAGTGACAGCAGCGCCTGTTTGCGATCGACCCCACCCGCGTAGCCCGTCAAGCCACCACTGCCGCCGATAACCCGGTGGCAGGGAACAATAATCGATATCGGGTTTCTGCCATTGGCGGTGCCCACCGCTCGCGAATGTCCGCTACCCAACCCCATGTTCTTCGCCAAGGTGCCGTAGGACACAATCTCTCCATACGGAATTAACGACAGCTGTTGCCAGACCAAGCGCTGGAACGGCGTGCCACGCATCAACAATGGCAGCGTGAACACCCGTCGTTCGCCGCTGAAAAACTCAGCCAGTTGCTCGCGCGCCAGGATTACGACCCTGGGGACTGAAGGCTCGTCAGGCAGGAACATCAGGTCGGGGTAGTATTTTTGACCGACGAAAAATACCCCGGTCAATGCGTCGTCCTCCACCCGCAGGGCAATGTCGCCGAGCGGACTCGCTGCTAGATAGCCCTGGTTCATGATTTCTTTGCCTCGTGTTGTCGCCACAGATGCACGGTGGCATAAGCGCGCCACGGTGCCCACTGACTGGCGTGCTCATTCAAGAGCGCCACCGCTGAATAGCCCAGGTATTTTTTCAGTACCGCATCCCCTTCCGGGAAGGCGTTGGGCCAACCGAGCGCGCGCATGGCGATGTATTGCACAGTCCACTCGCCTACCCCGCGAATAGCGCGCAGTGCCGCCAACGTATCTTCCAGCGGGACCAGCGGTTCGAGGGTTATTCGACCGGAGGCTACTGCTTGCGCGATAGCAATAATGGCCTCGGCGCGGATGCGAATCAGGCCAGTGCCGATCAACTCCTCGGCCGACAGTTGAGCAATGTCGCCCGCCGTCGGGAACGCACTGAGCAAATCAAAGGGCGCATCCGGCACTTTTGTGCCGAACCGTTCGGCGATTCGACCCAATACTATTCGGGCGTTCGCCACCGAAATTTGCTGCCCGACAATCGCGCGAACCGCAATTTCAAATCCGTCGACAGCACCCGGCACGCGCATGCCCGGCAAATCCGCTGCCAGCGCGCCAAGGTGCGCATCAACCAGATCTGGCCGACAGTCCGTGTCGAAAAGTCGGCGCACACGCCCCAGAAGCGGCGCAATCCCATAGTGCAACGACGCCGAAACAGTCACCACCAACGTATGTCGCAACGGTGCGTGTTCGACACTGATCCAGCCGAGCAATGGACGCCCCGCGTGCTCAAACGCGATGATCCGCGCGTAACGGTCGTCACCCACATGCTCGACACCACGGACCTGACGATGGGCAAGAAAATCGAGCACGCCGCGCCATGCAAACGGCGGCCGATAAGACAGCTCAAATTTCATCACGTCTGAATCCGGCGTACGGCTCGTCTTTCTCAGCCGTAGGGGATTTAACCCGTACTTCGACTGAAACACGTCATTGAAACGCCTGACGCTACCAAACCCAGCGGCCAGCGCCACTTCAGTGACCGGCAGTTGAGTGTCCGTCAGCAGCCGCTTGGCGATTAACAGGCGCTGGGTTTGCGTGTACGCCGTCATCGACACACCAAATTCCGCTTCGAAAATCCGCCTCAGGTGTCGTGTCGTGATACCCACGCGGTCGGCCAGCGCTGACAGGTTTTTACCGTTCAGAAAACCGTCTTCAATCAATCGCGCAGCGGCTTGCGCCAGCCCGCTGGAAAGATCGAGCACCCCATGACCGGGCGCCAGTTCCGGGCGGCAACGTAAGCAAGGCCGAAAGCCCGCATGCTCTGCCGCCGCCGCGCTGGAATAGAAGCTGCAATTCTTGGCCTGGGGCGCCCGCGCCGGGCATATCGGACGGCAATAGATACCCGTCGACGACACCCCCATGAAAAACCAACCATCAAAGCGGCGGTCTCGGGCGACGAAGGCGGCGTAGCAAACCAGCGGATCGAGAGTGTTCATGAGCAGGACTGTAATAGAGACGTTTGGAAAAGTCTGGCCAAATTCGGACATGTATAGCCCTGCCGGACGTAGGTATAATCCGTCTCCTGCACATTCTGGACAACCGCCTACGCCGACCAGCACGCGTCGCCGCTGTGATCCGCGCAGGACACATTTTTGGTTCAACAGCTGAGACCCCATCATGTCCCGTTCTGAAATCCTGTTTGCCAACGCCCAAAAACACATCCCTGGCGGCGTCAATTCGCCCGTTCGCGCGTTCAAAAGCGTGGGTGGCACGCCGCTGTTTTTCAAGCATGCGGCAGGTGCTTACGTCACCGATGAAGACGACAAGCGTTACGTGGATTACGTCGGTTCATGGGGGCCGATGATTCTCGGCCACAGCCATCCGCAAGTTCTAGACGCCGTGCGTAAGCAGTTGGAACACGGTTTGTCGTACGGCGCGCCGACAGCGCTGGAAACCGAAATGGCCGATCTGGTGTGCGCCCTCGTGCCTTCGATGGAGATGGTGCGGATGGTCAGCTCCGGCACCGAAGCGACCATGAGTGCAATTCGCTTGGCCCGTGGTTTCACCGGCCGCGACAGCATTATCAAATTCGAAGGCTGCTACCACGGCCACTCAGACAGCCTGTTGGTAAAAGCCGGCTCCGGCGCGTTGACTCAAGGGGTACCCAGCTCTGCGGGCGTCCCTGCCGCGTTCGCCAAACACACCCTGACCACCGCGTTCAACGACATTGATGCCGTCGCAAAAATGCTCGATGAAGTGGGCCAGGAAGTGGCGTGCATCATCGTTGAGCCGGTGGCCGGCAACATGAATTGCGTCCCGCCTGCACCCGGCTTTCTCGAAGGCTTGCGCACGCTGTGTGATAAACACGGCGTGGTGTTGATTTTCGACGAAGTGATGACCGGTTTCCGTGTCGCATTGGGCGGCGCTCAGGCGCACTACGGCGTCACGCCGGACTTGAGCACCTTTGGCAAAATCATCGGTGGCGGTATGCCGGTTGGCTGCTTCGGCGGCAAACGCGAAATCATGTCCCACATCGCACCCTTGGGCCCGGTTTACCAAGCCGGTACGTTGTCCGGCAACCCACTGGCCATGGCGGCGGGCCTGGCAACATTGCGCCTGATCAGCCGCCCCGGCTTCCATGACGAACTCAGCGCATTCACCACCCGCCTGCTCGCGGGCCTCAAACAACGCGCCGATGCAGCGGGTATTGCGTTCGTGACTACCCAGGCCGGCGGCATGTTTGGTCTGTATTTCAGTGACCTCCCGGAAATCGTCACTTTCAACGACGTCATGACCAGCGACGCGGACCGCTTCAAGCGCTTCTTCCACGCGATGCTCGATGGCGGCGTGTACTTGGCACCGAGCGCGTTCGAAGCAGGCTTCACCTCAATCGTCCACGGCGACGCTGAACTGCAACTGACCCTTGATGCCGCCGAGAAAGCATTTGCTGCGCTGAAATAAGCCTTCATAGGCGCTAACTTGTTGGCGAGAGGCTCGATGCGGTGAGACAGTAGCGCCGCTTCGCCAACAAGTTGGCTCCTGCAGAAGATTAAAAAGCACGGTAATCTCTCGCAAAATCAGGCACATCAAGCCCGTGCAGCAGAAATTCCGTAAAGACTTTGTAAGGTTGGCCCCGCTTCTTTCATAATGTGCCGCCAGCGCGATCTGCTGGACGGGTACGCCCGCACCTTTTAGAGGTAAGTCGACTCCCATGAACCGCACCGGCCGCACCCTTGCTTTGGGCTGCCTGTTGCTTCTTCATCCCCTGCTGGCAAATGCAGGTGGCAACTCGTTGTTAATCCCAGCGGTGGGTCGCTGCACCCTCAATACTCAGCCCGATAATCGGCCTGAAGCATTGGCGGTTTGCCAAAAAGCAGCACAAGCCGGGGATGCACAGGCGCAATTCGAGTTGGGACAGTTCTACTACGACGGCAAAAATGCGCCTCGTGATTTAACTCAAGCACTCAACTATTTCGAGCAGGCTTCGCTGCAAGGCCATGCCCAGGCGCAATATCGACTGGGTTTAATGTTTTTCCATGGCGAAGGCGTGCAAGCCAATAACATTCAGGCGTATATCGTGCTGAAGATGGCCGCCGTCAACGGCTCGGAAGATGCGCTGGACAGCGCGGATGAAGTGTCGGCGAAGATGAAGCGCGATGAGCTGGAAGTCGCTACCCAGGTGCTGGGCCAGATTTTCCGTAATTATTTGCTGGAACTGCAAACGGCTGAAGGCCGCACACCATTCGCCCCCCTGCCTTGACACAATGACCCGCTGATCGAACTGCTTATTTGTCCGGCATTGGCATCGGAAAAGGCATCACGTTGCTTGTACCCCGCGCCTCGCTGATCTTCGGCGTTCCCACACGCTCGACTTCATCGATGCGTACAATCGAATGCATCGGCACAAAACTGCGGACCACGCCTTCGAACTGAGCCTTGAGCTTCTCTTCGCTCGGGTCTACCACCACGGTCGTACGCTCACCGAAGACGAATTCTTCCACCTCCAGAAAACCCCACAGATCACTCTGATAGATTTGCTTGGCGTACATTTCGAACACCTGGCCCTGGTTGAGAAAAATCACCTTATAAATTGGAGCTTCGCGTTTGATCATGGCGGGCGGCTAAAAATCGGGGGCTTAAAGAGGGCGCGAACTATAGCACGTCCGTCAGACAGTCAGCGCTAGGAACCAGACACCCGCACCCCTATAATGCTCGGTTCTTCGAATCAACTGATGATCACGCATGGCCAAGAAGCTTTATATCGAAACCCACGGTTGCCAAATGAACGAGTACGACAGCTCGCGCATGGTCGATCTGCTGGGCGAACATCAAGCCCTGGAAGTCACTGCTCGTGCAGAAGATGCCGACGTTATCCTGCTTAATACCTGTTCAATCCGCGAGCGCGCCCAAGACCGGGTGTATTCCCAACTGGGTCGCTGGCGCGAGCTGAAACTGGCCAATCCGGAGATGGTGATCGCTGTCGGCGGGTGTGTGGCCAGCCAGGAAGGTGCCGCGATTCGTGACCGCGCACCCTACGTGGACGTTGTGTTTGGCCCGCAAACCCTGCACCGCTTGCCGGAAATGATCAACGCTGCGCGCCTCACTGGTCTGCCGCAGGTTGATGTTTCGTTCCCGGAAATCGAAAAATTCGACCATTTGCCCGAACCTCGCGTCGATGGCCCGAGTGCTTTTGTATCGGTGATGGAAGGTTGCAGCAAATACTGCACGTTCTGCGTCGTGCCTTATACCCGTGGCGAAGAAGTCAGCCGTCCGTTCGATGACGTGGTGAGCGAGGTCATGCACCTGGCCGAAAACGGCGTGCGTGAAGTCACTCTGCTGGGTCAGAACGTGAATGGCTATCGCGGTACGACCCATGATGGACGGTTGGCAGATCTGGCCGAGTTGATCCGCGTCGTGGCGGCCGTCGACGGCATCGACCGCATTCGCTACACCACGTCGCACCCACTGGAGTTTTCGGACAGCCTGATCCTGGCCCATGCCGAAGTGCCTCAACTGGTGAAACATCTGCATTTACCGGTGCAGTCGGGCTCCGATCGGATTCTTTCGGCCATGAAGCGCAACCACACCGCGCTCGAATACAAATCCAAACTGCGCAAGCTGAGGGCTGCCGTTCCGGGTATCAGCATCAGTTCGGACTTCATCGTCGGCTTCCCTGGCGAGACCGAAAAAGACTTCGAACAGACCATGAAATTGATCGAAGACGTGGGCTTCGACTTCTCGTTCTCCTTCGTCTACAGCCCGCGCCCCGGCACGCCTGCGGCAGACATTAAGGACGACACACCGGAAACCCTGAAAAAACAGCGCCTGGCCGCCTTGCAGCACCGCCTGAATCAACAGGGTTACGAGATCAGTCGGCAAATGGTCGGCAGCACCCAGCGGATTCTGGTCACTGATTATTCGAAAAAAGACCCTGGAGAATTGCAGGGACGTACCGAGAACAACCGGATCGTCAACTTCCGCTGTGACAATCCGAAACTGATTGGCCAGTTCGCCGATGTCCATATCGACGACGCGCAACCGCATTCGTTGCGCGGGTCGTTATTGCAATAAACGCCGCAAAGACCGCCGCAGAAGGTTGGTTCCCACAGGTTTAGGATCAGTTCAAAACCTGTGGGAGTCGGCTTGCCGACGAAGGCAGCGGGTCAGGCCCTGAAGATGCTAACCGAGATTGCCCCTTCGCAGGTTCAAGCCTGCTCCCACAGATTTAATATCAGCTCAAAGCAAGACCATTAGTAAGTGAAGGCTTTCGCCCACCGAGCGCTGGGGTTATCCTTCAACCCATCTTCATTGCCGTAGGGCGGCTAAAAACGACCTTGAACGCTCCCATCGAACCACATCGTTTTATCCTCGAGCCTTTTGAGGCCCACCGATTCGCAAATCTTTGCGGGCAACTCGACGAGCATTTACGCTTGATCGAGCAACGTCTGGACATCGAAATCCGCAACCGCGGCAATCAATTCGAACTGATTGGCGAACCCAAGCACACCACTTCGGCTGAAAACCTGCTGCGACGCCTGTACCGGGAAACCAAAGGTACCGAGCTGTCACCCGACATGGTTCACCTGTTCCTTCAGGAATCGGGTGTCGAAGAACTGGACAACCACCCTGCTGCCGAAGTCGGCGTAGCGTTGCGCACCAAAAAGGGCATGATTCGCCCGCGCGGCCTGAATCAGCAGCGATACGTCAAAGAAATTCTCGCCAACGACATCAACTTCGGCATCGGCCCTGCGGGTACCGGCAAGACCTACCTTGCTGTCGCCTGTGCCGTGGATGCGCTTGAGCGCGAACAGATCCGCCATATCTTACTGGTGCGTCCGGCGGTCGAAGCGGGCGAAAAGCTCGGCTTCCTGCCCGGCGACCTGGCACAAAAGATCGACCCGTACCTGCGCCCGCTGTATGACGCCCTGTATGAAATGCTCGGCTTTGAATACGTCGCCAAGCTTATGGAGCGTCAAGTGATTGAGGTTGCACCGCTGGCGTACATGCGCGGCCGGACCCTCAATAACAGCTTCATCATTCTCGACGAAAGCCAGAACACCACCGTCGAACAAATGAAGATGTTTCTGACCCGCATCGGTTTCGGCTCCACGGCCGTCATCACGGGCGACATCACCCAGGTTGACCTGCCCAAAGGCACAAAGTCAGGCCTGAACCATGTGATGGAAGTCTTGAAAGACGTACCGGGTATCACCTTCACGCACTTCAAGCCCAAGGATGTGGTGCGTCACCCGCTGGTACAGCGCATTGTCGAAGCTTACGAGCGCTACGAGAATCGTGCTAACGACGAAACCATAAGTTCCTCTTCCAGCAGGGATAACCGCCGCGATGGTTGAGCTGGACTTACAACTCGCGACCGAAGCGACAGTCCCAAACGAAGCCCAGTTCCGCCAATGGTGTGAACTTGCGTTGCGTCAACGCACTGCTGATTCAGAGCTGACCATCCGCTTGGTCGACGATGCTGAAGCCCGTGAACTCAATAACACTTGGCGACACAAGGACTACGCAACCAACGTACTGTCCTTCCCCGCCGACGTACCCGATGAGTTTCTCGATATTCCGCTGCTCGGCGACCTGGTGATTTGCGTGGCCGTTGTGGCCCGCGAGGCGACTGAACAGGGCAAGATTCTGGATGCGCATTGGGCGCACCTCGTCATTCACGGCTGTCTGCATTTGCTCGGCTATGACCATATCGACGATGCAGAAGCCGAAGAAATGGAAGCACTGGAACGAACGTTGCTTGAAGAATTGGGCTATCCCGATCCTTACGCTGACGACGAAACCGCTGACCATCACTTTCCAGAGACCACCAGCAAGGACCACGAGTAAGGGCTATGAGCGAAGACCGATCGAGCAACGGGCAAAAGTCATGGCTGGGGAAACTCACCCAGGCCTTTGCCCACGAGCCGAAAAACCGCCAGGAGCTGCTTGAGCTGCTGCGCGAGGCCCATCAAAACAAGTTGCTGGACAGCGAAGCGCTGGCCATCGTCGAGGGCGCCATTCAGGTGGCTGACCTGCAAGTACGGGACATTATGGTCCCGCGTTCGCAGATGATCAGCATCAGGGCCACGCAAACCCCTCGCGAATTCCTGCCCGCCGTCATCGACTCAGCGCACTCGCGCTACCCGGTGATTGGTGAGAGCCACGACGATGTGCTCGGCGTGCTGCTGGCCAAGGATTTGCTGCCGCTGATCCTCAAGGAAGACGGTGACAAGGACAGCATCAAGAACCTGCTGCGCCCGGCCACCTTCGTGCCCGAATCCAAGCGTCTGAACGTGCTGCTGCGCGAATTTCGCGCCAACCACAACCACATGGCCATCGTCATCGACGAATACGGCGGCGTGGCGGGTTTGGTGACCATCGAAGACGTGCTGGAGCAGATCGTTGGCGATATCGAAGACGAGCATGACGTCGAGGAAGACAGCTACATCAAACCGCTGCCCAGCGGCGACTTCCTGGTCAAGGCACTGACCCCGATCGACAGTTTCAACGAGTTCTTCGACAGCGAGTTTTCGGACGACGAGTTCGACACCGTTGGTGGCTTGGTGATGAGTGCGTTTGGTCACTTGCCCAAGCGCAACGAAACCACTGAAATTGGCGCGTACCGTTTCCGCATTCTCAATGCCGACAGCCGTCGTATTCACTTACTGCGCCTGAGCCCGATCTCGCGGGCCTAAGCCCCTAAGGAAATACCATGCACTGGATCACCCGACCCGGCTGGCCCGGCAACCTGCTGGCCATGGTGGCTGGCGCGCTGACCACCCTGGCCCTGGCTCCATTTGATGTCTGGCCACTGGCGATTGTGTCGTTGGTCGTTCTCTATCTGGGTTTGCGTGAACTCAGCCCCCGCCAGGCCTTGGGCCGTGGCTGGTGCTATGGCTTCGGTCTGTTCGGTGCGGGCACCAGTTGGATTTACGTCAGCATTCATACCTACGGTGGCGCTTCGGTGCTGCTCGCAGGCCTTTTAATGCTGGGCTTCATCGCCGCGATTGCCTGGTTCTTCGCCCTGCCGACCTGGATCTGGGCGCGCTGGATTCGACGCAATAACGCACCGCTGACCGACGCTTTGGCGTTTGCCGGCGTGTGGCTGGCGCAAGAAGCGTTTCGCGGCTGGTTTTTGACCGGCTTCCCTTGGCTTTACTCCGGCTACAGCCAACTCGACGGCCCTTTGTCGGGGCTCGCGCCCATCGGTGGCATGTGGCTGATCTCCTTTACCCTGGCCCTGACCGCCGCTTTGCTGTGCAATCTGCCACAGCTTCGAGCGAATAAGTCCGCGCTGAGTATTGGCGTTTTGCTGTTGGTCGCACCTTGGGTGCTGAGTCTGTCGCTTAAAACCTACGAATGGACGTCTCCGGCAGGCCCACCGCTTAGCGTTGCCGCGATTCAGGGCAACGTTGAACAAAGCATGAAATGGGACCCGGCGCAGCTCAACGCGCAATTGGCGCTTTACCGGGACATGACCTTTACCAGTAAACGTGCTGACTTGATCGTCTGGCCAGAAACCGCGATCCCGATCCTCAAAGAGTCGGCGGAAGGCTATTTGACGATGCTCGGCAAGTTCGCGGCGGATCGCAACTCGGCGCTGATTACCGGTGTACCGATTCGCCAACAAGGCGGCCGTGGCGAGTACCGTTACTACAACGGCATTACCGTGGTCGGTGAAGGCGATGGCACTTACTTGAAACAGAAGCTGGTGCCGTTTGGTGAGTACGTTCCACTGCAAGACCTGCTGCGTGGGCTGATCAGCTTCTTCAACCTGCCCATGTCGGACTTTGCCCGTGGACCGAGCGACCAGGCGTTACTGCAGGCCAAGGGTTATCAAATCGCACCGTTCATCTGCTACGAAGTGGTTTACCCGGAGTTTGCCGCCGGCCTCGCCGCGAGAAGTGAACTACTGCTGACGGTGAGCAACGACACTTGGTTCGGCACGTCAATCGGCCCATTGCAGCATTTGCAAATGGCAAAAATGCGCGCACTTGAAGCCGGTCGTTGGATGATCCGCGCCACCAACAACGGAGTGAGTGGCCTGATCAACCCGTTTGGCAAGATGGTCGTGACGATTCCTCAATTCCAGAAAGGCGTGCTGTACGGCGACGTGGTACCGATGCAAGACCTCACCCCTTACTTGCGCTGGCGTTCATGGCCGTTGACGATTCTGTCGATTGTGCTGGTGGGCTGGGCGCTGGTGGCACGACGGATGAAACGGTAACCAAGGGTTCTGCGTTCTGTGGGAGCGAACAAGTTCGCTCTCAAAAAATACCGCATAACTTTTGAATTCAGGAGAAAATTAGCAAGGACTGCCGAGGTTACTCTGTGGGAGTTGGCTTGCCAACGAAAGCGTCATTGTAGGCGACCCAGGTTTCAAGTCGACATCATCTGCGCGATGACGGCCTCTTCGCAGGCAAGCCTGCTCCCACAGAATGTACTACGGCAGGAGCCTTTTGGCGTCGAAGATGTGGCGGCAGCTCCCACATAAATTCACAGCTACCTACAGCGACCGATAAAACATCGGATACGCCAACAACCCCACCGCTTCATTGAGCAACTGCCCGCTTTGCCATACAGCTTTGCTCTCAGGCAACCAGCCGTTGAATGGCCGGGCGTTGTCGACGCCCAGGAACCCTACAGGCGCTGCAACCACGGTAAATCCTGCCTTCTCGAAGCTCCATCGTGCGCGTTGCATGTGCCAGGCTTGAGTCACTAACACCACCCGCTTGATGCCTTGGGGCTGCAATATCGCAGCGGTCATCGTGGCGTTTTCCCAAGTGGTTCGGCTGAGCCCTTCTTGCCAACGCACCGTCACGCCAAAATCGCTTTGCAACGAATCCGCCATGATCGCCGCCTCACTCGGCGGCTGACCATAATGCAGCCCGCCCGTGGTCAAAATCGGCAAACCTGAATCTTTGGATAACCGCGCCGCAAAGCGCATGCGCTCCAGTGCAACGCCAGTGGGGATGTCGGTGCCCCACGTCGGATCTTTGCGTTCGCGGCCGGAGCCCAAGACCACAATCGCATCAGCCTGCCGGGCAAGCGTCGACCATTGGCTTTGTTGCAGGGGCGGATCGTGTTCAATACCCCGCGCAGCCCACTCCACCGCAATCGGTAAACTCATGACCCACAACCCGACGAAGCCAATGAAAAAGCATGCGCCAGCCAGCCGAGGCCGTGAGCGGCGTAACCACCAGGCAAGCAAAAGCACCAGCAGAAGGATGCCAGGAGGCAGCAATAATTGTTTGATCAAATAGCGGATAGGCATCGAGCATCTCCAAAGATGCCCGAAGCCTAGAAGGATTGACGTTAAGCAACAATAATTTTGACGCAGACCGCAGCCTGCTTAGATAACGTGAAGCGATTTTTTTGCATCTTGCATCATCTGAAATATAACGACTTGCCCCGCATTGACGCTTTGCTGCGTTTATGATCTTCGAGCCATATGACCTTGGCTGAACGCCTCGGCGCCGAAGCAGGTCCGTCAACCGCCTTCGCAAAGCAAGCGTCCTTGGTCATACCCTCAGTTTTAAACCCAAAGACTTCTGTTTTTAAATCCAAAGTGCCCTTGTCCAGATAAGCCTCAATCAATTCAAATTCCGCAGGGCTCAACCCTCGCAATTCCAGTTCTGTAGGTGTTTCATGGCGAAGTCGAACTGCCGTTTTCGCCACATCCAAGGCAAGCCCAATACGATTGATCAAGCGTTCGTAAAGCTCAGGTTTTACAGCGGGTCGCTGCGACTCTGCCATCCGTTCACCTCATCGAAGTTAAAACATACTCCCCTGTCGATTAGCTTAGCGTTGCTGTCCAAATCAGCCGGATGCAGCGACCAACGGCCTGCAACAACGCTTAACAAGCAATCAGGGTTTCCCTCGATAGTGAGCGCTCATGTATGCTACGGCGCTTCCTTAAATTCCACTTCCCGCTCGACTGAGCACAATCTGACTCAGCGGTGCAATGAAGAGGATGAGGTCACCACTTCTTTAGTAAAAAGTAGCCATGCACGAACTCTATCAGCCCCGCGAAATCGAAGCCGCCGCCCAAACATTTTGGGACGAGCAAAAATCCTTTGAAGTCAGTGAACAGCCAGGCAAAGAGACTTTCTATTGCCTATCCATGTTCCCTTACCCCAGCGGCAAGCTGCACATGGGCCATGTGCGCAACTACACCATCGGCGACGTAATCGCCCGCTATCAGCGCATGCAAGGCAAAAGCGTCCTGCAACCCATGGGTTGGGATGCGTTCGGGATGCCGGCAGAAAACGCCGCGATGAAAAACAACGTCGCTCCGGCCAAGTGGACCTACGAAAACATCGCCTACATGAAAACCCAGCTCCGCAGCTTGGGTCTTGGTGTTGACTGGTCCCGTGAAATCACCACCTGCAAACCCGATTACTACCGCTGGGAACAATGGCTGTTCACTCGCCTGTTCCAAAAAGGCGTGATCTACCGCAAAAACGGTACGGTGAACTGGGATCCGGTTGATCAGACCGTATTGGCCAACGAACAAGTCATCGACGGTCGCGGCTGGCGTTCCGGCGCCATCATCGAAAAGCGCGAAATCCCGATGTATTACTTCAAGATCACTGCCTACGCAGATGAGCTGTTGTCGGGACTCGATGAATTGCCAGGCTGGCCTGAGCAAGTCAAAACCATGCAACGCAACTGGATTGGTAAATCCCGTGGCATGGAAGTGCAGTTTCCGTACGACCAGGCTTCCATTGGTGAAGCGGGCGCGCTGAAAGTATTTACGACCCGTCCAGACACCTTGATGGGCGCGACCTACGTGGCCGTCGCAGCGGAACACCCGCTGGCGACCCTGGCCGCAAAGGGTAACCCCGAACTGCAAGCCTTTATTCACGAATGCAAAAGCGGCAGCGTCGCCGAAGCAGACATCGCTACCCAAGCGAAAAAAGGCCTGCCCACCGCACTTTTCGTGGAGCACCCATTGACGGGCGAGAAGTTGCCAGTGTGGGTCGCCAACTACGTGTTGATGCATTATGGCGACGGCGCCGTGATGGCAGTCCCCGCTCACGACGAGCGCGATTTCGAATTTGCTACCCAGTACAACCTTCCGATCAAGGCCGTTGTACGCACCAGTGCTGGCGACGAAACGCTCTCGCAGTGGCAGGCCGCTTATGGCGAACACGGCACGCTGATCAACTCCGGCATCTATGACGGGCTGGAATTTCAAGCCGCGTTCGATGCCATCGAAGCTGATTTGCTGAAAAAGCAACTGGGTCAGTCACGCACGCAGTTCCGCTTGCGCGATTGGGGCATCAGCCGTCAGCGTTATTGGGGCTGCCCGATCCCGATCGTGCATTGCGACACCTGCGGTGACGTGCCGGTCCCGGAAGACCAATTGCCGGTTGTGCTGCCCGAAGACGTCGTTCCCGATGGTGCCGGCTCACCGCTGGCTCGCATGCCATCGTTCTATGAGTGCAGTTGCCCTACATGCGGCGCCCCGGCCAAGCGCGAAACCGACACCATGGACACCTTCGTCGAGTCCTCGTGGTACTTCGCACGCTACGCCTCGCCTCACTACGAAGGCGGTATGGTTGACCCGAAAGCAGCGAACCACTGGCTGCCAGTGGATCAATACATCGGCGGCATCGAACACGCGATCCTGCACCTGCTCTACGCGCGTTTCTTCCACAAACTGATGCGCGACGAAGGTCTGGTCACCTCCAACGAGCCATTCAAGAACCTTCTGACTCAAGGCATGGTCATCGCCGACACGTATTACCGCCTTGAAGCAAATGGCAGCAAGACGTGGTACAACCCGGCCGACGTCGAGCTTGAACGCGACAGTAAAGCCAAAGTGATCGGCGCTAAATTGATCAGCGACGGTCTGCCGGTCGAGATCGGCGGCATCGAGAAAATGGCCAAGTCGAAGAACAACGGCGTTGACCCGCAATCGATGATCGACCAATACGGCGCTGATACCTGCCGCCTGTTCATGATGTTTGCGTCGCCGCCGGACATGAGCCTGGAATGGTCGGACTCGGGCGTCGAAGGTTCACACCGCTTTCTGCGTCGCGTCTGGCGCCTGTCCCATGCCCACGTCACCTTGGGCCTGACTCCCAAGCTCAACGTCGCGGGCTTGAATGACGAACAGAAAGCCGTCCGCCGTGCGATCCACCTGGCGATCAAAAACGCCAGCCAAGACGTCGGTCAACACCATAAATTCAACACCGCCATCGCTCAAGTCATGACGCTGATGAACGTATTGGAAAAAGCTGCCCAGGTAACCCCGCAGGACCGTGCGCTGCTTCAGGAAGGTCTGGAAACTGTCGCGCTGCTGCTGGCACCCATCACCCCGCACATCAGCCATGAACTGTGGAGCCGGTTGGGTCACAGCGATGCCATCATCGATGCCGGCTGGCCGGTGCTGGACAAGACCGCGCTGGTACAAGACAGCCTCGTGCTGGTGATTCAGGTGAACGGCAAACTGCGCGGACAGATTGAAATGCCCGCCAGCGCTACCCGTGAAGAGGTTGAAGCCGTGGCAAGAGTCAATGAAAACGTGCTGCGCTTCACCGACGGCCTGACGATCCGCAAAGTGATCGTGGTCCCCGGCAAGCTGGTTAACATCGTCGCAAGCTAATTGGGTCACGCGCCCGGTATTGACCGGGCGTCGAACAGCATTTCCAGGGGACGCAACGTCGGCCCAAACGGATTCAAGGGGAGCATCAATATGATCAAACGCAATTTGCTGGTGATGGGTCTCGCCGTATTGCTGAGCGCCTGTGGTTTCCAGCTGCGTGGTACTGGCACCACTGAACTGACCATCAAGGAACTTGATGTCAGCGCCCGTGACGCCTACGGTCCAACGGTTGTCCAGTTGACCCAAATGCTGAAAAACAGTGGGGTCAATGTGCATCAGGGCGCTGAGTACAAGCTGGTTCTGGTCAGTGAAGGCGAAGTTTCACGCGCCGCCAGCTACAACGGTTCGTCGCGTTCAGCCGAGTATGAGCTGACGGATACCGTCAACTACGAAATCCGCGGTTCGCGCAGTCTGCTGTTGCTCGAAGACAAGGTACAGGTTCAGAAAATCTACGTTCAGGACAGCAACAACTTGATGGGTTCCGATCAGGAAGCTGCGCAAGTTCGTAAAGAAATGCGTGCTCAACTGGTCCAGAACCTGGTCATGCGTCTGCAACTGCTGACTCCGGCACAACTGGATAAACTGCAATCGACCGCAGAAGCCAAGGCCCAGGCCGAAGCAGACGCTCTGGAAGCTGCACAGCGGATCGAGAACGAGACGCCTCGTCAGTCACCGATTGAAATACCCACCAAGTAAGTGCTCAGGGGCCAGCCCGCTGGCCCCTGCATTCCCTGACCTATGAAACTGATCCCCGCCCAACTCGCTAAACACCTTCAGAGCAGCTTGTCGCCCGTGTACGTTGTCAGCGGCGACGATCCGCTGCTGTGCCAGGAAGCAGCGGACGCTATCCGTGCAACCGCGCGCCAGCAAGGTTTCGACGAACGCCAAGTCTTCAGCGCGGACGCCAATTTCGATTGGGGCACGCTGTTACAGGCCGGTGCCAGCATGTCGCTGTTTGCGGAAAAACGTCTGCTGGAGCTGCGATTGCCGTCGGGAAAACCCGGCGACAAGGGCGCTGCGGCGTTCATCGAATACTGCTCTCGCCCTCCCGAAAACACGTTGCTGCTTATCAGCTTGCCGAAACTCGACGGCAGCGCGCAGAAAACCAAATGGGGTAAGGCGCTGATTGAAGGACCACACACTCAGTTTCTGCAAATATGGCCCGTGGACACGAGCCAATTTCCACAATGGATTCGGCAGCGCTTGTCACAAGCCGGGCTGTCTGCCAGCCACGACGCCGTTGAACTTATAGCCGCCAGGGTCGAAGGCAATCTCCTCGCCGCAGCCCAGGAGATAGAAAAACTCAAGCTGATGGCCGAGGGTGGCCAGATCACCGTCGAAACCGTGCAGGGCGCCGTCGCCGACAGCGCACGGTTCGATGTTTTCGGTTTGACCGACGCGGTGCTCAATGGCGAGGCGGCCCACACAGTGCGCATGCTCGAAGGCCTGCGTGGCGAAGGGATTGAGCCGCCTGTGATTCTGTGGGCGCTGGCTCGTGAGCTTCGGGTATTGGCTAATCTGGCCTTACAGTTCAGCCAGGGCATCCCACTGGACAAAGCGTTCAGCCAAGCGCGACCGCCCATCTGGGACAAACGCAAACCGCTGATGAGCAAAGCATTGCAACGGCACTCCGCACAACGCTGGAGCCAACTGCTGATGGATGCGCAGCGCATCGACGCGCAGATCAAAGGCCAGGCAGCAGGTTCGCCCTGGAGCAGCTTGACTCGGCTGGCACTGTTGATGGCCGGACAACGGTTGAGCTTGCCGGCAGAATAGCCAGAGACATTATCTCGTTTGCAATTTCTATAGGAGGGTCCGCCACGTCTTCGACTCCGCGCTGTCTCGCGCAGCAAACTGGGTGGCACTTTGTATGGTTTGAGGTTGCAGGGTGTCAGGACTGAAGCCTTCCCGAATAAATTCGGTCCCACAGATGTGGCGATGCACACATTCTGTAGTAGCTGCCGAAGGCTGCGATAGGTCCGAAGGACCTTCGCCAACAAGTTGGCTCTTACAGCAATACCGCGAAACATCCGATAGGACACTTCTATTAGACACACCCCACGCTCTGCCCGATGATTCACATCGTTTCATCCCCCCCAGAAGAGAGCACTCGCCATGAGCAAGCCAAAACGGCCGAACAAGGCCAAATCCATTGTGGCCCAGCCATTATTCCGCAGTCGCCAGGAACCCGCTGGCAAGGGCAAAGGCAGCTACCGCCGCGAAGCCTTCCAGTCTAAAAGCTGGGAGGCTTCTTACTTTCTGGCGGCTTAAAAACATCCCAACACCTCCCAAGGCCCCGTACGCCGGGCAAGCATGATAAGGTTTGTGTCTGTTGAAACACCTTGGACCTGAGCATGCCCTTTAGCTTTTCCCGTCGGTTGCATTTTCGCCAACTGATGACCGTATCCAGCTTCATCCTGTTAGTTGCCTGCGCAGAAAAACCTACTGCTGCCGATGCCAGGCCTCTTCAAATTGCCAGCGCACCTACGGCTGCGTTGCCCACGACCCCGCCGGGTATCGTGACCGACGCAACAGACTTCGATTTTCAGCCAACTATCAGCTTCAGCGCCTGGGAAGCCGGGTTTCGCGTCGATGCAATAAAAGCCGGCATCAAGCCTGACCTCTTCGATCAAGCCTTCGCGGGTGTGCTGCCGGACATGAGCGTGGTCAAGGCCGATCGAAGCCAGCCCGAGTTCACCCGCCCGGTGTGGGAATACCTCGATGGCGCGGTCTCCGCAGCCCGCGCCCGTAAAGGCCAGGCCTTGCTTGCGCAATACGCCGACGTGCTGCAAGCCATTGAGCAACGCTACGGTGTCGACCGCCAGTCGCTGGTAGCTATTTGGGGCATGGAAAGCAACTTCGGCCAGTTTCAAGGCTCGCAGTACGTGATTCGCTCCTTGGCGACGCTGGCCTACGAAGGTCGCCGCCGTGCATTCGCGCAGGATCAATTGCTGGCGGCCCTGCAAATTCTTCAGCATGGCGACATCCAACCGACCCAGATGCTGGGTTCCTGGGGTGGCGCAATGGGTCAGACGCAGTTTATTCCCACCACCTATAACGCCTATGCCGTGGATTTCGATGGCGATGGCCGCCGTGACATTTGGAATACCCCTGCCGATGCATTAGCGTCGACGGCGCGCTACCTGCAAAGCTCAGGCTGGCAATTTGGTCAGCCGTGGGGTTTCGAAGTGCAGTTGGTTCAAGGCTTCGATTACGCGCTGGCCGATGCTTCGACCCGTAAAACCGTTGCCGAGTGGCAGCACATGGGATTAAAACTGCCAAACGGCGGCGCACTTCCGGCCAATTTGGCGCAGCAACAGGCGGCGCTGTTGTTACCTGCGGGTTATAAAGGTCCGGCGTTTTTGGTACTGGATAACTTCCGTGCGACGCTCAAGTACAACAATTCGTCGTCCTATGCCCTGGCGATTGGCTTGTTGTCTCAACGTTTCAGCGGCGGGGGCTACGTCCTCGGCAGCTGGCCGCGTGGAGATCAGCCTCTAAGCCGCTCTGAGCGCATTGAACTGCAAACCCTGCTCTCGTCTCGTCAGTACGACGCTGGCGCTCCAGACGGCATCATCGGGGCCAATACACGCAAAGCCATTCGCAGCGCGCAGCAGTCGTACGGCTGGCCGGCCGACGGCTACCCGACGCATCAGTTGTTAGACAGTTTGCGCAAGCCGTAACGGCCTCTTCGCGAATAAATTCGCTCCCACGGGAAAACACATATCGCCGGCGGGAGCGAATTCATTCGAAGGGACTTTCTAAAACAAAAAAAAGGGCAGGATATCGCTATCCGGCCCTTTTTATTGACTCGCAACGCTTAGCTCATGGCTTCGACAGCGGTCTTCGCCTGCTTATCGGCATGGTACGACGACCGCACCAGCGGACCTGAAGCAACATTCTTGAAGCCCATCTTGTAGCCTTCTTCGGCAAACCAGGCGAACACGTCCGGGTGCACGAAACGCTGCACCGGCAAGTGGCTGCGTGAAGGCTGCAAGTACTGGCCCAGGGTGAGCATGTCAATATCGTGCTCACGCATGCGCTTCATGACTTCAATGACTTCTTCGTCCGTCTCACCCAGCCCCAGCATTAAGCCGGACTTGGTCGGAACATGAGGCACCAACTGCTTGAATTTCTGCAGCAGGGTCAGCGACCACTGGAAATCCGAGCCCGGACGTGCCGCTTTGTACAAGCGCGGCACGGTTTCCAGGTTGTGGTTGAACACGTCTGGCGGCTCGGCAGCAGTGAGTTCCAACGCGATGTCCATGCGGCCCCGGTAATCCGGGACCAGGGTTTCCAATTGCACGTTCGGCGACAGCAGGCGAATTTCGCGGATGCAGTCAGCAAAGTGCTGGGCGCCGCCGTCGCGCAGGTCATCGCGGTCTACCGAGGTAATCACAACGTACTTGAGACCCAGGTCAGCAATGGCAATGGCGAGGTTTTTCGGTTCGTCAGCGTCTAGCGCTTTCGGACGGCCATGGCCCACGTCGCAGAACGGGCAACGGCGGGTGCAGATGTCACCCATGATCATGAACGTTGCGGTGCCCCCGGAGAAACACTCGCCAAGGTTCGGGCAAGACGCTTCTTCGCAGACGCTGTGAAGTTTGTGCTTACGCAGCAGTTGTTTGACGCGGTCCACTTCCGGGGAAACGGCAATGCGGACCCGAATCCAGTCCGGTTTTTTCGGCAGGTCGACGGTCGGAATGATTTTGACCGGGATGCGTGCAACTTTGTCCGCACCACGAAGTTTTACGCCGGCTTCCACTTTAGGCTTGGCCGTACGCTCACCAATGCTTAGTGTCGGGATCAGTTCTAGCACAGCGCTTTGCGCAGTCTCTGTCGCAGTAGTCATATCAATCGATTCCGCCCGCTAGGGTCGTCTGCTCAGCATAGTCGAGGTGTTTGACGAGCTGCGCGCGCAGCCGGGCACTTACCTCGGCAAATTCAATCGGGCCTGCATGATCGCGCAGCTGGGTCATTGCCAGCCCCGCGTAACCACAGGGATTAATGCGTCGAAACGGCTCAAGGTCCATGTCCACATTTAGCGCCAGGCCGTGGAATGAGAAACCGTTTCGAATACGTAAACCCAAGGAGGCTATTTTCGCTCCATCGACATAGACCCCTGGCGCGTCATTCTTCGCGACTGCCGTGACGTCGTAACTCGACAGCAGGGCGATCAGACTGCGTTCAATCCGGGAAACCAGTTCGCGCACGCCGAAACCTAGGCGCCGCACGTCCAGCATCAGGTAAACCACTAATTGACCGGGGCCATGATAGGTCACTTGGCCACCCCGATCGACCTGAACCACCGGAATATTACCCGGCAGCAATAGGTGCTCGGCTTTGCCCGCCAGACCTTGAGTGAAGATGGGGGGATGTTGCACCAGCCAGACTTCATCGGCTACATCGCGCTCACGGCCTTCGGTAAACCGTTGCATGGCGTGCCAGGTAGGTTCGTAAGCAACCTCCCCTAGTTCACGAAAGCCAAGGCTGCCAGGCATCAGAGCACCATGTGCACGAGACCGGTCGCGCGCAAGGCACTATTGATATCGCGCAGTTGGTCTTCGCCAGTGGCGACGATGTGCAGTTGAACGGTTGTGTATTTACCGTTGCTGCTTTGACGTTCGGCCAGCGTATCCATGTCGAGCGTGGCGTGTTTCGCCAGAATCTCGATCACCAACGCCGTGAAACCCACGCCGGTGTCACCGATCACCTTGATCGGGTAGTCAACGCAGGGAAATACAATCAGGTGCGACTTAACGTCAATTTCAGTATCAGCCATGGCAGTAACGGCCTCGTAAGCTGTTACGAGCGACGGGCACCCACTCTGCAAAGAGCCAGGGCCCGACGGTCGGCAGTATCAGTTAAACAAACCGTAGAAGAACAAACGGATGCTATCCCACACGCGGCGGAAAATTCCACCTTGGTCCACGCCGTCGAGAGCGATCAGGTCAGCGGTATGCACCACTTTGTCGTCCATCTTCACTTCCACTTTACCGATTACGTCGCCCTTGGCGATTGGCGCGACCAGACGTGGGTTCATCGTCATGCTTGCGGCCAGCTTTTTCAATTGGCCTTTAGGCAGTGTCATGGTCAAGTCATCAGCCAGGCCGGCTTTGACCTGATGCTCCGAACCTTTCCAGACCGGTGCCTGAGCCAACTCCACGCCCTTCTGGTAGAAGGTTTGGGTTTCGAAGAAGCGGAAACCGTACGTCAGCAACTTCTGGGTTTCTGCCGCTCGTGCCTGTTCGCTGCTGGTGCCAAACACCACGGCGATCAAACGCATGCCGTCACGGACTGCCGAAGACACCATGCAATAGCCAGCTTCCTCGGTGTGGCCGGTTTTCAGACCGTCAACGGTCTTGTCGCGCCACAGCAGCAGGTTGCGGTTCGGCTGCTTGATGCCGTTCCAGAAGAATTCTTTCTGCGAATAAATCGCATAGTGCGCCGGGTCAACGGTAATGATTGCCCGTGCCAGCAGCGCCATATCGTGGGCCGACGAGTAGTGATCCGGGTTCGGCAAACCCGTCGGGTTCATGAAGTGGCTGTTGACCATGCCCAAGTCACCAGCGGTTTTGTTCATCATGTCGGCGAACGCATCTTCGCTACCGGCGATGTGCTCTGAGAGCGCGACGCTAGCGTCGTTGCCTGACTGAATAATGATGCCGTGCAGCAGATCACTGACGGTGACTTGGCTGCCCACCTTGATGAACATCCGCGAACCACCTGTGCGCCAGGCGTTTTCACTGACTGTCACCGGGTCGTTTTCACCGATTTGGTTACGACGAATTTCCAGGGTCGCGATGTAGGCCGTCATCAATTTGGTCAGGCTCGCCGGCGCCAAACGCTGGTCGCCATTGTTTTCAACCAAAATGTTACCGCTGGAGGCATCCATCAGCACATAGGCCTTGGCGGCCAACTGCGGCGCGGCGGGCGTCATCTGTTCTGACGCCCAGGCGGCAGGTGTGATGATCAGGGGGACAAGCAGGCACAGGCGTTTTGCAAAGGTGGTGATGTTCATCCGTCTCTCGAAATTGCTAATGGGCAAACATGCCCTTGCGGGCAAAGCTGATCTGACCGGATAACGAACGATGCGTTCATCCGGCCTTGAAGCCAGGTTTCATCCATGGCTGACAAAACGGCCTGATACCCAGGCTGAGTTGCTTGTATCGCTTGCTCTATTGGCAAGTCCCCGTCGCAGAAGCAACTGTGCAGCTACCTTGAACAACCAAGGCTAAATCATTGATCCAGTGCGACCACCGTCGGCTGACCCAGATTGGCCGACCTGACATTGGCTTGTAATTGCTGCGCTTCAACCGGCGTGTTCACCGGCCCCATCCGAACCCGATACAGCGTTTGCTGACTGCGTACTATCGAGCTGACGAAGACTGGCGTCCGGACTATCCCGCTCAGTTTCGACCTCAGGAGTTCCGCAGCGTCCGGGTTGGCGAAGGCGCCCACCTGGAGATACAGCCCAGACACTGGTCCGGAAGCGTTTTTTTTTGCATCAATCTGAACGGGCGACACTGCTGCGGCGTGTTGCTGAGGCGGCGGCGTGTACTGCTCGATGGTGCCGGTTGAAGCGGTGAACGCCGGCGCTGCGGCCTGGGCCACGACTTGCGGCTCATCCAACATCAACGGCGCTGGACGTCCACGCTGTGCCCACCACTCTTGCGGATCGATGCCTTCGACCTTGACCCGGGCTGTACCGATTTCAGCGTAACCGAGCTTTTTCGCAGCGGCGTAAGACAGGTCGATAATGCGGTCGGAATAGAACGGCCCACGGTCATTGACCCGCAGGATCACGCTGCGGTTATTGTCGAGGTTGGTCACCCGAACGTAACTGGGCAACGGCAAGGTCTTGTGTGCGGCACTCATGCCGTACAGGTCGTACTTTTCACCATTGGCGGTGTTCTGACCGTGGAATTTGGTGCCATACCAGGACGCCGTCCCGGTAGCGACATAGCGCTTGGAGTCGGTCAACGGGAAATAAGTTTTGCCCAGCACGGTATAGGGGTTGGCCTTGTAAGGCCCGCTGTGCAGGGTCGGCACGGCGTCAGGGATGCGGGAAACGTCAACGTCCCACCATGGCGCGCCGTCTTTGTGCGCACGATTGATGTCCAGACCCGGCCCCGAGGTCACAGCACTATTGTTCTGCGGAGATCGACTGGTCGAACAACTGGCCACCAGAACGGCCAAGGCTGCGAAGGCCATGAACTTCAGTGGTTTGCGAATCGGCATTGCCCGCATTACTTGACGCCCCGTGCTTGGACCAGCAGTTCAGACAGCTGATGCACGGCCATTGCGTACATCACACTGCGGTTGTAGCGCGTGATTGCGTAAAAATTATTCAAACCCATCCAATATTCCGGCCCCTCTGCACCCTCCAGGCGAAAAGCGGTCACCGGCATATCATCGCGCAGCGCATCATGACTCGACCACCCCAAGGCTCGCAACTCCCCAACGGTTTTTACCGGTTCCAGGCCGGGGCTCAAACCGCTGTCAGCCGCATCACCGCGCACGGAAGAAAGGCTGACAACTGGCTCGCCTGCGACCCAGCCGTGGCGTTTGAAATAACTGGCGACACTGCCGATGGCGTCATCGGGATCGGTCCAGATATTGATGTGCCCGTCGCCGTCGAAATCCACGGCGTAGGCGCGAAAACTACTCGGCATGAACTGCGGCAAACCCATTGCCCCAGCGTAAGAACCCTTGAGTGTCAGGGGATCAACTTGCTCCTCACGCGCCAGCAAAAGGAACTCACGCAGCTCCTTGCGAAAGAATTCGGCACGCGGTGGGTAATCGAAACTCAAGGTCGATAAGGCGTCTATCACGCGGTAATTACCGGTGTTGCGGCCGAAAAAGGTTTCGACACCGATGATGGCGACGATTACTTGCGCCGGTACGCCGTAGTCTTGCTCGGCACGCATCAAGGCCGCTTCATGCTGACGCCAAAAATCCACACCGCGTGCAATTCGCGCGTCGGTGATGAACATTGGCCGGTATTCTTTCCACGGTTTGACCCGCTCGGCTGGGCGAGAAATCGCGTCGAGGATGGCCTGTTTACGCTCAGCCTCACGGAACACGGCCATCAGTTGCTCGCCTGCAAAGCCATAATCGCGGGTCATTTCACCGACAAATTCAGCGACCTGGGGCGAGCCTTCGTAATCGCCTGCTTGTGCTTTCAATACCGAGCCAAGGATGCCCACCAGGCCGACCAACGGAGCATATCGAGCCGCCCAGTTACGCATTACTTGCATTGAATTGTTCACCTTAATCAAACCTGTGCGATCCACTTGCGATGTGTATGGATCGACATCAAAACCCCAAACGCCGACAGCAGCGTCACCAGCGAAGTTCCGCCGTAACTAATAAAGGGCAGTGGCACCCCAACAACCGGCATCAGGCCACTGACCATACCGATGTTGACGAAAACGTAAACAAAAAATGTCATCGTCAGGCTGCCTGCCAACAACTTGCCGAACAGTGTTTGCGCCTGAGCGGTGATCACCAGCCCTCTCCCGATCAGCAACAAATAGATCAACAAGAGGGCGCAAATGCCGACCAGGCCGAACTCTTCCCCCAAAACGGCAATGATGAAATCGGTATGGCTCTCCGGCAAAAAATCCAGGTGTGACTGGGTTCCCAGTAACCAGCCCTTACCAAAGACGCCACCCGAGCCAATCGCGGCCTTGGACTGAATGATGTTCCAGCCGGTACCCAGCGGATCACTTTCCGGATCGAGGAAGGTCAGAATTCGTTGCTTTTGATAGTCGTGCATGAAGAAGAACCACATGCCGACGGCCACTGGAACGGCAGCAGCGAACACGCCAATGATCCAGCGCCAGCGCAGACCGGCCATGAACAATACAAACGTACCGGACGCCAGAATCAGCAACGAAGTACCGAGGTCCGGCTGACGCACGATCAGAATGAACGGAAGACCAATCAGTCCCAAGCTCAGGGCCACATGTTTCAAGTGTGGCGGCAGGGTTCGTTTCGCCAAATACCAGGCAATGGTCGCAGGCATAATAATCTTCATGAATTCCGAAGGCTGAAACCGGATAACCCCAGGAATGTTGATCCAGCGGGTCGCGCCCATGGCGTTATGGCCCATGACGTCAACGGCCACCAACAGCAGCATTCCCAACACATAGAGCACGGGAACCCAGCGCGCCATGAAACGCGGTTCGAGCTGAGCGATGGCCACCATCGAGACCAAGCCTATGCCAAACGACGTCGCCTGCTTAATAAGCAGATCCCAATTCTTGCCGCTGGCCGAATACAGCACAAACAAACCACCCGCGCCAATGGTCAGCAACAGAATCAGCAACGGCCCATCGAGGTGGATGCGCTGCAAGAAAGTAGAGCGACGGCGCATCACATCATCACTTGAGAGGATGCGATCAAAATTACTCTTCACTGGCCGCAGCCTCCGCGTTTGAGCTGCTGGCGTACTCAGGCTTGAGTAAACCGTCTGGACCGAGCAACCACGAATCCATGACCTGACGAACCACCGGGGCCGCGATCCCAGAACCGGACTCGCCGTTCTCCACCATCACCGCGACCACTATTTTTGGATTGTCTGCGGGCGCAAAACCCACGAACAAGGCGTGATCGCGGTGACGTTCCTGAACCTTGGTGCGGTCATATTTCTCGCCTTGCTTGATCGCGACCACTTGGGCCGTTCCGCTTTTACCGGCAATCCGGTATTGCGAACCAATTGCCGCTTTGCGGGCGGTACCGCGTGCGCCATGCATGACTTGCTGCATACCGTGGTTCACCTTGGCCCAATCCGACACATCGCGCAGCACGATATCCTGCATTGGGTTTTCATCAGTCGGTGGCACGCCCGCGACGGTTTTCGCCAGATGAGGTCGATTCCACACGCCTTTGTTAGCCACCAACGCAGTGGCTTGTGCCAGTTGCAATGGAGTGGCCTGCATGTAGCCCTGACCGATGCCGAGAATCAATGTTTCACCCGGAAACCACGCTTGGCGCCGCGTTGCTCGCTTCCAGTCGCGTGACGGCATCAGCCCCGGCGACTCTTCGAACATGTCCAGCGAGACTTTTTTTCCGATCCCGAATTTATTCAGATAAGCAGAAAGCCGATCAATTCCGATCTTGTGCGCAAGGTCGTAGAAGTACGTGTCATTGGACCGCATGATCGCCGTGTCCAGATCGACCCAGCCATCACCGGTACGGTTCCAGTTACGGTACTTGTGATCGTAATTGGGCAACTGATAGAAGCCCGGATCGAACACGCGCGTCGAAGCGGTCACCACGCCGCTGTCCAAGCCGGCAATGGCAACCGCAGGCTTGATCGTCGAACCGGGCGGGTACAGGCCGCGCAGAATGCGGTTAAACAGCGGACGGTCAATCGAATCTCGCAACTCAGCGTAGTCTTTGAAGCTGATACCGGTGACAAACGGATTCGGATCGAAGCTCGGCTGACTGACCATCGCCAATACTTCGCCGGTTGCCGGGTCCAGCGCCACCACCGCGCCACGACGGCCACCCAGCGCCGCTTCCGCAGCTTGCTGAAGCTTGATGTCGAGACTCAAGACAATGTCTTTTCCGGGAATCGGATTGGTCCGGTTGAGCACCCGCATAACCCGTCCGCGGGCGTTGGTTTCAACTTCTTCGTAGCCCACCTGCCCGTGCAAGTCAGCCTCGTAGAAACGCTCAATCCCGGTTTTGCCGATGTGGTGAGTCCCGCTGTAGTTGACCGAATCGAGCGCTTTGAGCTCTTTCTCGTTGATCCGTCCCACATACCCCACAGAATGGGCGAAGTGTTCGCCCTCGGGATAATGACGAACCAACTGCGCAACGACCTCAACTCCCGGCAAACGGAATTGATTGACCGCGATCAGGGCGATTTGCTCTTCGCTCAGCTCGAAGAGAATCGGCACCGACTCAAACGGTCGACGCCCCTGCTTCATGCGTTTCTCAAATAACACGCGGTCGTCGGCGGTCAGCGCCAGGATTTCAACGATAGCGTCGAGCACCTGCGCGGCATTGCCAGAACGTTCGCGCGTCATGCTGAGGCTGAAGCTAGGCCGATTATCAGCTACGACGACGCCGTTGCGGTCGAAGATCAGTCCACGGTTCGGCGGAATGGGCTGAACATGCACCCGGTTGTTTTCCGACAGCGTGGAGTGGTAGTCGTATTGAATGACCTGCAGGAAATACAGCCGCGCTATCAGCACACAAACAGCCACCATCACCACCGCAGCCCCGACCACGACCCGGCCGCGCACCATGCGTGCGTCTTTCTCGTGGTCTTTGAGGCGGATCGGCTGGGACATTTAGGCGCGCAGGCTATTTGTGGTAAGGATGCCCGGACAGAACTGTCCAGGCGCGGTACATCTGCTCACCGATAAGGATGCGCACCAAAGGATGTGGCAAGGTTAACGGCGACAGCGACCAGCGCTGCTCGCTACGCGCACAGACTTCCGGCGCCAGCCCTTCAGGGCCGCCAACCATCAGATTGACCGTGCGGGCGTCGAGACGCCAGCGATCGAGTTCGACCGCCAACTGTTCGGTACTCCACGGTTTTCCGTGCACCTCAAGCGTGACAATTCGCTCGCCCGGCTGGACTTTCGCCAGCATGGCCTCGCCTTCCTGGCGAATAAAGCGCGCCACGTCAGCGTTTTTGCCACGGGTGTTGAGCGGAATTTCCACCAGCTCAAGCGCAAGCTCGGACGGCATCCGCTTGGCGTATTCCTGCCAACCTTCTTCCACCCACTTGGGCATGCGCGAACCGACAGCGATCAAACGCAGACGCACGATGATCCCTTATTCTTTGTCGAGGAAAGTCGTCGGGTCGAACGGATTGCCTTCATGGGTGGAATGCAGCGCACGGCTTTGCTCAGCACCGTGCCACAGACGCTCCAGATCATAGAACTGACGAGCGGCGGCGGTCATGACGTGAACGATCACATCACCAAGGTCCAACAGCACCCAATCGCTGTCGCCCTTGCCTTCTTCGCTCAACGATTTGACGCCGGCAGCCTTGCACTTGTCGCGAACGCTGTCGACCAAGGCGTTCAATTGACGGTTCGAGGTACCAGTGGCAATCAGCATGTAATCGGCGATGCTGGTCTTGTCGCGAACGTCAATGGCGAGGATGTCCGTACCCTTGACGTCTTCAAGGGCAGCCGTCGCCAGCTTGATGACTTCTTCGCTAGTCAGCTTCTGTTTCGTCATAGTGTGCTTTGTCATATAAAACTCATTCAGCTCGTATGTGTGGGATGCCGAAACGCGTGTTGAACACAGCAGTTTCAGAGGCTCCCCTCAGTGTTCGGCGCATGGTACAGCCCGTGCGCGTCGATATAGGCCAGTACCGCGTCTGGCACCAGAAAACGTACCGACTTCCCGCTGGCCAGCAGGTGGCGGATCTGGGTGGCAGACACCGATAACGGCGTCTGCCAGACGAATGTAATCTTTCCACCCGGCCCTTTAAGGGCCTTCGGATTACTGACTGCACGCCCTGCCAGCAGATTTCGCATGGCGTCAGGCGACTCGCTGTCAGCGTCCGGACGTTGCAGCACCACGATATGGCAGTGCTCCAGCAGTTCTTCCCAACGATGCCAGGTCGGCAGCCCGCAAAAGGCATCCCAACCCAATAATAGGAATAACTGGTCATCTGCGGCCAACTCGGCCCGCATCAGTTCCAGGGTGTCGATGGTGTACGACGGTTTGTCCCGCTTTAATTCACGGTCATCCACCGTCAAAGGTGACACCCCGGCTACCGCGCATTGAACCATCGCCAGACGGTCCTGCGCGCTCACGCTCGGGGTATCGCGATGAGGTGGCCTGGCACTGGGTGTCAGGCGTAACTCATCGAGTTCAAGCAGCTCGGCCACTTCCAGTGCACCTCGCAAATGGCCAATGTGCACCGGATCGAAAGTGCCACCCAACACGCCGATGCGTCGCGGCATAGGGGGGGGTGGTTTCGCCGCCGCAAGCTTTTCAGGCTCGGCCAAGTCAGGCAGGTCCTTGGCCACGTAACTGGTGACCGTCGCCGATCACGATGTACTTTTCGCAGGTCAGGCCTTCAAGGCCAACCGGGCCACGGGCGTGCAGCTTATCAGTAGAAATGCCAATCTCGGCACCCAATCCGTATTCAAAGCCATCGGCGAAGCTGGTAGGTGCGTTGACCATGACTGAACTGGAGTCCACTTCAGCCAGGAAACGCCGGGCTTGAGCCTGATTTTCGGTGACGATGGCGTCAGTATGGTGCGACCCATAGTGATTGATGTGTTTGATAGCTTGATCCAGGCCATCCACGACCAGAATCGACAAAATCGGCGCCAGGTATTCGGTGTGCCAGTCTTCTTCTGTAGCTGGAATTGCGTCGATCAACGCTTGCGTGCGCTCGCAACCGCGCAATTCAACGCCTTTTTCCCGCAGTTGCGCGGCCATTGGCGGAAGAAAATCAGCCGCCACAGCGGCATCGACCAGCAAGGTTTCCATCGCGCCGCAAATGCCATAACGGTAGGTCTTGGCGTTGAAGCAGATATTTTGGGCGTTGGTCAGGTCCGCATAAGCACTCACGTAGACGTGACAAATACCGTCCAGGTGCTTGATAACCGGCACCCGGGCGTCCCGACTGACGCGCTCGATCAAGCCTTTGCCGCCGCGCGGAACAATAACGTCAACGTACTCCGGCATGGTGATCAACGCGGCAACCGCTTCGCGGTCGGTGACTTCGACGACCTGAACCACCGCAGCCGGCAGATCGGCCGCTGCCAAACCGCGCTGGATGCAGGCAGCAATCGCACGGTTGGAGTGAATGGCTTCGGAGCCGCCACGCAAAATCGTGGCATTGCCAGACTTGAGGCACAGGCTGGCTGCGTCGATGGTCACGTTGGGGCGCGACTCGTAAATAATCCCCACCACACCCAGTGGAACGCGCATCTTGCCCACTTGAATACCGGACGGCCGATAGCTCATGTCGCGGATCGAGCCGATCGGGTCTGGCAGATTGGTCACCTGACGCAAACCGACGATCATGCTGTCGATGCGCGCCGGGGTCAGCGCCAGACGTTCGAGCATGGCTGCCGACAAGCCGTTGGCCCGGCCTGAAGCCAAGTCCAGTTCATTGGCGGCAGAAAGCTCGGCGCGGGCGTCATCAAGCGCAGCAGCAGTAGCTTGCAAGGCGCGATTTTTCTGCGCGGTGCTGGCACGGCCGATCACGCGAGAAGCTTCACGGGCAGCGCGACCCAAGCGGGTCATGTAGTCAAGAACGGACTCAGTCATGGTCTCAGAGGTCTTGGCGTAGAGGAAAGCGGCCGATTATAGCTGTCGAGCAGGAGTAACGACAGCAGTGGCAGGCGGATGGTCGATAACAGCTGTGGAATAAGGGTGAAAAACCCAATTTTAGGTACAGGTGAGCCTCACCGCCCTCTGTGGGACCGAATTTATTCGGGAAGGCGTCATGCCAGGCGCGCGATGTTAGAGGTGAAACCCATTCCCGAATAAATTCGGTCCCACCGGGCGTAGGCCTCCTTGCTTGGGGTAGTGTTAATTGCCGTTCAGCGTCGATTAAGACACTTATTGCTATCATCGCAAACCAATCCGCCGACCATTCGCGTTAATGCCGATGCCCGACTACGTGCCCAATCTGCTTCCTGACTCATTTTTCGACCGTGATGCGCAAGTGCTTGCCCGTGATCTGTTGGGCAAGGTTATCCGCCACCGCGTTGGAACCGCCCCTGATTTTTTGTGGTTGTCGGCAAGGATTATCGAAACAGAAGCGTACTACGCCGCAGAAAAAGGCAGCCACTCGTCGTTGGGCTACACCGAGAAGCGCAAAGCGCTTTTTCTCGACGGCGGCCACATCTACATGTACTACGCCCGCGGTGGCGACTCGCTGAACTTCAGTGCGGGCGGACCGGGCAACGCGGTGCTGATTAAATCGGCGTACCCGTGGGTCGACGCCCTCTCCGATGGCAACAGCCTTGCGCTCATGCTGCTTAATAATCCAAACGCCAAAGGCGCGTTGCGTACGCCGGAACGTTTGTGCGCGGGGCAAACCCTGCTGTGCAAAGCGCTGGGCTTAAAGGTCCCGATGTGGGACGCCAAACGCTTTGATTCCGAACAACTGTTCGTTGACGATGTCGGACCAGCGCCCCGGCAGATTATTCAAACCACTCGTTTGGGTATCCCGAAAGGCCGAGACGAGCACTTGATGTACCGTTTCGTCGACGCTAACCATGCCAAGTTCTGCACCCGTAACCCTTTGCGACGTGGCCAGCTGGAAGGCCGTGACTATTTATTACTGGAACAAGGAAGCTAAAACATGGGCCCATGGCTTGACAGCATTACCGGATGGCTAACAGCTAATCCCTCGTGGCTGGGTGTGGCGATTTTTCTTGTAGCGTGTTTCGAATGTCTGGCGATTGCCGGCCTCATCGTGCCGGGAACCGTGATCATGTTCGCCGTTGCGGTATTGGCAGGCAGCGGCGCGTTGTCGCTGGGCGAAACACTGTTATTAGGATTTGCCGGCGGATTGGCGGGCGACATCCTGTCGTACTTTCTCGGCAGACGCTTTCACCAGAATATTCGCCGATTGCCAGGGTTGCGGCATCACCCGGAATGGATCGGCCGTGCCGAACTGTATTTTCAGCGTTACGGCATCGCTAGCTTGCTGGTTGGGCGCTTCATCGGACCGCTGCGCCCCATGCTGCCGATGGTCGCCGGCATGTTCGACATGCCCTTTTTGCGCTTCGCAGCCGTCAGCCTCATAGCGGCCGCCGGCTGGTCCGTCGTTTACTTGTTGCCGGGCTGGGCGACGGGCGCCGCTATCCGCTTACCGCTGCCGGAAGGATTTTGGCCCCAGGCCGGAATTGTTGGCGCCGGGCTCGCCGTGCTGTTGGGCTTTAGCATTCACGCCAGCGTCGGCGGCAAACGCTACGCCACGACGTGGATCTCAGCGCTGAGCTTGGTGATGCTGATCGGCTTGTTCATCGGCTGGCCGTACCTCGCGCATTTTGATCAGGGCCTGATGACGCTGGTGCAGGAGCACCGCAGTGCCGCCGCCGATCCATTTGCGGTGATGATTACCCGGCTTGGTGATTTCAGAACCCAAGCGGTGATCGCAGCCCTGTTGCTTGGCCTGCTGCTGGTTCTTCGACAATGGCGTCAAGCGACCTTCGCCCTGGGAGTGATTCTAGGCTCGGCATTGGTCAACACCTTCGTGAAATGGGCCGCCGCTAGGGCCCGTCCCGAGGTGCTACTGGACCCGCTTACCAGCTACAGCATGCCCAGCGGTCACAGCTCCGGCGCGTTTGCGATATTTATGGCATTGGCGGTGCTGGCCGGGCGCGGCCAACCGCTGCGCTTTCGCCTGACGTGGCTGTTGGTGGGCAGTATTCCGGCACTATCGATTGCTATGTCGAGGGTCTATCTGGGCGTGCATTGGCCGACCGACGTCCTGGCCGGTGCCATGCTGGCGTTTTGTATGTGCGCAGCCAGCCTGACGCTTGTTCAGCGCAAAGAACCGTTACAGGCGATGCCAACAAAAGTCTGGTGGGTCATTCTGCCGTCGTTGGTCGCGGTGTATGGCTTCTTCGCGCTACACGCCTTGGCCAACGCCATTAGTCGGTATCAGTACTGACTTCGACCCGGCGACCTACACCTGTAGGTCGCCCTGCATTTCGTCGAGTAGGTCTTGAATCGCATTCAGCCGCTGCTGTGCGTCGCTGAGTTCCAGCAGCTCGACCTTATCTTCTTCCGTGAACGGCAATAAATACGCCAACTGATTGGCCAGCGACTGTTGGCCGATGGCGGTCACGCCCATGTTCAGCGCCGCGACCATCGGATGCTCGGCCAACGCAGTCAGCAACGCCATCAAGTCCGCGTCCTGATCCTGCAACGGCTGCTCTTGCAGCTCATCGAGCCATTCAACCTCCGCCAGAATCAACTGATCGCGTTGAACCTCGGTGCTGACGACCCGAAAGCGTCGGCCGCCCTCAACACGAATCCCCAGCAAGCCATTTTCTTGCTGCTGAAAATCACGCACCAACGCCTCGCACCCTACCAGCGCATAGCCATCGGGGGCTTGAGCGACTTCTTCGCCGTCGAGAATGCACACCACACCAAAGCCTTCGCCCTTTTTCATGCAGCGACCAATCATGTCCAGATAACGCACTTCGAACAGCTGCAAGTCCAGTGTGCAGCCGGGGAATAACACGGCGTTGAGGGGAAATAACGGCAACATCATAATTTTCCTTAAACGAATAACGACACAGCCAAGGGTAGAAACACCGCCGTGGCAACGCCCATCAAACTCATTGCCAGCGCTGCAAATGCGCCGCACTCCTCGCTTTCCTGCAACGCCACCGACGTACCCACTGCGTGGGCGGTCAAGCCAAGGGCCATGCCCCGCGCGGCATGATTCTTAACACCCAGAACAGACAGCAGACCAGGGCCGAAAATTGCACCGATAACGCCAGTGATCAACACAAACACCGCCGCCAGCGGGGCCACACCACCAATCTGCTCGGCCACCAGCATGGCGATGGGCGAGGTCACTGACTTAGGCGCCATGGTCATCAAGATCATGTGCTCGGCACCGAATAACCAGCCCAGCGTCACCCCAAGGGACGTCGCCAATACGCCGCCAATTATCAGCGTAGTAAACGTCGGCCAAAATAATTGTTTGATCCGTCGTAAATTCAGATAAAGCGGCACGGCCAAGGCCACAGTCGCGGGACCTAACAGTATGCTGAGAATCTCGGTACTTTTGCGGTATTCAACGTACGTCAGGCCACAGCTGATCAATATGCCAATCACGAGCACCATTGAAATCAGCACGGGCTGCAAAAATATCCAGCGAGTTTTCTCATAAGCCGCCAGCATCAATTGGTATGCGCCCAAGGTGATAGCGATCCCGAACAGCGGATGATGAATCACCGAGCCCAGGGCACCACTCCAGTCGATAGTCATGAAGCCTCCCGACGTTGCGACTGGCGTTGAATCAATACCTGCATCAGCCAACCGGCAAAGGCCAGTGACAGTAACAACGAAATTACCAACGACCCGGCAATGGCCCAAAAATCTGCAGCGATATCGGCGGCGTAGACCATCACCCCCACTGCTGGCGGCACGAGCAACAGCGGCAAATAACGCAACAGACTGCTGGCCGCAAGGCTGATTGACTCATCAACTTCACCCTGCACCATGAGAAACACCATCAGCAACACCAGCCCGATAATCGGCCCCGGCAGAATCGGCAGAAACAGGTGGTTAAGCCCGGTGCCCACCAATTGAAACAACACCAGCCATGTCAGGCCTCTGAGCAACATAAATAACTCCAGCAAATGTTCGGCGCCATTATAGGCATGCCGTGGTTATGGCTGATAAATCGGCATTCGCCAACCGCATACATCCTTGACCATACCCTTGACCCGTGCTGATCTTAGGCCTTGGCGCGTAGACCGCCGATGCTCTCAATACGCAGCAAATAACAGGCCGCAATAACAACTTAAATAAGAAAAACAAGGAGAGTACCTATGCCAGTTGTACCCGTCGAAGAACTCAAAACGTATGCAGGCAAGGCGCTGGGATGTTCCGAATGGCTCACCGTTGATCAAGAACGCATCAACCTGTTCGCTGAAGCGACGGGGGATTTTCAATTCATCCACGTTGACCCTGAAAAAGCGGCGCAAACCCCGTTTGGCAGCACCATCGCCCATGGCTTTTTGTCGTTGTCGCTGATCCCGAAACTGATGGAAGACTTGTTCGTGGTACCCGAAGGCCTGAAAATGGTCGTCAACTACGGCCTGGACAGCGTTCGCTTTATCCAACCCGTGAAAGTTAATTCGCGGGTTCGACTGAACGTTTCCATCGCCGAGGTGACTGAGAAGAAGCCTGGCCAATGGCTAATTAAAGCGATTGCTACTCTGGAAATCGAAGGTCAGGAAAAACCTGCCTACGTCGCCGAACCGCTGTCGCTGTGCTTCGTATGAGTCGCTAAAAACCTGACACAGGGCTCGCTGACGAAGTATTTGCCTCTATAAGCAACCACATAGCTGCGGCATACTCACCGTGGCTGTGTGAGCGCGACTGCTCGAAGACCGTATTCACACGCCTGGAATCCTATTTCGAGATCAACCATGCGCGCGCTCGCTTCACTTGCCCCACTGGCAATCATTCTATTACTCGCTGCTTGCGGTGACGGCGAACCGTTATCGCCTCCCGATGCACGCCTGCCCGACGGTGGCCGCTATCGCGGTGATGTGGTTAATGGCCTGCTACAAGGCCAAGGCCGAGTGGATTATCCCAACGGCAGCTGGTACGTGGGGCAGTTTCAGAATGGGCAGTGGCACGGCGATGGCGAATGGCACGCCAGCAACGGCGAGGTCTATCGCGGCCAGTTTCAGAACGGACTGTTTCACGGCTTCGGTACATTGACCACCAGCACCGGCAGTTACGTGGGCGGCTTCAAACTCGGGCGACGTGACGGCGAAGGCACACTAAAAGAGCCTGGCGTGACCTACCGTGGCGAATTCAAAGCCGACCAATACGACGGGCTTGGTCATCTGGAACTGGATGACGGTAGCCAATATCAAGGCTTGTTCGCCCATGGCAAACCCAATGGCGAAGGGCAGCGCAGCGATGCCAGCGGCAATCAGTTCGCCGGCAAATTCGTCAACGGCCAACTGGAGGGCAACGGCAGCTTTAACAGTGCCGACGGCGACCAGTACGTCGGCGGGTTCCATGACAACCAGTTACAGGGCAGAGGCCGCTATGAAAATAGCGACGGTGACGTCTGGATCGGGCAATTCAAGGACGGTGCACTCAACGGCCAAGGCCAGTTGATAGGCGCCGATGGCAGCCGTTTTGAAGGTCAATTCGCCAACTGGCGTTTTTCCGGGGAAGGCCGTTTGCGCCTCGCCGATGGCAGCGTGTACCAGGGCGGGTTCCTCGCCGACAACTATGAAGGACGAGGCGTATTGAGCCTCCCGGACGGCGCCCTACAAAGCGGGCTCTGGAGTAACGGTCAGCGGGTGCGTGACGCCCAAGGTAAATTGCTGCCGGACTCACTGGAAATCGGCTTGCTCGCCCAAGGCGCTTTGCTGGAAAAAGCGCTGGCGGCGGTGCCCGCATCAACCCCTGCGGTAGAGCTTTACAGCTTGGTAGTGGCTGGCGATGGCAAGCAGAGCGTGTTCATGCGTGAAGCGGATTACGTCAGCAACTTGCTGGCGACCCGCTTTGGTGCCTACGGGCAGATTAGCCTGGTCAACCATCGCGATCATATGGGCGATCGACCTTTGGCGACCCGCGAAAGCATTAGCCGCGCCGTACAAACCCTGGCGCAGCGCAGTGGTCCCGAGGATCTGATTTTCATCTACCTGACCAGTCACGGTACACATGACCATGAACTGGTCCTCGATCAGCCCCGTCTGGAGCTGACTGATTTGCCCGCCGATGAACTGGCCGCCGTGCTTGCGCCGTTAAAAGGACGCGACAAGATCGTGGTGATCTCAGCGTGTTATTCCGGTGGCTTCATTCCTGCCATCAAAGACGATAAAACCCTTGTCATCACCGCCTCGCGCTCAGACCGGGTATCGTTTGGTTGTTCGGAAGAGTCTGACTTTACTTATTTTGGCGAAGCACTCTTCGCCAAGGCGCTGGTCGAAACAGATGACCTGCAGCAAGCGTTCAACCAAGCCAAGGTGTATGTCGCGGCGCGGGAAGCCAGCGATAACTTCGAAGCATCAGAACCGCAGATCTGGGCGCCAAAAGGGGTATTGGCACACTGGCAACAGTTGAGAAAAAACCAGGCACAGCGGGCGCTATCCGCCTCGTTGGCTAGCAAGGCCACAAAAATTATAGGCAGCCACTAAACTGCAGTGTATCGAGGGAGAAACACTATGTATTTGACACCTCAAAACATCCTTCTAAGCGGTGCAACTGGCTTGACCGGCGAACACTTGCTTGATCGCCTGCTGAACGAACCCACCGTCAGCCGTGTGCTAGCGCCAACCCGTCGCCCGCTTGCCGATCATCCCCATCTGGAAAACCCGGTAGGGGAACTGACTGCTTTATTGCCACTACTGACTGGCCCCGTGGACATCGCTTTTTGTTGCTTAGGCAGTACGATCAAACAGGCCGGCTCGAAAGAAGCCTTTCGCGCCATCGACTTCGATCTGGTGGTGGCGTTCGCCAAGCGCGCCCGTGAGTTGGGAGCGCGGCACCTGGTGGTCATGAGCGCAGTGAACGCCGATCCGGCGTCCAGCATTTTCTACAGCAAGATCAAAGGTGAGATGGAACAAGCGCTTACCGTTCAGGCTTGGCCACAGCTGACCATCGCCAGGCCTTCGCTGCTGATCGGCGAACGCTCGGAGCAACGCTTGGCCGAACAACTGGCAGCGCCGTTCGCGAAACTGATTCCCGGAAAATACCGAGGCGTCGACGCATGCACCGTCGCCCGCGCGCTATGGCGCCTGGCACTGGAAGAACAGAGCGGCGTGCGGATTGTCGAGGCGGAAGAGTTAAGCAAGTTGGGTAAGTAAACCCTGTAAGAGCCAACTTGTTGGCGAAGGCTTGATGCGGTGTATCAGGCAAACCGCCTCGCCAACAAGTTGACTCCTACAGAATGGCCACTGGGCAGCGCCTCAAAGCCCACCCGTCGCCGAATACCCCACACCCAGTACGCTTAATAGCGACAGCGGCAAAAGCAGGGTATCGAGCAAAGCACTGGCCGGCAGGTCGACGCGGGGCCAGTCGGGGGCTTCGGCGCCGAAACGATCTTTCGCGCAGCAGCCGCCGTCTATCGCATACAAATCCAGTCGCATGCCTGAATAAACCACCGGCGCACCCGGTTGGGCGGCGTCGAGGGTTCGGGCCGTTGCGCAGCCGGTCAGGTTTAACAGCATCAGGCTCAGCAACAGCGGCTTATTCATCGGCGCTCAAGTGGTGTTCGCCCCAGCGTGGGAGCATGTCTTGGGGAATGTTTAGCAGATTCAAAATACGCGCGACAACGAAATCAATCAGGTCATCGATGGTCTGTGGCTGGTGATAAAAACCCGGCGACGCGGGCAATATCACGGCCCCCATGTTCGACAGCTTGAGCATGTTTTCCAAGTGAATACTGGAATATGGCGCCTCGCGCGGGACCAGAATCAACTGGCGTCTTTCTTTCAAGGTCACGTCCGCAGCGCGTTCAATCAGGTTGTTACAGGCGCCGGTGGCAATCGCCGACAAAGTGCCCGTTGAGCAGGGCACCACTACCATCGCCGCCGGCGAACCCGAACCGGAGGCAACCGACGACATCCAGTCTTCCTTGCCGTACACCCGAATTTGCCCGGCGGCGGCGCCGGTGTATTCGGTCAAAAAGGCCTGCATCATCATCGGTTTTGGCGGCAACGAAACGTCGGTTTCGGTGGCTAGAACCAACTGCGCAGCCTTCGAAATCAGAAAGTGTACTTCCCGCTCTTCCCGCACCAGGCAGTCAAGCAAGCGCAGACCGTATTGCGCGCCAGACGCGCCCGTCATCGCCAGGGTTATACGTTCAGGACCGCTCATTTCAGCGCCTCCGCCAATTTGCCATGCAAGCCGCCGAAACCGCCGTTGCTCATGATGACCACCTGGGTGCCCGGCTGAGCCTGGCTTTTGACCTTGGCAATGATAGCGTCGAGGGAATCACACACCACCGACGGCACAGAACACAGCGCAGCCGTAGCGGCAAGGTCCCATCCAAGATTAGCAGGGGCGTACCAAATAACTTGGTCAGCCTGATGCACGCTGTCTGGCAAACCGTCGCGGTGAGCACCGAGCTTCATTGAGTTCGAACGCGGCTCGATGATTGCGATCAAGTGCGCATCGCCGATGTGTTTGCGCATCCCATCAAGGGTCGTGGCAATGGCCGTCGGGTGGTGGGCGAAGTCGTCATAAATAGTGACGCCGTTGACTTCGGCAACCTTCTCCATGCGCCGCTTGACGCTTTTGAATTCACTCAGGGCTTCAACGCCCTGTTTCGGCACGACGCCCACATGCCGCGCCGCCGCCAACGTTGCCAACGCATTGGCCACGTTATGTTGGCCGGTCATGTCCCACTCGACCACACCCTGCACAACGCCTTCAAGGATCACTTCAAACCGCGACCCATCCTCGCTCAACAGGCGCGCTTGCCACTGGCCGCCTTCACCGGTGGTTTGCACGGGTGTCCAGCAACCCATCTGAATGACGCGCAACAATGCGGGTTCAGTGGTGGGATGAATCACCAACCCTTCACTCGGGATGGTCCGCACCAAGTGGTGAAATTGCCGTTCAATCGCCGGCAGATCGGGAAAGATGTCGGCGTGATCGAATTCAAGGTTGTTCAAGATCGCGGTGCGTGGGCGGTAGTGGACAAACTTGGAGCGTTTGTCGAAAAACGCGCTGTCGTATTCGTCGGCCTCAACCACGAAAAACGGTGTATCGCCCAGACGGGCCGACACTGCGAAGTTCTGCGGCACACCACCGATCAAAAAACCGGGGCTCATGCCGGCGTGTTCCAGCACCCAGGCGAGCATGCTGCTGGTGGTGGTTTTACCGTGGGTGCCGGCGACGGCCAAGACCCAACGACCTTGCAACACATGATCAGCAAGCCATTGCGGGCCCGACACATACGGCAGGCCTTTATTGAGCACGTACTCCACCGCCGGATTACCCCGGGACAGCGCGTTACCAATCACCACCACATCAGGCGCCGGGTCCAACTGCGCCGCGTCGTAGCCCTGAGTCAGTTCGATGCCTTGCGCCTGCAACTGAGTGCTCATGGGCGGGTAGACGTTAGCGTCCGAGCCGGTAACCCGATGGCCCTGTTCTTTAGCCAGCACCGCCAACGAACCCATGAACGTGCCGCAAATACCAAGAATATGAATATGCATGATCAACCTCGTAAAACATGGGCGCAGGTTAGCGTAGCGAGCGGTGTGTGGCGAGGGCTGCCGTCCCGTCTCCGACGCCCACAGCCTTTCAAGCCCTGTAGGAGCGCGCTTGCCCGCGATCGGCTGCGCAGCAGTCGTAAAACCAGCAATTCAAATTTTTCAGTGGAATTGAGTCGCCAACTGGGACCGCTTCGCGCTCCCATCGCGGGCAAGCGCGCTCCGACCAGTTGTGACAACGACATGTGTGGGACCGAATTTACTCGGGAAGCCTTCGGCGAAGAATCGCCGCGTTGGTTTTCTACACAGCTGTCCAGTGACCGACGCCCCTCATCAACTTTCGGGGCTAAACCGTCTCTGACGCTGAGTAGAGGGTGGTAAGCGCGTTGGACTAACGCTCGATCCCGTGTTTACGGAGTTTGCGATACAAGGTATTGCGGCTGACGCCTAATTGTTCGGCGCTGTGGGTCATGTGCCAGCGCTGCTCTTCCAGCACGGCCAGCAGCGCGATGCGTTCAGCGTCATCCAACGGGTGCTCGCTGACCAATGTCAGCGCTGGCGCCACAACCTGTTGTCGGATGGCGATGGGCAGCTCATCCAGGCCAATATGTTGCTCATCGCACAGCGCGACCACGGTCCGCAGCACTGTGCGCAGTTGCCGAACATTCCCCGGCCAGGCGTAATTTAGCAGCGCGCGACGGGCCGACTCGTCGAGAACAACCTCCTGACCGCCCGCCTCTTCTTCCAGTAGAAAATCCAGCAACTGCGATTTATCACTTCGCTCACGCAGCGGCGGCAAGGCGACTTCCAAACCATTCAGGCGGTAATACAAATCTTCGCGAAAACTGCCGTCGGCGACCCGCTCCAGCAGATTACGGTGAGTCGCGCTAATAACCCTGACATCCACCGCATGCGGTTCGCCGCCGAGCGGTACGACCAAACGATCTTCCAGCACCCTTAATAGACGGGTTTGCAGCGCCAACGGCATGTCGCCGATTTCGTCGAGAAACAACGTACCGCCGTCGGCCTGTTGCAGCTTGCCGCGCATGCCTTCTTTGCGCGCACCGGTAAAACTGCCGCCACGGTAGCCGAACAGTTCACTTTCAATCAGGCTTTCAGGGATCGCGGCACAGTTGAGGGCCACGAACGGTTTGTCGCTGCGCAAGCTCGCTTGATGCACGGCCTTGGCAAAGGCTTCTTTACCCGAGCCGGTTTCACCATTGACCAGCAACGGCACGTCACGCTCAAAGACCCGCAACGCCCGACGAAAATCATTTTGTAAGGCGGGATCACCCAAGCAGATACCGCTTAAGCGAGCAGGGGAAGCCGGCGTTGGGGCCGGTAGCGCTTGCGGCACGCTGCGTGGCTGCCCGCGCAACAAGGCAAACAAACGCCGGCCGTCGCGGGTGCGCAGCGGCCAGGTGGCAGTGGGCTGGGTGCTGGCGCGGACGAGCAATTCATCCAGCGAACACTCAAACAAGGCGTTAACCGATTGGCCTAGCAAGTTGCCGCGACCATAGCCCAGCAGGTTCAGGGCGCTCTGATTAACCGCGCTGACACGGCCTTCGCCGTCAAATGCCATTAGCCCTTCGCTAAACAAACCGACCGACGCTGCTTGAAGATGAAAGCGCAGCAGCCATTGATCATCACAATGGTGCAAGAAGAAGCTGCGCTCGATGACCTTGGCTGACAGATTCACCAGCGCCATGGTGTGAAATTGGCTCTGCCGAGACACGTCATGCCGCGCCGACGACACATCTAGCACCGCGAGCAAATCGCCATGCGGATCGAACACCGGGCTCGCCGAGCAGGTCAGCCCGGTATGACGACCACGAAAATGTTCTTCTTGATGAATAGTTAACGACTGACGCTCGACCAGGCAGGTGCCGATGCCATTAGTGCCTTCGCACTCTTCGCTCCAGTCCGCTCCGAGCCAAAGCCCGGCGCGTTCGAAAATAGTGTGCTCAGTGGGCGCGGTCACGCAGTTAAGGATGATCCCACGGGAGTCGGTGAGCAGCACCGCGTGCCCGGCGCCCGACAGCTGCTGGTGCAGGCTGTTCATTTCGCCACCGGCCAGGCTCAGCACCTGCTGCATCCGCTCGCGGCGCTCCAGCAGTCGCCCATGTTCAAGCACCGTCGGCGCGATGGTCAGCGCGGGATCGAGATGGTGTTCCTCAAGGCAACGCAGCCAGGAGCGGGCGATCGATGGATCGCTACCGGGTCCTCGCAGATGGGTTTTGCCTTGGGCGAACGTGAGAACTTGTTGGGCATGGCGTGTCAAATGGTCGCTTTGCACTTTTTATTATTCTCCAGTGGAGTTGCTGCCAGCATCCTCCTCGACAACCTGCTTTGCAACGTAGCCCGCCCATCCGCCGAAAAGCTGTACCGGTAACGGTACAAAATGTCACGCAGTCCGTGCCGCCGATGAAACAAAAAAGCTATTTGACCACGAGCTGTACGAGCAAAACCCTTATAAACCGTGCGCTACAAGGCGCTGGCCCGACCTTTGCTCTACGCTTTATCCAAGCGCCAAAGCGCGGCTATAGTGCAAACCTCCCTAAAAAACAAAAGCCAGGAGACATTCATCATGCGTTACGCCCATCCCGGAACTGAAGGTTCTATCGTTTCCTTCAAAAGCCGTTACGGCAACTTCATCGGTGGCGAATTCGTGCCGCCGGTCAAAGGCCAATATTTCGAAAACATCTCGCCGGTCAACGGCAAACTGATTGCTGAATTCCCACGGTCCACTGCCGAAGACGTAGACAAAGCACTGGACGCCGCGCATGCCGCTGCTGATGCATGGGGCAAAACCTCGGTCCAGGCTCGCTCGCTGGTGCTGCTGAAAATCGCTGACCGTATCGAGCAAAATCTGGAACTGCTGGCCGTTACCGAAACCTGGGACAACGGCAAAGCGGTTCGTGAAACTCTGAACGCTGACATCCCGCTGGCTGTCGATCACTTCCGCTACTTCGCGGGTTGCTTGCGCGCACAAGAAGGCAGCGCAGCAGAAATCGACGGCAACACCGTGGCTTATCACATCCATGAACCCCTGGGCGTGGTTGGCCAAATCATTCCGTGGAACTTCCCATTGTTGATGGCCGCCTGGAAGCTCGCACCGGCCTTGGCTGCCGGTAACTGCATCGTGATGAAACCGGCCGAGCAAACTCCGCTGGGCATTAGCGTACTGATGGAGTTGATCGGCGACTTGCTGCCACCAGGCGTGCTGAACATCGTTCAGGGTTACGGTCGCGAAGCCGGCGAAGCACTGGCAAGCAGTAAGCGCATCGCTAAAATCGCCTTCACCGGTTCGACGCCGGTTGGCTCGCACATCATGAAACTGGCAGCGGAAAACATTATTCCGTCCACCGTGGAGCTGGGCGGCAAATCGCCTAACATCTTCTTCGAAGACATCATGCAAGCCGAGCCGGAGTTCATCGACAAAGCCGCTGAAGGCATGGTGCTGGCGTTCTTCAACCAAGGCGAAGTCTGCACCTGCCCATCGCGAGCGCTGGTGCAAGAGTCGATCTACCCTGAGTTCATCAAGGCCGTACTGAAAAAGGTCGAGCAAATCAAACGCGGCGACCCGCTGGACACCGACTGCATGGTCGGCGCTCAGGCTTCAGAACAGCAATTCGACAAGATTCTCTCGTACCTGGAAATCGCCAAAGGCGAAGGCGCTGAGCTGTTGACCGGCGGCAGCGTCGAAAAACTCGAAGGCGACATGGCCGGCGGTTACTACATCCAGCCAACGCTGCTTAAAGGCAACAACAAGATGCGGGTCTTCCAGGAAGAGATCTTCGGGCCAGTGGTCAGCATCACCACGTTCAAAGATGAAGCCGAAGCCATCGCCATCGCCAACGACACCCAGTTCGGCCTCGGCGCTGGCCTGTGGACCCGCGACATCAACCGCGCTTATCGCGTTGGCCGGGCACTGAAAGCCGGTCGTGTGTGGACCAACTGCTATCACCTTTACCCAGCACACGCTGCGTTCGGTGGTTACAAGAAGTCCGGTGTAGGCCGGGAAACCCACAAAGTTGCACTTGAGCATTATCAACAGACTAAAAACCTGTTGGTGAGCTACGACACTAATCCGCTGGGCTTTTTCTAAGCCCGCACTTTAAACGCTTGCTCATAACCCCCGGTCAGTTGCGGCTAGTTCGCAACTGGCGCGGGGGTTGCATGCGTTTAATCATCGAGCAGCAGTACTCGTAATTGAAAGTTCACGAAACCATCAATGCCCGCGCGAGGACTTATGACTACTACGACAACGCTCAAACCAACACTGGGTACCCTGCACTTATGGGGCATCGCAGTAGGATTGGTCATTTCCGGCGAGTATTTCGGCTGGAGTTACGGTTGGGGTGCGGCAGGGACGCTGGGTTTTTTAATCACCACGTTGATTGTCGCGACGATGTACACCTGTTTCATTTTTAGCTTTACCGAACTCACCACCGCGATTCCTCATGCTGGCGGCCCGTTTGCTTACAGCCGTCGAGCCTTTGGTGAAAAGGCCGGATTGATCGCCGGCATTGCTACCTTGATTGAATTCGTCTTTGCGCCTCCGGCCATCGCCATGGCCATTGGTGCTTACTTAAATGTGCAGTTTCCAGAACTGGACCCGAGACACGCGGCCGTCGGCGCGTACATCATCTTCATGGGCCTCAATATCTTGGGCGTCAGCATCGCTGCCACCTTTGAATTGGTGGTAACTGTATTGGCCGTTCTTGAACTGCTGGTGTTCATGGGCGTGGTCATGCCCGGTTTCAGCTTCAGTAACTTTGCCCTCAACGGTTGGTCAGGCGCTGACACCTTCAGCATTGCCTCAGTGCCAGGCATCTTCGCTGCCATCCCCTTCGCCATCTGGTTCTTCCTCGCCATCGAAGGCGCCGCCATGGCCGCCGAAGAAGCCAAAGACCCCAAGCGCACGATTCCCAAGGCTTACGTCAGCGGCATCTTGACCTTGGTGTTCCTGGCAATTGGCGTCATGGTCTTGGCCGGCGGTGTGGGGGATTGGCGCCAGCTGTCGAACATCAACGATCCGTTGCCGCAGGCGATGAAAGCCGTGGTCGGCTCCAACTCTAGCTGGATGCACATGCTGGTATGGATCGGTCTGTTCGGCTTGGTGGCAAGTTTCCACGGGATCATCCTCGGTTACTCGCGGCAGTTCTTCGCCTTGGCACGTGCCGGGTACCTGCCAAAAGGCCTGGCTAAACTTTCGCGGTTCCAGACGCCGCACCGGGCCATTCTGGCGGGCGGCGTGATCGGCATCGCCGCGATCTACAGCGACGGCCTGGTTAATTTGCAAGGCATGACCCTGACAGCCGCGATGATCACCATGTCGGTGTTTGGCGCCATCGTGATGTACATCATCAGCATGCTCAGCCTGTTCAAACTACGCAAAACCGAACCCTTGCTAGAGCGTACCTTCCGGGCGCCGGGCTACCCAATTGTGCCTGGCATCGCGCTGTTCCTGGCGTTAGTGTGCCTGGTGGCGATGGCGTGGTTTAACGCCGTGATCGGTTTAATCTTCCTCGGCTTCATGGTGGTGGGCTTCATCTACTTCCAACTGACGGCAAAACAACGCTCCGATGCGCCAGCGGACGCTATGCTGACAGGAGTCTAAGTTGCACCTGTGCCGGGCCCGCGCCCGGCACAGGCCCCATTCAAGTGCAGGCCCGCCGCCTCGCGCGCTGGTAGAACCACAGGAGGACTCCGTCCATGGCTGCGTTTGCCCATACCGTCGGCGCCCAAACCTACCGTTTTGAAGATCTCAAAGAGCTGATGGCCAAGGCCAGCCCGGCACGTTCGGGGGATTTTCTGGCAGGCATCGCGGCGCTCAACGACGGCGAGCGAGTGGCCGCGCAGATGGCGCTGGCCGACACCCCGCTCAAGCATTTTCTTGAAGAAGCGCTGATTCCTTACGAAGACGATGAAGTCACCCGACTGATCATCGACACCCACGACAAATTAGCGTTTACCGCCGTCAGCCACCTGACCGTCGGCGGCTTTCGCGACTGGTTGCTCAGCGATCACGCCAACGAAGACAGCCTGCGCGCCCTCGCCCCTGGCCTGACCCCGGAAATGGCCGCTGCCGTGTCGAAAATCATGCGCGTGCAAGACTTGGTGCTGGTGGCACAGAAGATCCGAGTAATCACCCGTTTTCGCGGCACCATGGGCTTGCGCGGGCGCTTATCGACCCGGCTGCAACCCAATCACCCCACCGACGAACCTGCCGGAATCGCGGCCAGCATTCTTGATGGTCTGCTCTACGGCAACGGCGACGCCATGATCGGCATCAACCCGGCCACCGACAGCACGCCGTCGATCATTGCGCTGCTGGAAATGCTCGACGCGATCATCCAGCGCTATGAAATTCCGACCCAAGCCTGCGTGTTAACCCACGTCACCACCGCGATTGAAGTGATCAATCGCGGCGTCCCTCTGGACCTGGTGTTTCAATCCATCACCGGCACCGAAGCAGCCAACGCCAGTTTCGGGATCAATCTGAATGTCCTGCAAGAGGGCTACGAAGCCGGGCTGAGCCTGAATCGCGGCACCCTCGGGCAAAACCTGATGTATTTCGAGACCGGCCAAGGCAGCGCGCTGTCGGCCAACGCCCACCACGGAGTTGATCAGCAAACCTGCGAAACCCGCGCCTACGCCGTGGCCCGCCATTTCAACCCGTTTTTGGTCAACACCGTGGTCGGCTTCATCGGCCCGGAATATTTGTACAACGGCAAACAGATCATCCGCGCGGGGCTGGAAGATCACTTCTGCGGCAAGCTGCTGGGCGTGCCCATGGGTTGCGACATTTGTTACACCAACCATGCCGAAGCCGATCAAGACGACATGGACACGTTGCTGACACTGCTGGGCGTGGCCGGGATCAACTTCATCATGGGCATTCCGGGCTCCGACGACATCATGCTCAACTACCAAACCACCTCGTTTCACGATGCGTTGTATGCGCGGCAGACCCTCGGCCTGCGCCCCGCCCCGGAATACGAGGCCTGGCTGGCGAAAATGGGCATCTTCACCCAAGCCGATGGCCGCGTGCGCTTCGGTGACAGCCTGCCGCCCGCCTTTCGCCACGCGCTGGCGCACCTTGGATGAGTGAACTGACCCATGGCTGAGAAACCTGTTTTGCCCAACGACAGCCAGAATCCATGGTTGGAGTTGCGCCGCCTGACCCCGGCCCGAATCGCCCTTGGCCGCACCGGCACCAGCATACCCACCAGCGCGCAGCTGGATTTCCAATACGCCCACGCCCAGGCCCGGGACGCGGTGCATTTGCCGTTTGATCAGTCAGGGCTTAGTGCGCAACTGGCCGAACGTGGCCGCGAAACACTGCTGCTGCACAGCGCCGCGACTGATCGGAATAGTTATTTGCAGCGCCCGGACTTGGGCCGTCGCCTGGACGATGCGTCTGCCCAGCAACTGCGCGATTACGCGACAGCTCATCGCGGTGGGGTCGATGTGGCGATTGTGGTGGCCGATGGTTTGTCATCCTTGGCCGTGCATCGACACACGCTGCCGTTTTTGCAGCGGATGGAAGAACAAACTGCCGCCGAAGGCTGGTCGCTGTCTCCGGTGATATTGGTGGAGCAAGGCCGAGTGGCCGTGGCCGATGAAATCGGTGAACTGCTCAGCGCAAAAATGGTGGTTATCCTGATTGGTGAACGCCCCGGCCTCAGCTCTCCCGACAGCCTGGGCCTGTATTTCACCTACGGCCCTAAAGTCGGCCTGACCGACGCGGCCCGCAATTGCATTTCCAACGTGCGCCTGGAAGGGTTGAGTTACGGCTTGGCAGCCCATCGTTTGCTTTATTTGATGCGTGAAGCCTGTCGACGGCAACTGTCCGGGGTCAGCCTGAAGGACGAGGCGCAGCTTCATACGTTGGAATCAGACCCTTCGGCACCCTCAAAAGGCAACTTCCTGCTGGCGAAACCTAACGACTGAACACCATTGGATTGCGCTTTCTAAAAGCTTTAGGCAGCATCGAAACCGACTGGCCCAGCCCGTTGACATGCCATCCCTCTCATTGCAGTGAAGTTGAGGCCCAATATGCGGATTATTCAAGCCACCCTCGAGCACCTGGACCTGTTGACTCCGCTGTTCGTCAAATACCGTGAGTTCTACGGCGAACTGTCCTACCCCGATTCGTCCCGCGCTTTTTTGGAAAAACGCCTGCGCCGCAAAGAGTCGGTGATTTACCTGGCATTGCACGATGACGACGATAAAAAGGTGCTCGGCTTCTGCCAGCTTTATCCGAGTTTTTCATCGCTGTCGCTCAAGCGCGTGTGGATCCTCAACGACATCTACGTCGCCGAAGACGCCCGCCGTCAGTTAGTCGCCGATCACCTGCTGAAAGTCGCGAAGAAAATGGCCAAAGACACCCAGGCCGTGCGCATGCGGGTACTCACCAGCAGCAACAACGAAGTGGCGCAGAAAACCTATGAGTCCATCGGGTTCAAGGTCGACACCCAGTTTGTTAACTACGTGTTGCCTATCAGCGAGGATTGAACCTTGTAGGAGGGCAACGTCTTCGACGCCGAAAGACTCACGCGCAGTTCATTCTGTGGGAGCAGGCTTGCCTGCGAAGAGGCCCGTCACCGCACCGCTGATGTCGATCTGAAACCTGGGTCGCCTGCAATTACGCTTTCGTTGGCAAGCCACCCCCCACAGGGACCTCGGCAGATCTGGAATAGCAAAGGGGTTAATGCGGAGGTTCGGTTACGGCGCTTCGCGAACACGTTAACTACTAGAAAGACAAGTGCGGGGCGAAACATCCCGACACGCTCGGCGACAAACTGTTCCGGCAAAGCCCCGCTCGCCCCCTATAATGCAGCCCTTGCAGTCTCTTCCCTTTTAAGCGCGCGACCCCGACCGGGTCATGTACACAGGTGCCGCACATGGAATTCAACCCGATTGACGTTATTTTGCATCTCGATGTCTACCTCGACATGCTCGTGACCAACTACGGCACCTGGATCTACGCGATCCTGTTTTTGGTGATTTTTTGCGAAACCGGGCTGGTGGTCATGCCCTTTCTGCCTGGCGATTCGTTGCTGTTCATCGCCGGCGCAGTGGCAGCGGGCGGCGGCATGGACCCGGTTCTGCTGGCGGGCTTATTGATGCTGGCGGCAATACTTGGCGACAGCACCAACTACATCGTCGGCCGAACGGTGGGCGAAAAGTTATTCAGCAATCCGAATTCGAAAATCTTCCGTCGCGATTACCTGAACCAAACCCACGATTTCTACGAACGCCACGGTGGCAAAACCGTCACGCTGGCGCGCTTTCTGCCGATCATCCGCACCTTCGCGCCTTTCGTAGCGGGTGTCGGCAAAATGCCCTACCCCCGGTTTTTCTTCTTCAGCGTACTGGGCACCGTCGCTTGGGTCGGCGGGCTGGTGACGCTGGGCTACTTCTTCGGCAACGTGCCGTTCATCAAAAAGAACCTGTCGTTGTTGGTCGTCGCAATCATCCTTGTGTCCCTGCTGCCCATGATCATTGGCGTGGTGCGTGGCCGTCTGGCCGCGCGCTCAGCCAACGCGCGCTGATTCCCGATGTGGTCTCTCAGCGCGTGGCACCGACGCCGGATCATCGACCAGCACCCGGTCAATCCCGAGGTCTGGAATCGCGTGCTGCAGCGGCTGGCGATTCTCGACGGGCTGACCGACGAACAGCATCAGCAGCTGCTTGAAAGCAGCGTGTTGTTCCTGCAAGACAAACACCTGACGGCTTTGCCCGGCGTTGAACTCAATCAAGAGCAGCGCCTGTTTCTCGCCGCTCAGGCACAACTGCCGCTGCTTAACCTTGGCGATCTGAACTGGTACCGGGGTTTTCATGAGTTGGTGCTGTACCCCGGCGACTTCGTTAGCCCGCAACGCCATCGCGATGCCAGCGGCGTTGAACATGAGTGGGATGGCAAGCACAGCGGCGAAGCGTGGTCTCAAGGCCCGGTGATTCTGGCCTGGCCGGGCGTTTTATCCAGCGGCGGTTGGAACGCCTCCAACCTGGTCATCCACGAGCTGGCGCACAAACTCGACATGCTCAACGGATCGGCCGACGGTTTTCCACCGCTGCACGGCGACATGCGCAACAGCGACTGGGCCAGCGCTATGCAAAGCGCCTACGACCACCTCAATCAGCAACTGGACCATCATCCGCACAGCCCACCGGCGATTGATCCGTATGCGGCGGAAAACCCGGCTGAGTTTTTTGCGGTCACCAGTGAATACTTTTTCAGCGGCCCGGATATGCTGTTCAAAGCCTTCCCGGCTGTCTATGAACAGCTAAAAGCCTTCTACCGTCAGGACACCCTTGGCCGCCTGCACCAACTTCGGCGCAATCATCACGCGTACAACAATCACGACTAAAGTCTAGGGTCCAGAGGCCCATTGCCATGCGTGGCAACGGCCGATGAATATGCCTATAATCGCGGCCACTTTTTGATCTTCTGATCAAAGCCTGACTGGTTAACTACGGGGGCAACGCCCAATGAGCTACAGCAAAATTCCGGCTGGCAAAGACCTGCCGAACGACATCTACGTCGCGATCGAAATTCCGGCCAACCACGCGCCGATCAAATACGAAATCGACAAAGAAACCGATTGCCTGTTCGTTGACCGTTTCATGGCCACCCCGATGTTTTACCCGGCCAACTACGGTTTTATTCCGAACACCCTGGCTGACGACGGCGACCCCCTCGACGTGCTGGTCGTGACGCCTTATCCGGTCACCCCGGGTTCGGTCATCCGCGCCCGCCCGGTCGGCATCCTGCACATGACCGACGACGGCGGCGGCGATGCCAAAGTCATCGCAGTCCCGCACGACAAACTGTCTCAACTCTACGTTGACGTCAAAGAGTACACCGACCTGCCTCCTCTGCTGCTTGAGCAAATCAAGCACTTCTTCGAGAACTACAAGGATCTCGAAAAAGGCAAATGGGTGAAGATCGAAGGTTGGGGCGATGCTGAAGCTGCCCGCACTGAAATCATGAAGTCGGTCGCCGCGTTTAAAGGCTGATCAACGACATAAAAAAGCCTCGGTTCTCCTGCCTGGAAGCCGAGGCTTTTTTACACGTGGGATTTAATTGTTTACTCATTAGGAAACACTCCGGGAAACCCCTTACATATCAGTGCGGCAACTGTAGTCCTAGCACTCATAACCTCGTTTGATCCACCTCTCATTTCAACACCTCGTTTATTTAAACAGCCTGTCGACCTCCGTAAACTCGCGTTATGAATACATCAGGTGACCGCTTACGCGCCCTCCTTCGGGAGTGCCATCTCTCTGCGACAGACTTCGCTGCCAACCGCAACGTGACGCCACAGCACGTGAATAATTGGTTCAAGCGCGGCATCCCCATGGCGCGTCTGGGAGAAGTGGCTGAACTATTGACCGTCAACCCGCGATGGCTGCGCTCGGGAGAAGGCCCCAAACATCCCGGCGACACCTTCGACGAGACAAGCATCGCCAACCCTGATGGCGAAGCCCACCACAACGCCGAGGACGTGCAATTGCCGCTCCTTGAGGAAATAGAGGCGGCTCAAGGATTAGGCCAAACCATCGTTGCCGAAGCGCCAGGGCGGAAAATTCGCCTGCCACTACGCACCCTGCAAACCATGAGCATCGAACCCGGCAACGCCGTCTGCGCTCAGATGGTCGGCAACAGCATGGCCGAGAAAATCCAGGCCGGCTCCATCATCGGCATCGACCGCGGCCTGACCCAAATCATCGACGGCGAAATGTACGCCCTCGAACACGACGGCATGCTCCGTGTGAAATACCTTTATCGACTCGCTGGAGGGTCCCTCAGACTGCGCAGCCACAACAGCGGCGAGTACCCCGACGAGGTATTTGCAGCCGAACAAATCCAGCAACAGAATATTCGGGTGCTGGGATGGGTTTTTTGGTGGTCCACATTAAACACTCGCCGACGACCGGTATCGTTTCGGTGAAGATGTTAAACGGTGTGTTGAAAGATGGGTGCGGAAGTCGAGACTCACCGCAAATTGTATGGCTCTGTAAGAGCCAACTTGTTGGCGAAAGGCCGTTATGCAATGGAGCTGATGAATGCCCGTTGAAAGAGGAAAACGCCAATTCAGCCAACCCGATGCACATAAATGCTAGGCATCAACCCTGATCCCCAGTATCATGCGCGCCACGTTTTACTCGAAGCGAACGACCTGTTTGCCTCGCACCTATTCAGTCGCCCCCGCTGCGGAGCGCACATTTGAAGGCGGTTGCGGTTTACCAAAAATGAACCAAACCCGTCCACGAGAAGCCGGCCACAAGCCGGCTTTTTAATGTCTTTTTGAAAGCCACTCTCATCTACTGAAAACCGCGAGAGACTTGCTAGGTCAAGGGTTTCAGCCTATTTTCGTTCCTGTGACTTCCGTTTTGAACCACCCTCTTCCACGGCAAAGTGGGGGAACCGGTGGGGGAACTGAGGGTAGCAAAATGGGCAAGCTGACCGCGAAACAAGTCGAAAATCTGACCGACCCAGGAACCTATGAAGACGGCGATGGATTACGCATGGTCATCAAGGACTCAGGTCGAAAATTTTGGGTGCTGCGCTTCCAGCTACACGGCAAACGGCGAGAGATGGGGTTGGGTGGCTATCCTCAACTCGACCTGAAAAAAGCCCGCGCAGCCGCGTATGAACATAAAGTCCAGATCCTCAACGGCACAGATCCCCTAGCAAAACGACAGGCTGAACAAGCCGCTCAACGGGAAGCTGAACGCCGAGAACTGGCGCAGCTGATTACCTTTGAGAGACTGGCCACCGACTATCGAGATGCCCATGGTTCGAGCTGGTCGGAGAAATGGCGAAAGGGCTGGCTGAGGAAACTCGAGCTCTATGCTTTCCCTACGATAGGGAAGTTGTCAGCCGACCAGGTCGAGAGCAAACACCTGATCAAGGCCCTGCAACCACTTTGGGCAACCAAAACGCGGACGGCTGACGAAGTACGTGGGCAAATCGAACAAATCCTGGATGCCGCCAGAGCCCGAGGTCTCAGGACTGGAGAGAATCCGGCACGCTGGCGCGGCCACCTGGAAAACCTGCTCAGCCGGCATGAGAAGAAGAAAACACGCAAACGCCTGCATCATCCCGCGCTGAATTGGCATGACCTGTCGAAGCTCATGGAAGCCTTGCGTAAGGACACCAGCCACGTTCTGTTGCAGCTCAGTTACTGATCCTAACTGGCGCTCGCTCACACATGGTCCGATTCGCGCGTTGGGATGAATTCAACCTTGAGTCCGGTCGCTGGTCTTTGCCCGACGAACGAATGAAGACCCGCCAGGCTTCGCGATCCCTCTGGCGCCAGAGGTCGTCTCACTACTCAAGAATCTTCCCAAGATCGGCCGCGAAAGCCCTTATGTATTTCCAGGGAGTGGTCGTAGCGGCGTCATGCATGCCAACGGCATTCGTAACCTATTGCACGGGCTCGGTTACGAAAGCATCACTCGCCACGGATTCCGCTCAACGTTCCGCGACTGGGCGGGCGAGCAGACCAGTTTCCCTCGAGAGATTTGTGAACTGTCACTGGCTCATGATCAGCGAGGTGAAACCGAAAGCGCTTACTCACGATCTGACTTCTTCGAAAAGCGTCGAGAGCTGATGATGGTTTGGGCTCAGTACGCTACATCCAAAGGTGGCAGCGATAGTGAGATTATCCGGAACGACGCAGGGACGCGCTAATGATCAAGTTTAGCGGTTGAACTGCCAGGATTTCCCTAAACGAAGAGTGAGCAATTGGATGGTCAGCAGAACGTAATAGCGCGTAGATTCCGCGTGCAGGTTCACGTGGTGCTTTAAAAACCATGCGAGATGCTTTTGCTGCCAAGTCCATGAATTGTCACGTTGCCAGCGCTCAGCTATCGCTGTTTGGATAGCCTTCGCCTGACGGAGGTGACGTTGACGGGTGGTTTGCGACCCGGTCAGGCCGCTCACCAGGAACAGTTCAATACCGAATGGCTTGCTCACGCTCGACCACCAATGTAAGCCGAAACCACGTCAATACGTCCGTGCCCCAGTTCGTGGCTGACTTGTTCTCGAGCCTCTTGATCGAGGCGTTGGTCGAGCTGGTATCACTTGCCTCCGTTAATGGGGGCGGGATGATGGGTAATCTGCTCATAGCGTTCGCACGCATAGGCCGCCCGCAATTCGTGGAAGCCTTTGAGGTTGTTCGCTTCACGGGGAGTGCGATCTCGCTTGAGTTCAATCAGCACCAAATTTCCGTCAGGAGCAATCGCCAATAGATCGATGCGGCCGCCCATGCCTGTGTTTTCTTGTCTGCCTATCAGCATCCACTCATCCGAGAGAATGCTTGGGGAGCTGATGATCATCTCTTCCAGCAGCTGCTCGCTGGCCAATCGACTTTGGCGCAGCTTGTTCGGTGCAAGGCCGACGGTCCAGACGTCCGTTTTGATAGGCAAGTTGTGAGTCCTTGGGAATTTTCATCGGCGAAATTGAAAACATGGTGATTGCTGCCTTGGTGATTGGTCAAGGCGGCCCTGGTGACGCCGGTATCGACGGTATTATGTCGATCGACAAGCTGGGGCTTGGGAAGTTCTACGTTCAGGCCAAGCGCTGGCGAATCATGAGGTGGTCACGACACCACAATTGTTGCGATTACTTGCACTGGATCGTGATTACTTTGACGAAGAGTGAAACGTGCATTTTCTGGCGAACAGGCGAATCTCACATCGCATTTGCGGATCCGAATAGTGGCACAATACAGTCACAGGGAATGTTTTACCAACCCCTACTGAATGAAGGTTGCCGTTAGCTAACTCGGAAAAACGTAGGGCTGAAGCCTGCTCAGATAGGTGCATAGGTCACGGAGACCAACATGCCGGACGTCAGAAACATCAAGGAACAAAAGCTTCTCTACCACCTCACCTCGGTTGAAAACCTCAATGGCATTTTTCAGGAAGGCTTGAAACCTCGCGCCGACCTCACCGTCTTCGCAGACGTAGCAGACAGTGAAATTCTGAAGAAGCGCCAAGCCCTCGAGCTTAACCGCTATGTGCCCTTTCATTGGTTTGCTGCAAATCCTTTTGATGGAAGCGTGCAGATCAACAGACCGAAATCAAAATTTGTACTGATCTCGGTGTACCAATCATTTGCAAAACAAAACGGTTGGAAGGTCATTCCTCGCCACCCACTGGCAAACGATGAAATTCAGCTACTTGACTACGACAAAGGCTTCGAAACCATCAGATGGGAGGTCATGAGTACTCGGGACTATCAGGACTCCGATTGCAAAAGCATCTGCATGGCAGAATGCCTCGCGCCTGGTATCGTCGCGCCGAAAGACTTTTCTATGCTTTTTGTCCCAAATTCTGAGGTCGAGAGGCTCTGCACGGAAAAAATGCGCGAGGCAGGTGTTAAGGTACGTCTCACCGTGAATCCGGGGATGTTTCGTAAATGATCTACAGCAGACTGAATCCAGAGAAGGCTCTGATTTGGCGTATCGTCCATCGCGATAACCTGCCTTGGATTCTGGACAACGGTCTGCACTGCGCAAATTCGGACGTGCAGGCACCGCAGTACGTGAACATTGGCAACACTGACTTGATAGACAAGCGCCGATCCCGACACGTACCGATAGCACCGGGGAGGGTACTGGCCGACTACGTACCCTTCTATTTCACCCCCTTCTCTGTGATGATGAAAAACATTCATTCTGGGTGGAGTGTTCAGCAGCGCAGCAACGACGAGATCGTAATTCTGGTCTCCAGCCTGTACCGCGTCGAACAGCTTGGCCTACCGTTCGTCTTCACAAACGCACATGCCTACCCGGATTGGACAAACTATTACAGTGATCTGGCGAATCTTGGCGAGATCGATTGGCCGATCCTTCAGCGGCGTGACTTCAAACGTGATCCTGATGACCCTCGAAAGATGGAGCGTTATCAGGCCGAAGCGCTGATTCACCATCACCTACCGATTACAGGACTCCTTGGCATCATGTGCTACACCGATGCGATGAAAGAACGCATAGAGCAGGACGTCGCCGCTAGAGGTCTGAGGTTGTCTGTTCATGCGCGTCCGGGATGGTATTTCCAATGATCAGATTTACCCAAGGTAACCTTCTGGAAGCCAAGACCGAAGCCCTCGTCAACACAGTGAATACCGTTGGCGTGATGGGTAAAGGTATCGCGCTGATGTTCAAAGAGCGCTTCGCGGAGAATTACCGTCTGTACTCAGCTGCCTGCAAGGCTGGTGAAGTGGAGACAGGCAAAGTTCACGTGACTGCAGTCAACGAACTGGAAGGCCCCCGCTGGATCGTAAACTTCCCTACCAAACGTCACTGGCGATCACCTTCGCAGATGGCTTGGGTGACGGAAGGCTTGCATGATCTGCGCCGTTTTTTGATTGAAAATCAGGTCAAGTCTGTGGCCGTCCCACCGCTGGGCGCCGGTAACGGTGGCTTGAAATGGCCTGAAGTCCGCGAGCAGATTATTGCTGTGTTGAGTGATTTGGATTTGGATGTCTTAGTGTTCGAACCTTCCAGCCAGTATCTGAATGTCGCCAAACGTAGCGGAGTGGAAAAGCTCACGCCTGCTCGCGCGCTCATTGCCGAATTGGTTCGACGCTATTGGGTTTTAGGTATGGAATGCAGCCTGCTTGAGATTCAGAAGCTGGCCTGGTTCCTGGAGCGCGCCATAGAAAAGCTGCCGGACACCGAGAACCCTTTGAACCTTAAGTTCAAAGCTCATAAATACGGTCCGTATGCCAATCGATTGGAGCATCTGCTCAATAATCTTGATGGCAGCTATCTGCATTGCGACAAACGCATCAGTGATGCAGGAATCAATGATGTGATCTGGTTTGACGAAGAGCGTAAATCCTTTCTGCAAACCTATCTCAAAACAGAAGCCAAGGAATATTCCCGAGCGTTGGAGCGCACCGTCGAGTTGATCGATGGCTTTGAGTCGCCCTTTGGCATGGAGTTATTGGCAACGGTTGATTGGTTGCTGAGCCAGGGAGGGGTTTCCCCGACTGTCTCGGCTGTGCGCGAAGCGTTGAGGCATTGGGATGGGGGAGCCGCTGCTGCCTCTCGCAAAAGCAAGCTGTTTGACGATCAGGCGCTTGATATTGCGCTGAAACGCCTTACCTCCAGTAGTTTCAGGCCTGAGATGGCTACCTGCTAGGGGATGTCAGCTTTTTGTGCAGACTGGAAACAGTCTGCACAAGGGTCTTGTTTCAGCTGCTGTAGCCTACAAGCATAAATTCGTACGATTCTAAGAAACGGATAGGCACTGAACAACTCAAAGTACCCGATATTTTTCCGATGACAGTTCAATGCAAAACGGAAAGAAAATACGGAACAAACCCTGCTAAAAAAGCCGGTCTTTTGCCGGTAAAAAATCAGGTAAAAATCAGGTAAAAATCGCAAAAAATGGGGGAACTGAAGGCTTTACAAAAACGATAATTTATTTATTTTCAAATACTTATATCGATAAAAAGCTAACTACAAGCCGGCTTTTTAATGTCTGTTGGAAACTGGATGGGCGTAGGACAAACCCTTTACCAGTGACTTGGCTGGCGCCCATCGAGCAACTTGATCAAACCTGATTTCCGGCAACCTAGGCATTACATTTGCCGACGATGCAAACACATTACATATCGAGTCGCTGCTCAAGATTGCGACCACCCTGCAACTATCTGTTCCGCAATCGATAGGTCTCCCTTTGGATCATTGCGAGTCGTCATCCATGAATGCGTCATCACCTGCCAGCTCGCGCTCGATCTGCTCGATGCTGGGCAGGCTGGTTTGCAGCTCTGCCGGAAGGAACTCCACCAATTATGTTTGACCAGAGCGTTTTCGATTTCACGCTCCTGCGCATCGAGGGTCAGGCCAAGGAAGTCGAAGCGATAAGGGTCTTTCAGGGACTCCCGGGCCAAGTCGGACTGCGGTTTGGGCAGGTGACTGTCGAAGTTACTGATAGCTTTACCGCTGCGCTCCAGAAGACGAGCCTCGATCTGCATCACCAAAATGTTGCGCGACCAGTTGTGCTCGATTGCCTTAGCGGCATACCAGCGACGGGTTTCGGGGCCTGGCAGTTTATCAAGTAGCACCAGATTGTGACCCCAAGGTAATTGTGCAGCAGCCTGTTGCACAAAATCCGTGTCCGGCCACGCCTCGGCAAAGGCGCGCATGTACTTGAGGTTGCGTGGCGAGAACCCTTTCATAGCGGGAAACGCTACTCGCAAATCATGCGCCAAGCGGTCGATGACCTTTGCACCCCAGCCCTGCTGTGTTTGCCGGATCAATATATCGTGACCAATTTGCCAGTAGAGCAGCACTAGCTCGCGATTCACAGCCAGTGCGGCGCGCTGCTGAGCACCAAAGCGCCAAAATCACCCATCCTGACAGTCTTATCGGAAGCGTTCGACCTACCGCCCAGCATACGCATACGCAGGATCATCCGACTCAGCAGTTCTTCAGCATCCTAGGGCAACGCGTCGCGCTTGGCGAAGATGCTTGCCATTTCCGTCGCGTTTTCGGTTCCCCAACTGCACAGCGGGACAATCGCGTCGGCCAGGCTGCGACCGAGCGGGGTCAGCGCGTAGTCCACCCGGGGCGGCACCTCTTTGTAGTCGGTCCGTGTTAGCACGCGATCGGCCTCCAGATCCTTCAATTGCTGGATCAGCACTTTGTCGCTGACGCCTTGGACCAAGCGTTTGAGCTCGCCGTAGCGTTTCGGGCCGTCGCGCAGAAAAAACAGGACCAGCGGTTTCCACTTGCCCGAGATGATGCGCAGCGTGGCGTTCAGCCCGCAGCCGGTGTCGCAGATTTCAGAAAGTTTCGTCATTTTTTGGTACTTACCTAAAAGTGCATACTTGTCCTTAAGTTATCAGGATTGCATCCTTGGCCTCAAGCAATCAGTTCTCTGCTTGCGTAAAACTCTTAGGAAGGATGCACATCATGACCAGACTGAATGGAAAGACCGCCGTGATCACCGGTGGCGCTACCGGCATCGGCCGCGCCGCAGCAAAGCGTTTCATTGAGGAGGGAGCGTTCGTCTTCATCTTCGGCCGCCGGCAGGAAGCGCTCGATGCCGCTGTCGCCGACCTCGGGCCCAATGCCCGCGCAGTGAAGGGCTCCGTCTCGGATGAGGCCGACCTCGACCGACTCTACGCAGCGGTGAAAGCCGAGCGCGGCACCCTCGACATCGTTTTCGCCAATGCAGGGGTGGGAAGCCAGCTTGCGCTAGGCAAGATCACCGCCGAGCACATTGACGAAACCTTCGATACCAATGTGAAGGGTACGATCTTCACGGTCCAGAAGGCGCTGCCGCTGATGGGCCGGGGCGGTTCGATCATCCTGACCGGATCAAGCGCCGGCACCACGGGCGCCCCAGCTTTCACCGCCTACAGCGCGAGCAAGGCAGCCGTGCGTAACCTCGCGCGGACTTGGGCGGAGGACCTTAAAGGCACCGGCATCCGGGTAAACGTGCTGTCGCCTGGCGCGGTGGCCACCGAACTTGCGAAGGCAGCGCTGGGCGACGAGGGCCTGAAGGCCTACGGCTCGATGACTGCTCTCCAGCACATGGGCGATCCGGCGGAAGTCGGGGCGGCAGCTGCCTTTCTCGCGTCGGATGACAGCAGCTTCATGACCGCCAGCGAAGTCGCCGTCGACGGCGGCCTGGCCCAACTCTGACGCTACGCCCTCCGGCGCTCCATTCGATTATTCGGAGCGCCGTAGGGCTCGGTAAACTGAAGGAAAATATATGAGCTACGCAATTATCGGCTTCGGCAGTATAGGCCAAGCCCTGGCCAAAGCGTTCGCCCGCAACAGCATCGAAGTATCCGTTGCCACCACCCGCGACCCGGAAAGCTTCGCACCCGCCGCGGCCGCGATCGGACCCACGATCATTCCCAAAACACTGGCGGAAGCCGTCAAGGCGGACATCGTCTTTTTGGCCGTCCGTTTTGAGTCGCACCCGGATGTCGCGAAGGTACTGCCCAGTTGGCAGGGCAAGACCATCATCGATGTAACCAATGCCTACGGCGTGCCCCCTGAGGAACTGGGAGGACAACCTTCTTCCAAGTTCGTCGCGCAGGCCTTTACGGGTGCAAGACTGGTTAAGGGCTTCAACCATTTGGGCGCTTCCGTCCTTGACCAAGACCCGGCCGTACAGGGCGGCAGGAGAGTCGTATTCCTGGCGAGCGACGATGACGGCGCCGCAGCGGAAATTAGTGCGCTTGCGGAAAGTCTCGGCTTCTCGCCGATCAAACTTGGCGGGCTTTCGGACGGTGGACTGCTTGTGCAGGCGCGCGGAAATAGCTGGGGTCAACTGATCTTTAAAGACTTGATCAAGTTCGACTGATGAATCGCGATCGCACACTTCAATGCGATCCTGCCTCGGGGACAGAGGGCAGCCACCCGCATCAAGCCAACTAAGCCCCCTGCCCCCTAGCACCCGACACAACAGGAATCACCCGCGACATCTGCCCTTTCACCGGCCCCTGCACCGTCAACTTCACACCTCTGTTTTTTTCGTAGTCAGGGGCGATGGCGTGCATTGTATTCATGAAGCCACTTGAGCTGAGCAGCTTCAGCGGCGCTGGGGCAGTTTTTGGTGCATCGGCAGCGTGACTCACGCAAGGAATCAAAAGGGCACAGGACAGTAACAAGGGTTTGAATAAACGGCTCACGGCAGGTATTTCCTCGTTGGAAAAGCCGTCACGCTAGCTCAGCACTCTTCTCCCACAGCGTGAACCCGCGTTAAGAAAAATTTAGTTTACCGGGTCGACTTACCCGCCAGACGTGTTCCTGCCTTAGAATAAATACCGCTTTTCGCCTGGAGATTCGAATGAATCGTGCATTGGTCATCGAGGATGACGAAGTCACGGCACAGGCCATTATTGCTGAGCTGGCGGCTCACGGTTTCAGTACACAGTGGGCCGACAACGGCCGCGAAGGTCTTGCGATGGCTATTGCCGGTGGCTACGAAGTCATCACGCTGGACCGCATGCTGCCCGACTTCGATGGTCTGACCATCGTCAGTACGCTGCGCCAGTTGGCAATCCAAACCCCCGTCTTGATGATCAGCGCCTTATCGGACGTCGATGAACGCGTGCGCGGTCTGCGCTCCGGTGGCGATGACTACCTCACCAAACCGTTTTCAATGGTAGAAATGATCGCGCGCCTTGAAGTTCTGTTGCGTAATCCTACCCCCGGCAATGCCGATCGCTGTCTGAATTTCGGCTGCTTGCGCGTCGATTTGATTGAACAGACGGCGACGCTAAACGGCGATGCAGTCGCCCTCCTCCCCACCGAGTTCAAGCTTCTGAGATACCTGATGCGTAACGCCGGGCAATTGGTCACTCGTACCATGTTGTTTCAGGAAGTTTGGGGCTACCACTTCGATCCCGGCACCAACATCATCGACGTCCACATCGGTCGGTTGCGCAAAAAAATAGAAGGTGCAGCCGCACCGGCCATTCAGACGATACGTGGGTCAGGTTATGTTCTGGTCGAAAAAAGCTGACCGTTGGCGTTCAAGCAACAGCCGTCTGATCGGCCTATATGCGCTGTTTTTTGTAGCGTGGGGCGCGGTATTTACCGGTGTGCTGTATTGGGAAATCTCCCGCTATTTGGGCACGGTGGCCGAGCGCACCCTGATGCAACGGGCGCACTACTATCAGAAGGTGGACGACGCCACGCTGGTAACTGAATTGGCAGGCAGCGAGGTGTATTCCATACCCGGAATCGACGCCTACGGCCTATTCGAAGCCGATGGCAAACACCTCACAGGGGACTTGCTCAAGCTGCGTTTGAACCTCCCGGACGACGGCCAAGTGCATTATCTGGAACGTGGTTTAAGCATTGCTTTACCCAGCGAGGAAACCCGCAGCAGTTATGCGTTCAGATTAAACCGGCCCGATGGCCGAATCCTGATTCTGTCCCGTGATGGGGGCTCGATTTCTGCGGTGGGCGGCATCATCGGACAAGCTTTGTTCTGGGGGCTATCACTGACGCTTATCCCCGGTTTGGTAGGCTGGCGCCTGTTGCGCAGGCGACCCATTCGCCGCGTGGAGCGGCTGCAGCGCAGCACCGAAAGCATCGTCTCGGGCAACCTGCGTGAGCGCCTGCCACTGTCTGCTCGCCGCGATGAACTCGACATGCTCGCGAACGCCGTGAACACCATGCTTGAGCACATCGAGCAACTGATGCTGGAGGTCAAAAGCGTGTGCGACGGTATCGCTCATGACCTGCGAACCCCGCTGACCCGCCTTCGCGCGCGACTCTACCAACTGCAAAAACTACCATTGCAACCGGCCCATGCCGACACGCTTAATCTGGCATTGGAAGAGAGCGAGTCGATCATGTTGCGGTTTCAGGGTCTGCTGCGTATCTCGGAGCTGGAGGACACCCGACGGCGTTCGGCCTTCGGCTCGTTTCAGCCCGAAGCGCTGCTGCAACAAGCGCATGAGTTCTATGAGCCACTGGCTCAAGGAAAGGGTCAGCAATTGATCCTGCAAATAAGCGGGCACTATCCGACGCTACGAGGTGATGTGTCGCTCCTGTTCGAGGCGCTGGTGAACCTCATGGATAACGCGATCAAGTTCACTCAGGCGGGAGGCGAAATACACCTGATCTGTCAGCGAAGAGAGCACAGCCTGAGCATCGAAGTGCTGGACAACGGTCCTGGCATCCCGGCCGCCGAACGCAACAGTGTCACGCGACGCCTCTATCGCGGCGACGCAACGCGACAGCAACCGGGCAACGGACTTGGCTTGTCGCTGGTCGCCGCCATCGCGCGGCTGCATGGATTTGGCTTGAGCATCGAAGAAGGCAATCAGGGTCGAGGCACTCGGATTGTCCTTGATTGCCCGCTACGCGACCCTCAAAACGAGCGTTCTTAAACAATTCTTAACCCTGCTTAATTTGAGCGGGTTAGACAGCTCGCCTAGGTTGACGGACCTTCCGTCGACCCAAGGCTATATGTTTGTGAAACGCCCGATACTGCAGCTCGTTCTGACACTTGTTTGCGCTCATTGGATACCGGCGTTTGCCGCACCTGTTCCCTCAGGACCAATGACCCCTTCACCGCCCCAGTTGAACGCCAAGTCCTGGGTGCTCATGGATGCCGCCAGCGGTAACATCATTACCAGCCACGACCCGCAAGAGCGCCTGCCGCCTGCCAGCCTGACCAAGCTGATGACGGTGTACGTGGCCACCAACGAGATCCAGGCAAACCGCCTGAAAGCCGATGATGTGGTGACCATCAGTGAGAACGCCTGGCGCACGGGTGGCTCACGCATGTTCCTTGATCCGCGCAGCCAAGTGCCGGTACATGATCTGCTGCGCGGCATTGTGATTGATTCTGGCAACGACGCCAGCGTTGCCCTGTCGGAACATATCGCTGGAAGTGAAGAAAGCTTTGCCGGGTTAATGAATGCCACGGCCAAACGACTGGGGCTGGAAGATACCCACTTCATGAATCCTACTGGTCTTCCTGTGCCAGATCACTATTCGTCAGCCCAAGACATGGCGAAACTCGCGCGGGCGATCATCACCGATGAGTCGGCCTACTACTCGCTGTACAAAAACAAGTACTTCACCTGGAACGGCATCCGCCAACCCAATCGAAATCTGTTGTTATGGCGCGACAGCTCAGTTGATGGCTTGAAGACCGGCCACACCGATGCCGCTGGTTACTGCATGGTCACCTCCGCAGTGCGAGACGGTCGCCGCTTGATCACCGCCGTTTTTGGCTCCACCTCCATGCGCAACCGTGCCAACGACGCGGAAAAACTGCTGACCTATGGATTTCGATTTTTCGATACCCAGACGTACGCGAAGGCCGCTCAAGTGTTAGAAAGCCCCCTGGTCTGGAAAGGTGAACACCGCACATTGCCGGTGGGACTACTGGACGATATTTCGCTGACGTTGCCGAAGAGCCGAGATCGAAAAATCGAAACCCATATACACATCGACAAACGGCTCGTAGCACCAATCGAAATGGGCGCCGTCGTCGGTAGTGTGGAGCTCTTTGACGGTGATCAAAAGCTAGCAACTCGGCCCTTGATTGCCCTCCAATCCGAAGCATCCGGGCCTTGGTGGTCAAGCACGTGGGACACGTTGCGGTTATTCATCCTCGACCTGTTGGGTATTGTGGTTCCGACAGAATGAGTGCAACCGCTCCATAGACCGCAGAGGCGGGCCTTACGTAGCCAATCGCACCAATTCATCTATCAACAACTGCCCTGGCACACTCACTGGCACGCCTTGGCGGGTGACGATCTCGTAAGGCTCGCTGTACGACTTCAACGCCAGCGGCAGTTGGCTCAGCATGCCGTATTCCAACGCCATGCGAGCAACGTCGTCCGGCATGACGGCTATCAGTCCCTGGTCCTTCAAGAGCAGGGACAGGGTGGTGAAGGTCGAAGACGTTTCGATCGGATAAACCGGAAAACTCAGTCCGGCCTCTCTGAACTCGCGTTCGAGGGTCAGGCGCATGGGCATGTTTACAGGGAACACGACCCAACGTGAGCTGGCGATGTCACTCAGCTTGAGGTGCTTTTGCCGGGTAAACGGATTGGCCGGATTGGCCACCAGCACCAGCGCTTCATGTTCTTTGGATTGGGTGTCGTAGGCCGACGGTCTGCGGCTTACGCTGGTTCGACAAATGACCACATCGAGACGGCCCTGATCGAGCAAGCTCAGCAAGCGGGCGCTGGTGTCTTCAACAATGGAGACTGACAGTTCAGGCTGCTTGATCCGTAAACGCGCCAAGCCATCAACGAGCATCGGCACCGCGCCCATGATCGCCCCTACCGACAGCCGCCCGCCGTGACCCTGCATGATGCCGAGCATTTCTTCGCGCAGGTGCGCGACGTCCGTGTGGATCAATCGCGCATAACGCACTACGCACCGGCCCAGATCATTGGCATCAAGGCCTTTGCTGGTGCGCTCGAATAATGAAGTACCGAATGTCGACTCGATCTCCTGAAGCGCCTTGGTCGCACCCGGCTGAGTGATGGCCATGGCATCGGCGGCCCTGTGAATTGAACCCAGCTCATCAATGCTGATCAGCAAGCGCAGCTGTTTCAGACGTAATCGCGAGGCGATGATGTTCAGTGAGGGCAACATAGGGGATCACCAAAAGTTATCACTTGGTTAACAGCTGTCATTAGGCAGCATTGGCCTGGGAATTTAAAGTAATCCGCAACAGGATCCTCAGGCGCGCATAAGCGCATGGCAATGCCTGGTACCGCTTATAAAAATAATCAGGAGTTGAGACCGTGCGTCTAATCCAATTTGAATCCGCTCAGTCAGTTCGCCATGTCGGTGTCGTTGAAGGCGACGTAATCCAAGTGGTCAACGGCGTGGTGAGTATGCGTGAACTCGCCCTGTCGGCCATCCGTGCCGGTCACGGCATCGCCGCTGAAGTGCTCGCCCGAGGCACGCACTCCAGCGACCAACGTTATGCCGACGCTCTGGAACAGGGCCGGGTTCTGCCGCCACTCGATCACGAAGATTCAGCTCACTGCCTCGTCAGCGGCACCGGTCTGACGCACTTGGGCAGCGCCTCCACTCGCGACAAGATGCACCAGAAGCAAGATGACGAAAAGTCCGTCACCCCTATCACCGATTCCGCACAGATATTCCAGTGGGGCATTGAAGGCGGGCGCCCTGAACCCGGCACCCCTGGCGTTCAGCCTGAATGGTTTTACAAGGGCAACGGCTCGATTGTTGTGCGTCCGGGCCAAGCTTTTCAGTCGCCTGCGTTTGCGCAAGATACCGGCGAAGAGCCTGAGCTGACTGGCCTGTATGTCATCGGCGACGACGGCAAGCCCTACCGTATCGGCTTTGCCCTGGGTAATGAGTTTTCCGATCACGTGATGGAGCGCCGTAATTACCTCTACCTGGCCCACTCCAAACTGCGCAATTGCTCCTACGGCCCGGAACTGCGCGTGGGTCCACTGCCGCGCCATCTGGCGGGCACCAGCCGCATCCATCGCAATGGCGAAGTGCTGTGGGAGAAAGAGTTTTTGAGTGGCGAAGACAATATGTGCCACTCCATCGAAAACCTTGAGTATCACCATTTCAAATATCAGCAGTTTTTGTGCCCGGGTGATGTGCACGTGCATTTTTTCGGCACCGCCACGCTGTCGTTCGCCGACAACGTGAAAGCGCAGCCGGGCGACGTATTCGAAATCAGCTTGTCGGAGTTCGGCGCCCCCCTGCGCAATGGTATTGAGGTCAGTCACTCGGGCATCAGCGCTGGCGACGTAAAAGAACTGTGACGCAAAAGGTCTCCCGGAGGCCTGTTTAACCTGCACCTCATAACAAACATAAAAAGAGAGATGAGCATGAAAGCTAACCCTGTTGCGAGGGCACCCGCTGCCTCCGTACCCCTGACGGATGCGTCACGCCCGACGACCGTACGCTGGAAAATTTTCCTGATTCTGCTGCTGCTGTCAGCCATCAACTACATTGACCGCGCATCGCTTTCGGTGGCGCTGCCACTTATATCCACCGAGTTCAAGATGACACCGGCTCTTGAAGGCCTGATGCTCAGTGCGTTTTTCTGGTCGTACGCCTTGATGCAGATCCCCAGCGGAATGCTGCTGGACCGCTTTCAGGTGCGCAACATCATTGGTGTTGCCACCATCGGCTGGGGCGCATTTCAGGCCATCGCTGGCGGTGCTACCAACTGGATGATGCTGCTGCTGACCCGCGTCGGCCTGGGCGTCGCAGAGTCGCCGATCATGCCGGCTGGGGCCAAGCTCAACGGCGCTTGGCTCACACCTAACGAACGGGGTCGCGGTGCAACGCTGGTAGACGGCGGTGCCCCACTGGGCACGGCATTTGGCGCCATTATCATCACCGGCCTGATCACCTGGTTCGACTCGTGGCGCATCGCGTTTGTCGTTGCAGGCGTGGGCACCATGCTGGTCGGCATGTGGGCCTGGTGGTACATCCGCAACCACCCCTCCGAACATCCGAAGGTCAACAGCGCAGAACTGGCCTACATCACCGACGCCAATAATGCTGCGGCCAAGGCCAACGGCAGTGGCAAAGCGGTCATGAAAGAACTGCTTCGAAGCCGCTCCGTGCTGGCCATGTTTGCCGGGTATGCCTGCTACAACAGTGTGTTTTATGGCTTGCTGACCTGGATGCCCAGTTATCTGCATCAGGCGCACAACCTCGACATCAAGGCCATGGGCGGCGCCACGTTCTTGATCTTCATGTGCGGGTTCATTGGCGAAATGGTCGGTGGCTGGCTCGCCGACAAGTGGAAGGCAGCAGGCGGCGAACCTAACAAGGTCATGCGCACCATGTTTGGTGGCTCGGCGGCTGTCGCGGCGGTATGCATCCTTCTGGTGGCCTACACCCCTGATGCCGCGCGCGTGATTGCGCTGCTCTGCGTCGCTCTGTTCTTCATCCGTTGGTGCGGCATGTATTGGTGCCTGCCGGCGATCTTGGGCGGTCAATCGAAAGCCGGTGTACTGGGCGGCAGCATGAACTTCTGCGGCAACATGGTCGGTGTCATCGTCCCGATCCTGATTGGCTTGATTGTGCAGTTCACCGGTTCCTATTTTCTGGCGCTGATTTTCTTCGTCGTCATGGCGTTTGGACTGATGTTGTTCTCCAGCCTGATTGATTATCGCGAACGTGGATTGGCTTAAACCGCTCGACTCCATTGCACTACCTGACAAGCCGAGGTAACCGTCATGCAACTCATAGCGACAACCGGCAGTGAAATAGCGGCCAATGCCGTGATCAGACTCAACCCGCTAGACGATGTATTGATCGCCCGGCAACCACTCGTCAAAGGCCTGGAGCTGAGCGCCGAAGGCATCCAGGTGCTTGAGCCCGTGCCCTCCGGCCACAAGATCGCTGCGCGTCATATTGACCTGGGCCAACCGGTACGCCGTTACGGCCAGATCATCGGTTTCGCCAGTCAGCCGATTGAGGCAGGGCAACATGTGCATGTACACAACGTGGCGATGGGCGATTTCGCGCGGGATTACGCGTTCGGCGTCGATGCCAAAGGCAGCCCCACGCCCACAGCGGAAACGTTCATGGGCATCGTGCGCGCCGACGGCCGGGTGGCCACGCGCAACTACATCGGCATTCTGACCTCGGTCAATTGCTCGGCCACCGTGGCGCGTGCCATTGCAGATTACTTTCGCCGCGACATTCACCCTGAGGCGTTGATCCAATACCCCAACGTCGACGGCGTCGTGGCACTTACCCATGGCTTCGGCTGTGCGGTCGACCCTAACGGCGAAGCGCTGGCCATGCTGCGCAGAACGCTCGGCGGCTATGCGGTTCACCCCAACTTCGCCTCTGTCCTGTTGATCGGATTGGGTTGCGAGACCAATCAGATTCCAGACCTGCTGGCGGCTCAGGGCCTGAAAAGCAGCGACTCACTGCGTGCATTCACCATTCAGGGAACGGGCGGCACGTCTAAAACCATCGCCAGTGGCATCGCTCAAGTGAAGTCACTGCTGGCACAAGCCAACACGGTCAAACGTGAACCGGTCAGCGCCAAACACCTGATCATCGGTCTGCAATGCGGCGGCTCGGACGGTTACTCGGGCATCACCGCCAATCCGGCGCTGGGCAACGCGGTAGACCGTCTGGTCGCGGCCGGTGGCACCGCGATTCTGTCTGAAACGCCGGAAATCTACGGTGCCGAACACCTGTTGACCCGTCGCGCCGTCAGTCAGCACATCGGTGAAAAGCTGATTGCGCGTATTCATTGGTGGGAGGCCTATTGCAAGCGCATGGATGCGGAGCTGAACAACAATCCGTCGGCGGGTAACAAGGCAGGTGGACTGACCACTATTCTTGAAAAATCACTGGGTGCGGTGGCCAAAGCTGGCTCCACCGATCTGGTCGATGTCTACGAATATGCCGAAACAGTCAGGGCCCACGGGCTGGTGTTCATGGACACACCAGGCTACGACCCGATTTCTGCAACCGGCCAGGTGGCGGGTGGGGCTAACCTTATCGCGTTCACCACGGGTCGCGGCTCGGCTTACGGGTGCGCGCCCTCACCGTCCATCAAACTTGCCACCAATAACCGCCTGTGGGAAACCCAAGAGGAGGACATGGACGTAAACTGCGGTGGCATTGCCGATGGCACCATGACCATCGAGGAACGCGGTGAGTACATTTTTCGCATGATGCTGCGCATTGCCTCGGGCGATAAAAGCAAAAGCGAGCAACATGGCTACGGCCAGAACGAGTTCGTGCCGTGGCAGATCGGCGCGATCACTTAAGACCTTTTTCATCCACTTCGGCGCCCCGGCTCCCTCGTCCAGTACGATGCGGAGCCGTTCATTTCAACAGCGTCGAGTCTCACTAATTCATCACTTCCTCAGGAACCCTGTCATGACTCAGATTCTCGGTCAGAGCTATATCGGCGGTCAGCGCGTCGCCGCTGGCACCGTAAAGCTGCAAAGTTTCGATGCGACAACAGGCGAAGCGCTGTCAGGCGTGTTCATCCAGGCTACTCAGGACGAGGTTGACGCAGCAGCCAAAGCAGCCAGCGCCGCTTACCCGATTTATCGCAATTTGCCGGCAGCCCGGCGCGCTGAATTTCTCGATGCCATCGCCGACGAGCTGGATGCGTTGGGTGACGACTTCGTCAGCACCGTATGCCGTGAAACTGCTTTGCCTGCCGGACGTATTCAGGGAGAACGTGGCCGTACCAGCGGCCAGATGCGCCTGTTCGCCAACGTGTTACGCCGTGGAGACTTTTACGGCGCACGCATTGATCGTGCCCTGCCGGATCGCAAACCCCAGCCGCGCCCGGACCTGCGTCAATTCCGCATCGCCGTAGGCCCAGTTGCGGTATTTGGCGCCAGCAATTTCCCGCTGGCGTTTTCCACCGCCGGTGGCGATACCGCCTCTGCTCTTGCGGCCGGCTGCCCGGTGGTGTTCAAGGCCCATAGCGGACACATGGCTACCGCTGAATGGGTCGCCGATGCCATTGTGCGGGCAGCAGAACGCACCGACATGCCAGCAGGCGTGTTCAACATGATTTATGGCTCCGGCGTTGGTGAGTGGCTGGTCAAACATCCGGCGATTCAGGCCGTGGGGTTCACCGGTTCGCTCAAAGGTGGCAACGCACTGTGCAAGATGGCTGCAGAGCGGCCTCAGCCCATTCCGGTGTTCGCTGAGATGTCGAGCATCAATCCGGTGATCATTCTTCCTCAGGCCCTCAAAGTACGTGGCGAAACCATCGCCAACGAACTGACCGGCTCGGTGACCTTGGGTTGCGGACAGTTCTGCACCAATCCCGGGCTGGTCATCGGAATTCGGTCGCCTGAGTTCAGTGCGTTTGTGCAACGTTTCGCAGCTCAAATGAACGATCAACCTGCCCAGACCATGCTCAACGTTGGGGCGCTGAGCAGCTATGGCAAAGGCTTGGAACATCTGCATGGCCATCCAGGCCTGGAACATCTGGCGGGCAGCCCGCAACAAGGCAAACAGGCGCAGCCGCAACTGTTCAAAGCCGATGTCAGCTTGCTGCTGGAAGGCGACGCTTTGCTCCAGGAAGAAGTGTTCGGACCGACCACCATCCTCATTGAAGTGGCCGATCAGGCACAACTGGTCGCAGCGCTCAACGGGCTGCGCGGCCAGTTGACCGCCACCGTACTGGGCGAAGCCGACGAATTGCTGGAATACCGCTGGTTGACCGAGCTGCTGCAAGAGAAAGTCGGCCGGATCCTGTTGAACGGCTATCCGACCGGTGTCGAAGTCACCGACACCATGGTGCATGGTGGTCCTTACCCGGCAACGTCCGATTCGCGCGGCACGTCGGTGGGAACCTTGGCGATAGATCGTTTCCTGCGTCCGGTGTGTTTCCAGAACTACCCGGATGCGCTCCTGCCCGAAGCCCTGCAAGACGCCAATCCGCTGGGCATTCAGCGTTTGGTCGATGGCCAACACACGGACAGCGCGCTTTAAGATTAACTAGCGCAGCCCATAAAAAACCGCCTTCGGGCGGTTTTTTATTATTGAAATGGAGCGATTCGGTTTACGGCATCTGCGCCCCTGCCACCGCCACATGAATCATGTACAGCGAGGTATTGGCGGTGATGAACAAGCGGTTGCGGCGTGGGCCGCCGAAGGTCAGGTTGGCGACTTTCTCCGGCAACACTATCTTGCCCAGCAACGTCCCATCGGCGGCAAAGCATTGAATACCATCACCCGCGCTGGTCCAGACGTTGCCTTGTACATCGACGCGCAAGCCGTCGGGAATCCCTGGTTCGATCTCGGCGAATACCCGCGAGCGTCCTAACCGGCAATTGTCCAGCACATCCAGTGCCCGGATGTGATGCGGGGCGGCCGGGTCGTGGGTGCGCGCCGAGTCCGCCACGTACAGGGTGTTGCCGTCGGCCGAAAACGCCAGCCCGTTGGGTTGAACGAAATCAGCGGCCACGCAGTGAATTTCGCCCGTATTCGGATCGACACGGTAGACGTTGCGCCCCGCCTGTTCCGGCTCGGCCTTGTAGCCTTCGTAATCGCTCATGATTCCGTAAGTCGGGTCGGTGAACCAAATGGCGCCGTCACGGTGAACCACCACGTCGTTCGGTGAGTTCAGACGTTTACCCTCGAACCGGTCCGCGATCACGCTGATGGTTCCATCCGGCTCAGTCCGGGTCACGCGCCGAGTACCGTGTTCGCAGGTGACCAGTCTTCCCTGAAGATCGCGAGTATTGCCGTTGGCAAAGTTGGAGTCTGGACGAAACACCGACACGCCCTGCTCTGGGGTCCAACGCAAAATACGTTGGTTGGGAATGTCGCTCCACAGCAGGTAGCCACCGTCGTTGAACCAGACCGGCCCCTCGGCCCAGCGGCATTGGTTGTACAGCTGCTCAAGCTGAGTGTTAGGCACCGTTAATGCGCGGAAGCGCTCATCGATGAATTCATACTTAGGTTCACACATGAAAGTACCTTGATTCACGCAGCGCGCGCCGATTTGCGGCCACTGACAGCGGTGATGACCGCAATGATGATCAGACCGGTGAGTATCAGCCGCACCCCGGCGCTGGCACCGAAGGTGTTGAGCATGCTCACCAGCAGATAGAGAAACAGGGCTGCGCCCCAGATGCCCGGCACGTTGGAAAAACCGCCCGCCACTGATGTCCCGCCGATGACTACTACGGCAATCGAGGCCAGCAAATACTCATCGCCCATGCTCAACGAAGCCCCACCGGAGAAGCCGGCCAAGAGCAGGCCACACACGCTGGCGAAAACCGCACTGAGGACGTAGGTCGCAAAACGGATACGGTCGACACGTCCTCCCGCGAGTTCCGCAGCACGGGGATTCTGACCAATGGCGATGGTCCAACGACCGTAAACGCTGCGCGTCAGAACGTACCCCATGACCACTGCAAGCAGCACGACACTGATCGCCAAATAAGGCACCCCCAAAATGTGACCGGTGCAGAACTGGTAGAAAATGTCCGGCGGCTGGATACGCACGCTGCGGCCATAGGCAATTGCCATGGACTGCAACAGGAAACTGGCCGACAACGTGGCAATGATCGGTGGGATGCGCAGCAGTCGAATCAGCGCGTAGTTGGCGCAACCAATCAACACCCCTGCCCCGAGGACGCCCAGCACACCCAACCAGATTAAACCGGACTGGCTGTCCATCAACTTCATCCCGATGGCTCCGCTGAGCGCAATGTTGGCCGGGATCGACAAATCAATGTTGCCGGGGCCGGTCGTGATCACAAACATCTGACCAATGCCGACGATGACGAAGAACGCCGAGAAGCTCAGTGCGCCCGACAACAGCGAACCCGCGCCTTGGCCTCCGGTGAAGGCAATGGTGACGATCCATATCAGCAGCGCCGCCAAAAACGACCATAACCAGGGCTTGCTCATGACCGTAGTCAGAAAGAGAGCAGTCTTCATAGTGGGCGAGCCTCAAGGCGGTTGACGGACGTGCGCAGGGCCAAAACCAGAATCAAAATCGCGCCTTGGGCGCCGATCTGCCAGTCCGGGGAAATGCGCATGAAGGACAGCAACGAGCCGGCCAACACCAGCGTCAGTGCGCCTAACACTGCGCCTGTGGGCGACACCCTCCCGCCAACAAACTCACCACCACCGAGGATGACCCCGGCGATGGACAACAAGGTGTAACGCAGCGCGATGCTGGCGTCGGCCGAGGTGGTCAGGCCCACCAGAAAAAGACCGGAGAACACCCCAAACGTACCGGCCAGTGCATACATCGTCAGCTTGATCCGTAGCAGGGACCAACCCGCTTTGGCAATTGCCAACGGATTGCCGCCCGCACCTCGCAACACGACGCCCAAGGTGGAGCGCATCAAAAAGAGATGCACCCCAATCGCTAACGCCACACAGACGAAGATCGCGAACGGCAGCACCGGCGTCTTGATGCGCACTAAACCTTGAAGCCATTGAGGCGCAGTTCCGCCCGGCGCCGGCAACAACAACACGGCGCCACCCATCCATATAAAAGACATGCCCAATGTCACGACGATGGAGGGCAAGTTACGCACATGGATCAGCGCACCCAACAACGCGTACACCGCGATACACCCCAGCAACGCCAGACAGCCAAGCACCGGGTGCTGGTTGAGCAACGTCGCTGCGACGCAGGCCACAAAACTGATGAAGCTGCCCAGCGACAGATCCAGGTCGTTGACGGTGATGATCAGCATCTGCGCGATGGTGGCGAAGGCGATGGGCACTGCCAGATTGAGCATCAGGTTCATGCCCATGTAGCTCATCGCCCTGGGCTGCATGATGAAAATGGTGATCAGCAGCACCGCCAGCGACACCCCCGGCAATGCGCCTCGCAGCAAGCGTGCGCGGTTGAATCCAGATGCTTTTAGGGCAGAGCCCTTCAGCGGAAGAGGGGTGGATGCATTCATGCCGTTTGCTCCTCGAAGGAGCAGCGAAGAATCCGCTCCTCGCTCAACTGACTGCGCGGCAGGTCAAGCACTGCCTGGCCATCACGAAAAACATAGATGTGATCGCAATAATCAAGCTCTTCCAACTCAGTGGTGTACCAAATGAAGGTGCGGCCTTTAGCAGCCTCTTGGGCGATGATCGAATACACCTCGCGCTTGGTGCCAACGTCGACGCCACGCATGGGATCGTCCATCAGGATCAACTCGCTGTGGGACGCCAGTGCTCTGGCGAACAGGGCTTTTTGCTGGTTCCCCCCAGACAACGACATGATCGGATTACGAATATCGGGGGTGCGAATACCCATGCGTTTTTGCCATTCTTCAGCCATGGCCTGCTCTGCATTCGGGTCGATCAAGGCCCCGCGTTTCAGATGGCCTATTGAGCTGATCGTGATGTTCTCGGCGATGGACCACATCGCAAACACGCCGTCACTTTGTCGATCCCCCGCGACTAACGAGGCCCCTTGCCCGCTGGCAATACGTTGGCGCAGCACCTGAATCAGCAGTTGGCTTTGACCGTGCCCCGCAAGCCCGGCCAAGCCGACGATTTCCCCCGGATGTGCATCGACGGTCTGGGCGTTGGCTTGACGGGCTGGACGCTGCGCGACCACCGGGGTGCTGTTGAGGCGTCGCGAGATAAACACCTGCTGATCGGCAGTCTCCTTTGCAGCGCTGCCCATGCATTCCACAAGCGAGGAGTGAGTAAAATCGCTCGCTGCACGAATCTCCACGACACGGCCATCACGCATGACGGCGATGCGGTCACAGGTGTCGAGCATTTCTCCAAGAATGTGGCTGATCAAGACGATACTGCCGCCAACGCCGACGAAGCGCCGGACGAATTGCAGCAGTTGTTCGGCAACGCGCGAGTCCAGCGACGACGTGGGCTCGTCGAGGATCACCAAGTCAAGGCGCTCATCGACCCGGACGAACGCCCGGGCGATTTCGACCATCTGGCGTTTGCCGATCGGCAACTCAGCGACGATGTCGTCGGCCTGAATATCATGGCCCGGAAAAATCTCATCAAGACTGGCCTCAATCAGCGCCCTGGCCTTGCGTCGCCACCCCCATCCACGAATGGCCGGTGACATCAGTCGGGTATTTTCAGCGACGCTAAGGTTCGGACACAGCGACAGCTCCTGAAACACACAGCGAATACCGTGCTTGCGTGCCACGTGTACGCCATAGCTGGAGCGCACGTCCTCGTCGCCGACCAGCAACGCCCCACAGTCCGCCTCAAGAGTCCCGGCCAAGACCTGCATCAAGGTCGATTTACCCGCGCCGTTGTGACCGATCAATCCCAGGCATTCACCGGGCTGAACACTCAGGTCGACGTCACACAGGGCGCGCACGGCGCCAAAGGATTTACCGGCGCCCTTGAAGGTCACCAGCGCGTGTTTAAGGGTAGTCATGACATTCTCCTCGGCATTGCCGCGCACCTAGGCGCGGCATGCGTTGGTCATTGAGCGGATGGGCTTTTCAGTGTGGCGACGTCATCGACGCTGTACGCTTGGCTGAGAATCCCGCCCTTCTCAAGGCCCTTGAGCGAAGCCTCCAGAGTGTCCTGAGTCACGCTGACCGCTGGCGACAACAAGTCATGGGGCATTTTTTTGCCATCGAGCAATTGCTGGGCAACCCAGAACGCAAGGCTGGAAATGCTCGGGGCGCTGGAAATCGAAAAAGACTGATAACCGTTGGCGTCTTTTTGCTTCTTCCACCACGACAACTCTTCTTCGCGATTGCCGAAGACAATCGTCGGCGTCGGCCTTCCCGCCGCAGCGAAAGCTTGGGCCGCGCCATAACCGTCATCACCTTGAGTCACCAGCGCATCGATCTTGGGCAGGCTTGGCAGGATGCTTGCCACTGCTTTTTGCGCGGCAGTCTGTGACCAGTTGCCGTTGACCGAGCCCACGATTTTCAAGTTCGGGTGTTTTTGCGCACCGGCGATAATCCCGGAATGAATCTGTTCATCCACGGAGACGCCCGCCAGACCACGAACCTCGAGCACATTCGCGCCGCCAGGGAATCGCTTGGCCAGATAGTCCATCTGGTCGACACCGCTTTGCTTGAAGTCCATGGAGATGCGATAGGCACAGGGTTCAGTGACCACGCCGTCGAACGAAACGACGATGATGCCCGCGTCGCAGGCCTGTTTGATGGCGCCATTTAGGGCGGTGGGCGACGCCGCGTCGACGACGATGGCGTTGTAGCCCTGCAGGATCAGATTCTGGATTTGTGCCGCTTGCTCGGTTGCCTGGTTTTCACCGGTGGTGAAGGAGTCTGCCGAGGAAATAATGCCTTTTTTGACGGCGGCGTCGGTGGTCTGCTTCCAACTGCTGAGCATGTTCTGACGCCAGGAGTTACCGGCGTAGTTATTGGACAAGGCGATGGTTTTATCGGCCGTATCGGCCTGCGCCTGCATGAAGGGGAACAGTAACAGCGCACTCGACAGAAGCACGCACCGCAGCGGGTGGGTTTTCATGGATTAACCTTTGTTATTATTTTTTGGGTTTCAGGCGGCCCCGATTGGTCGGTGCTCACCGGCTTACTGCACGTTCGGGCCCAGTCTGCACCGTCCTGCAACCAGCGTCTGTGACCATCAATGCAGACATGGCGCGAAACACCGCACTTAATATGCGGGATCACGCAACTTCCGTGCGAGACCTTGTAACTCTTCGCCCAGAGACCGCTGACCACAGCGTAGGGCGTGCCAGCCGTCATCGATAGCGCGTATGGTGGGGCTAACAAGAATAAAGGTGCATGACCGTGCAACGACCACACATTCAGGCCGAGGATGTCCTCCATCACTTTCTCGGCATCTCCAGGGCCTTGGCCGGGCAACTGGATTTTCAATCGATGATTGATGCGATTTCCGAGGAAATACGCATCATCCTGCCCCATGACCATCTGGACGTAAGCTTGCTGCTGCTCGACGGTGAAAATCACCTGCACGCCTATGAAACCGGATTACACACGGCCTGGAGCGATTTCGCCAATCACCCGCTGCCGATCGTGCAAAGCCCTATCCGTGCGCTGTTGCTGGGGGAGGAACCGTTCATCCTCAGCAAGGACGCGATGACTGATCCACGCTTTCAGTTTGCCGACGCCTACAACACCCCTATTTTCGACGCCCAGCTTCGCAGCAGACTCCACGTACCGTTGCGCGCGCGGGGCGAAATCATTGGCGCATTGAGTTGCTCGAAACACACAGCCGATTACTACACCCTTGACGACGTGCACCATACCCAGCATGTGGCCGACTTGCTGGCGTCCTATCTCTATGCATTGCGTCAGACCGATCAGGCGAAAAAGCTGGCGATTGCCGAAACCCAGATCCGTGCCCGGGAAGAAGGTCTTCGCGTGGGCGCTCTGCGCTTGACCGAGGAGTTGGAGAACGAACGACAGCGCATTGGCATGGATTTACACGATCAGACACTGGCCGACATGACACGCCTGCATCGGCGCATCGCTCGGCTGACGTTGGTTGATACGCTGTCGGGGCGCGACTTGCAGCCCCTCAGCGAAGCCTTGCAAGAGAGCATGCAGGAGCTGCGCATGATCATCGACGCAGTTAAACCCACCGTGCTCCAGCTGTTCGGCTTCGAGGAAGGACTGGAGGACCTGTTGTTACGCAGTGTGCGCAACAGTGGTTTGAGCATCGCCACACACCTGCGCGACAACACCGACGGGCAGGCCAACAAACTGGCGGAACCGCAGAAAATTGCGCTATTCCGTATCGTCCAGGAAGCCGTTAACAACGCGATCAAACACGCTTACCCGGACTCCATCGACATTGACATCAGCCTTGTGGACAACCGGCTGCAGTTGTCCATTGTCGATGATGGCCTGGGGCTGGATCGCGACAATCTGCTGGATACCGGCGGTATCAAGAACATGCAGATACGCGCCCAACTGCTCGACGCCCAGCTGCAGATCAACAGCGGCCCGCAGGGCAAGGGAACCCACGTTCGCCTCAGCCTGCCGCTGTCTGACCCACTCATTGACCCGGAGCAAGCCGCCTGATGGATGTCTTGTTGATAGAAGATGACCCCGTGCACCGCGCGTTCTTCAAGGAAGTGATTGAACAGGCGCTACCTGAATGCACGCGTTTGCTGGAGGCCGAGGACGGACAAATAGGCGAGCGCCTGGCCCATGAGCACGGCGTCTCGGCAGTGGTGATGGATCTGCAGATGCCTAAACGCACCGGAGTAGAGGCGGCCAAGACGATCTGGAAAGATCGCCCCGACACCTCGATCCTGTTCTGGTCCAATTACGCGGATGAAGCGTATGTGCGCGGTATCTCACGCATCGTTCCAGAGGGCGCGGCCTATGGCTATGTGCTCAAGACCGCTTCTGAGGAGCGGCTACGGTTGGCGCTGCGCAGTCTGTTTATCGAACAACAATGTGTCATTGATCGCGAGATACGCGGGGTGCAGCAAAAATCCCAGGATCAGGTATTAGGCTTATCCGACACTGAGTATGAAGTCCTGCAAGACATCGCACTGGGGCTGACAGACCGCGCGATTGCCAGTCGCCGCAGCCTTTCGTTGCGCAGCGTGCAAAACCGGTTGCAGCAGTTGTACGAAAAGCTCGGGGTGTACCAGCCAACTGACACCCCTTGGGGTAATCATGCGTTCAACCTCAGAGCACGCGCCGTCAGCATCGCACTGCTGCGGAAATTACTTAATCGCAACGCGTTGGAACAGGCCGAAGCGGAGTTACAGCAATGGATCAGCGACCCCCGGCACGGCTACTGATTTTATAAACGAACTGTAGGAGCCTGGTTGGCGAGAGCTTGAGACGGACTGTCATGCCGCCTCGCCAACAAGTGGGCTACAGCTGAGTATCAGGGTTGTCGGTTGAGACAAGGGTCAATCGCATCAGCGCTTTTAACGCGAGGGCATTGCCGATCGCAGCGCCTTGAGCGGTGTTATCGAAGATGCACCAGTTCGGCACACTGTCTTGTGCCGAATGCTGCAGTTCCAGCGCCAACGCGCTTAATCGATCGTCGTCGTAGTTGCTGTAATACATGCGCGGCGACCCGTGCATGCGCCAGTAGCGAATGCCTGTCCAGCCACTTAGAAGATTGCCGCCAGCGATCGGTGATGGATCAGCGGCAACACGACCAATCTTAAACCCAACCAACACGTCTTCGGCCTCTCGCCAACTTTCGTGGCGCGGTTCCAGTACGGCGAATCCTGTGTATCGCTCACGCAACGCACCAAAGAATACCCGCGCGATGCCCTCATCAAAGACGAATGAGGCCGGTAACTGAATCAGCAGGCAACCCAGCGTTCCGCCCAACTCGGTGCATTGCGCCAGAAAGTCGTCTAGCAAGCGCTCGCATTCTCGCAAGCGTTTTTCATGGGTGATCAGTTTGGGCAGCTTGACCGAGAATCGAAAGGCGGGCGCCACGGATTGTCCCCAGCGCGCATAGGTTTTCGGAGCATGTGGGCGATAAAACGAACTGTTTATTTCGACGGCATTCAGTTGAGAGGCATAGCGCTGTAAATGTGTGCCTTGCGTACAAAATGCCGGCCAAGACTGACGCGGCAGGCTCCAGCCCGCGCAGCCAATGTAGACCTGCGGTGCAGGGTTCAATAAAGCACCTCGCCTGCATCGCGCATGAAAATCTCAACGGTCTTCGGGCCAACGCCTTCGAACTCCGCCATGCGTTTTTCAAACTCCATCCGGTTGTCGCTGGCACGCTGGATATTCCCGATCTTGCCGGCATATTCATCATTGAGTTTCTTGCACAGCGCGCTCAGACGGTCCGCCGTCGTCTCGTCATAACGCACGTAATGCGCTTGACCCAACATCGCAACCAGCTCTCGATGGCTACAGTGACCCAGCTTAAGAGGTGTATCTCGATCATGTTGCTCGATGATCACTCGATACGCTTGCGCGGCAATGTCAGCCTGAATGCGTTTACCCATCAGAAAACTGGCGATGAACCACTTGAACAGCGCTCCCTCGCCGCCTTCTTTGAGGTCGATGCCTAAGTCAGCGGCGCTGATTGTTTTGTTCATCTCTTTGTCCTCTGTCGCTCAGACGCCTCATAAGCTGTGAGCGTTTACACAGTGAATGGGGGGCGTTGGGCCTCTACGAGAGATGGACTGCTTCTGGCTGAAATAGTTGAATTCGTCGCTTTGTTGGTTTTTGCGACAGCGAGTGCGGGGGCTGTCATTAGAATCATTGGCCAAAGCCCTCACTGCGTTGCTCAGCGAGGATATCTTCGACCGTGCGCTGATGACCGGACCTGACCATTTTCAAGTCATACCCGGCGGCCTCAAGCAAACGAACCAGTGCAGAGACGCTCATGTCTCCTTTCGCCAGCGTCTCCATGCGCGCTACGGTTGAACGAGCAACGCCGGCACGAGTGGCTAAAACCGCTTGGGTTAGCTTGGCTTCGCTTCTGGCCTCTTTGAGCATTTCTGCGACATCGAATAGCGTACTCATCGGTAGCCTCTGGGCATCAAAATATTACCTTTAGGTAATTAATGTAGCCCACGGAGCACAAGCACGCAATTTTTAACTGTAGCCCTAGAGCATCAAAAACAACCAAAATATCAATTTTTGTAGCCTGAAGGCTACCCATTCAAGCCCGCAACGCCTTCTCCCCAAACCGATACGTCGCAAAGCAACACACCAACAACCCGCTCACCGCGATCAATCCGCCCACCAGGCCAATATTCGCAATCCCCAATTGGCTAATCACCATGCTGCCCAACAGCGCACCACCGCCGATGCCGATGTTGTAGATGGCGGAGTGCAGGGACATAGCCACGTCAGTGGCGTCTGGCGCCATGGCCAATACTTTGGCTTGCATGACCAGGCCGAAGCACATGATTGCCATGCCCCAGACCACGCTCATGGTCGCGAGCCACGAGGCTTTGCCGGAGAGAGGCAATAGCAGCATCAAGCACAGGGCCAAGGCGCCGATGGCGGTGATTAACATGCCTTTCGGGAAGCGGTTGTTGTAGCGGCTGAAGACCACTGAGCCGAGGATGCCGGCGCCGCCGAACAGCAATAACAGGACGGTGGTCATCTCGCCGCTCATGTGGGCGACGACTTCTGCGAAGGGTTCGATGTAGCTGTAGGCGGTGAATTGCGCGGTGATCACCAGCGCAGTCAGGACGTACAGCGATACCAGCGCCGGGCGTTTGAACAGGATTGGCAGGCTTCTTAGCGAGCCGGAGTTCTGGCTCGGCAGCAGCGGCAGCGATTTGATCAGGAACAATACGGTCACGCCGGCGGCGACGGCAATCGCCAGAAACGTAGTGCGCCAGCCCAACGCTTCGCCCAGCACGCGACCCAGCGGTATGCCGAGCACCATGGCCAACGACGTGCCGGTTGCCAATAGACCCAAGGCCTGTACGTGTTTGCCCGGTGGGGCTACGCGCACGGCCAAGGACGCGGTGATCGACCAGAACACCGCGTGGGCGAAGGCGATTCCGATGCGGCTGATCAGCAGCATGCTGAAGCTGGTCGCCATGCTGGAGAAGATGTGGCTGGCGATAAACAGCATGAAGACAAAAACCAGCAATTTGCGCCGTTCGATGTTGCGGGTGAGCAGCATCGTCGGCAGCGACGTCAGGGACACCACCCACGCGTAAACCGTCAACATCAGGCCGACCTGGGCCGTGGTCATGTCGAAGCTGTGGCCGATTGCGCTCAACAGCCCGACCGGAACGAATTCGGTGGTATTGAAAATAAAAGCTGCGAGAGCCAGCGCGATCACGCTAAGCCAACTGCCGGTGCGAGCGTCCAGGATGCTGTTCATTGGATGCCGTACAAACCTCAAGTCGAAAATTGATTAAAGCGGCCGCCCTTCAACGCTCAAAAGTCTTGCGCACAAAAATGCCGCCCGAGGCTGGTTGCCGGGGCAGTGCATAGAGTGAGCAAAATATTATGAGTATGAGGGGGTGCTGCGAGATGCCGCGAATTCTACGCGGCTGCAAACGTTGTCACAACACGATATGCCCGGTCTAGAAGGACCGAGTGACGAGCGGTGTACGAGGGATAGAAATAAAAACGGACCCAGGCTCCGGGTCCGCCCACGCTGAAAACACGTTGATGGGATAGTCGACGATGACCCGGTATTCATCGGCATTGTGATCCACCGTCTGGTAGCCGTCGCCACCTCGGTTGGTGGCCCAGCGTAGCCGAACCCCTAGGTTCTTGGCGGTGCCGCCTTGGAAGAGGTATTTCATATCGACATCACGCTCCCAATGCTTCGCGTCACTGCCGCCAGCGTTGTAGTAACTGCCATAACCGGTGTCCGTTGCTGCTGGTGGTGGATCCTGCAACCGGAAACCAGCCCGGCCCGCTTCGGCCTGGATCAGGCGCTGCAACCCTGTGGACTACCGACGCCCGCAGACATCATCGAATGCAGCTCGGTGTACGGCATGCAGCAGTTAATTCAATCGACCGGCGCGATCATGGTCCTGTCGGAAACGGCGCTGCTTGACTCTCTGAAAATGGGTCATCCGCAACGCCATTACGGGCTTCTTCCCAGGCAAGCCTGCTCCCGCAGACCGGGTGCCTTGCTAAAAACGACCCCGTTCACAACAACGCCATCAAGTCCTGATACAACGCCTCCGGTATCTGCACGCCATCCGTGCGGCTCAACGCCCGTGCATCAAACCTGCGTTGCGACGGCAGTCTCGCGCCCTGCTCCACAATGCCGTCGAACAACGCTTCTGCTCGTAACAAATGCTCTTCAGCGCTAACGCCCAATAAACGTTGCGGATCGATGGCGATCACCAATTCGCCGCCGTAGGGCGATGATTTACTGCCGGCGTCGAAGGCTTGGGATTCTTTGCTGGTCATGTCGCCAATCAAGGGGCCGGCGAGGAGTTCGACCATGGCCGCCAGTGCTGAGCCTTTGTGACCGCCGAAGGTCAGCATGGCGCCGCTGAGTGCAGCAGCGGGGTCGGTGGTGGGTTTCCCTTGGGCGTCGAGGCCCCAGCCCAATGGAATTTCTTTACCGGCGCGGCGGTGCAGTTCGATTTCGCCTCGGGCAACGGCGCTGGTGGCGAAGTCGAAGACAAACGGATGTTGCCCCGCCCTTGGCCAGCCGAAGGCTATCGGGTTGGTGCCGAACAACGGTTTGCTGCCGCCTGCTGGCGCGACCCACGCGTGACTCGGCGTAAAAGCCAGCGCCACCAAACCTTGCGCCGTGAGCGGTTCAATTTCTGCCCACAACGCCGAAAAATGCACGCAATGGTTGATCGCCAGAATCGCGATGCCTTGGCTGCGCGCTTTGCTCACCAACAACGGCATGCCCGCTTCGAACGCAAGCCCGGCAAAGCCGCCACGACCATCAACCTTGACCACTGCGGCGGCCCAGTCGGCTACCTCAGGCAGCGCATCGGGGATCACTTTTGCGGCTTTCAACGAACTGATGCAGCCCAACAATCGCCACAATCCGTGGGACGCGCAGGCATCGCCTTCGGCCGTGACGACGGCGTTGGCGACGGTGCGCACGTGGCCTTCGCTGAAACCGTGGGTGCGCATAATGTTTTCGGCCAGGTCACTCGCCTGAGCCAGCGTCAGTGAGATCACCACACACCCCTCGGTTAACAAAACCAACAGGTTGGCGGTTCTGGCTCAGACTGGCTTGAGCGGTTTGCACAGCCACCGTGAAGAATTCAGCACAGCCCGCGCTGCAATCCCAGTGGACAGCAACGCGCCGAACTCGATAAGTTGCCTGCTCCCTCCGCTGCGGGCCTGCTCATGCGCCTCGATCAATTGCCGTCATTGCCTGACCTCGCCAGCCTGACTAGCAGCCTGCAACACATCGCGCCGTTGCTTGATGCGATGCCCGGCGTGGTGTTTTTCATCAAGGACGTGCAGGCGCGCTATGTGCTGGCGAATCAAACGTTGGTGCACCGTTGCGGCCTGAAGGAAAAAAGCGAGCTGTTGGGGCGAACCGCCGAAGAGGTTTTTCCGGCCAATCTGGGACCGCTCTACACCGAACAAGACGTGCAAGTGTTGAGTGATGGCGTGGCGCTGGGCGACCAGTTGGAATTGCACCTTTACCCCGGACGGCATCCGGGCTGGTGCCTGACTCACAAATTGGCATTGCGTGACGCCCACGGCGAAATCATCGGCATGGCGGGCATTTCCCATGACCTGCAAGTGGCACAGTCGAGCCATCCGGCCTATGAAAGAATCGCCGCCGTGGACGCGCACATTCGCGGACACTACGACCGCCCAATCAGCCTCGCCGACCTGACGACCATTGCCCAGATGTCGGTGGCGCAACTGGAACGCCAATGCAAACGGGTATTCCAACTGACTCCACGGCAGCTGATTCACAAGGCCCGGCTTGGCGCGGCTTCGCAGTTATTGACCGGCGACTTACCCATCACCGAGATCGCCCTGCGCTGCGGTTATACCGACCACAGCGCGTTCAGCCGTCAGTTCAAAGCGCTCACCGGCCTGTCACCCAGCCAATACCGACTTCTTTAAGAAGCCAACGTGTTGGCGAAGCAGGCGACCCGGTGGCTGATCGGACGCCATCGCGAACACGGTCGCGTTTACAAAGAAGGACGTGAATACACACTGTGCTGATTTCGTCATCCAGACCCACTAAATCCTTCAAGCCGTCAGGCCTCTAACGCGCCACTCTTGCAGCGACATTTCCTGTGCAGGCGTAGGCATCCATGAAACGCATCAGCGTCATTGACTCACACACCGGCGGCGAGCCGACCCGCTTGGTCATTGATGGCTTCCCGGAGTTAGGCCGGGGCAGCATGGCGCAGCGGCGGACGATTCTGGCTGAGCAATTCGATGACTGGCGCGCCAGCACCATGCTCGAACCGCGCGGCAATGACGTACTGGTGGGCGCCCTACTCTGTCCGCCAGTCGATCCCGCGGCCTGCACGGGCGTCATCTTTTTCAACAACACTGGCTACCTCGGGATGTGCGGCCACGGCACTATCGGCCTGATCATTTCCCTCGCGCACTTGGGTCGGATCGAATCAGGGCTGCACCGTATCGAAACACCAGTCGGCACGGTTGAAGCCACGCTGCACGAGGACCGCTCAGTGAGCGTGCGCAACGTGCCGTCATACCGTTATCGCAAATCGGTGAACGTTGAAGTCCCCGGCCATGGCGTGGTTACCGGCGATATTGCCTGGGGCGGCAATTGGTTTTTTTTGATCGCTGACCACGGCTTAAGCGTGGCCAGCGACAACTTAGACGGGTTGACCGCCTATTCCTGGGCCGTGCGTCAGGCGCTGGAAGACCAAGGCATTTGCGGCGATGACGAAGGCGTAATCGATCACATCGAACTGTTCGCCGATGACCTCCACGCCGACAGCCGCAGCTTTGTTTTGTGCCCTGGCAAGGCCTATGACCGCTCCCCGTGCGGCACCGGCACCAGCGCCAAATTGGCTTGCCTTGCCGCTGACGGCAAGCTGCAACCGGGGGAAGTCTGGCATCAGGCCAGCGTGATCGGCAGCCGGTTTGAAGGCAGCTATGAGTGGGAAAAAGCCGGTGAACCGCAGATTATTCCGACGATTCGTGGCCGGGCTTACATCAGCGCAGAAGCCACCCTGATCCTCGAAGAAGACGATCCATTCGCTTGGGGCATTCGGCCGTGAACGCCGACGTCATTGTGATTGGCGCCGGAATCGTCGGCAGCGCCTGCGCCGATGAACTGGCGCGGCGCGGGTTGGACGTGTTGGTCATCGACAGCCAGCGTGGCGGTGCAACAGCGGTGGGCATGGGCCATTTGGTGACAATGGACGACAACCCAGCGGAACTGGCCTTGAGCCAATATTCGGTGGGCGTATGGCGCGAATGGGCAAAAGACCTCAATGACGGCTGCGCGTACCGCAACTGCGGCACCTTATGGTTGGCGGCGAACGCGGAAGAAATGCACGGCGCCGCGCAGAAAATGGCAACGCTGCAAACCCATGGCATTGATTGCAAACTGCTAGGTGCCGACGCCTTGCAGGACGCCGAACCGGCGATACGCAAAGGCTTGGTCGGTGCCCTCAAGGTCACTGGCGACAGCATTATTTACGCGCCCAATGCCGCCCGCTGGCTGCTGAATAGGCATGCCTCACGGATCACGCGCCTGGACGCCACCGTCATCGAAGTCGATGGCAATCGCGTGCGCCTGAGCGACCGCCGCTGGCTGAGTGCCAACGCGGTGATCTTGGCCAACGGCATTCACGCCACCGAACTGTGTCCCGAATTGCCGATTCGGCCGAAGAAAGGTCATCTGCTGATCACCGATCGCTACCCGGTGCAGATCCATCATCAACTGGTTGAGCTGGGCTATATCAGCAGCGCCCACGCCAACACCGGCACCTCCGTGGCGTTTAATGCGCAGCCACGGCCGACCGGGCAGATTTTCCTCGGTTCATCGCGGCAGTTCGACACCCTGGACCCCGAAGTGGAAGGCCCGGTACTGGCAAGAATGCTCAAGCGCGCGCTGGAATATTTACCGGGCTTGGAAGACCTGAATGCTATTCGCAGCTGGACCGGCTTTCGCGCCGCCACGCCAGACGGTTTACCAATACTGGGTCAGCACCCGCGCCAACCGGGCCTGTGGTTGGCGGTCGGGCATGAAGGACTGGGCGTGACCACTGCGCCGGGCAGCGCTCATGTGCTGGCAGCGCAGATGTTCAAGGAAAAACCCGCGTTTGATTCGCGCCCTTTCCGCTTGGAGCGCTTCAGCCCTGCGGCGGTGCTGGTCAGGACGACGCCATGATCGAGTTACACATCGACCGCCTAAGCGTACGAGTTCCGGACGGCACCACAGTGGCGGCTGCGCTCTACATCGCCGCCGATGGCATCAGCCGCGTTTCGGTCAGCGGGACACCCCGTGCGCCGTTGTGCGGGATGGGCATTTGCCAGGAATGCCGGGTGACCATCGACGGACGCCGGCGCCTGGCGTGCCAAACCCTGTGCCTGAACGGAATGTCGGTGGAGACCCGCCCATGACTGAACACATTGATCTGCTGATCATCGGCGCCGGGCCGGCGGGAATGGCAGCGGCCCTCGCGGCAGCGGCCAGTGGCGTACGCATTATCGTGCTGGACGACAACCCTTTGCCGGGAGGCCAAATTTGGCGCGACGGCCACCACGCGCACCTGCCGCTGAATGCCCGTCGCTACCGAGAAGCCTTCAGCAACGCGCCGAACATAACGGTTTACAGCGGCACCCGGGTGGTCGCCCGCGTCGCCCCCAAAAGCCTGTTACTGGAAGACGCCGAACGTGGCTGGCAACTGGCGTACGACAAGCTGATTCTGTGCACCGGCGCCCGTGAGTTGCTGCTGCCCTTCCCCGGCTGGACCCTACCGGGCGTGACCGGTGCGGGCGGTTTGCAAGCGCTGATCAAGGGCGGTTTGCCGGTCCAAGGACAGTCGGTGGTCATCGCCGGCAGCGGTCCTTTACTGCTGGCCAGTGCCGCTTCGGCAAAAAAAGCCGGGGCCAAGGTGATGCAGATCGCCGAGCAAGCGCCGCTCAGCGCAGTCATGGGTTTCGCCGCGCAATTACCAAAATGGCCAGGCAAACTGCTGCAAGCCGTGCAACTGATCAATGTGCGTTACCGTTGTTCCGGTCATGTGGTGGAAGCCTTGGGCGAAGATCGCTTGCAGGCCGTTCGCGTGCACCAAGGGAACAAAACCGTGGAAATCGCCTGCGAGCGTTTGGCCTGTGGTTTTGGTTTGATTCCCAATATCCAACTCGGTCAGGCGCTGGGCTGCTTGATCGTCGATCAGGCAATCTCCGTAGACGCTTGGCAAACCAGCAGCCTCGCCGACCACTTCGCCGCGGGTGAATGCACCGGTTTCGGTGGCAGCGAGTTAGCCTTGGTCGAAGGCGCTATCGCCGGCCATGCGGCGGTGGGTGATCATGCAGAAGCCAAAGCGTTGTGGCCACAACGTCAACACTGGCAGGCGTTTGCTGACCTGCTGAACCGAACCTTCGCGCTGAATCCGCAGTTAAAAACCTTGTCGGCGCCGGACACCCTAGTGTGCCGTTGCGAAGACGTGCCCTACGCCACCTTGCACGCCAGTTCCGACTGGACCGACGCCAAGCTCCACAGCCGCTGTGGGATGGGCGCCTGCCAAGGTCGGGTGTGCGGGGCCGCCGCTGAGTATTTGTTCGATTGGACCCCGCCCGCCCCACGGCCACCCTTTAGTCCCGCACGAATCGGCACCTTGGCGCGCATGGCCGATGAGCAGATCGCTGAACAACCGTTGTGAAGTCATATCGGACGTCGTATACACTATTTTCTTTTCAAACCAGTGGTCGATTTCCTTGCCCTTGCCTCGTTTCAATCCCCCCAATCTGGGGATCACCCCTACCGCGTCGGAAATAATCGCCAAGCATCTGCGCGACGCGATCATCGTCGGGCACTTTGCCGAGGGCGAACCTATCCGTCAGGACGAAATCGCCGGGCTGTTCAATGTCAGCAAAATCCCGGTGCGGGAGGCGTTGAAGCGTCTGGAGGCCGAAGGGCTGGTGATTTTTCATCGCAACAAAGGCGCGGTGGTCACCAAGATCTCCGAACCGGAATTGGCGCAGATTTTCGAGGTTCGGGTGCTGCTGGAGGTTCAAGCGATCCGTCTGGCCGTGCCGAACATGACCGAAGCCACCTTTGCCAACGCCGACCGGATTTGCGACGAGTTCCTCGACAACAACGACATCGGCCATTGGGCGGAGCTGAACTGGGAGCTGCATGCGTGTTTGTATGAACCGGCGCAGCGGCCTTTTCTGACTAACTTGATCCGCTCGATCCACGACAAGGTTGAACGCTACCTGCGTTTGCAAATGACCTTAGGCGAAAGCAAAGAACGGGCGAACGTCGAACACCGCGAGATTATCCAAGCCTGCCGCGACCGCGACACCAATAAGGCCGCCGAGCTGATCGAGCAACACATCATCGGCGTCTGCCGCACTTTGTATGAACACCTGCCGAATCGGCCGGTGAAGACTTGAAAACCCACGGTTAACACCCATCTGCAGGAGCTGCCGAAATCTCTGTGGCTTGCCAACGAAAGCATCAATGCAGCCGACCCAGATTTCGGATTGACGTCAGCGGCGCTATTGAGGGCCTCTTCGCAGGCAAGCCTGCTCCCACAGTATTGGCTGCTGCTTATTATCAACTCGCAGGAGCTGCCGAAATCTCTGTGGCTTGCCAACGAAAGCATCAATGCAGCCGACCCAGATTTCGGATTGACATCAGCGGCGCTATTGAGGGCCTCTTCGCAGGCAAGCCTGCTCCCACAGTATTGGCTGCTGCTTATTATCAACTCGCAGGAGCTGCCGAAATCTCTGTGGCTTGCCAACGAAAGCATCGATGCAGTCGACCCAGATTTCGGATTGACGTCAGCGGCGCTATTGAGGGCCTCTTCGCAGGCAAGCCTGCTCCCACAGTATTGGCTGCTGCTTATTATCAACTGCGTCAAAAACTCCAGAGCCGTACGGCTCGCAGCCGTCGGCCCCTGCATGTCCCGTGTTTACTGCCAGACAGCACTATAAGATGTCCGACGCCTACACTATAAAAACAGCCAAAAAATTCATGAGGAACGATGTATAGCCTACAAGAACGATTGCCCTTAATGCTTTGGGTATTTTGTTGCCGGCATCTCTATCCGCTAAACCGCGCCAATAACATGGAGTAGGCAGTAGTATTATTCCAAATACGACATGCAGCCTAAGATTTCTGCCGACGATGCCTCCACCAAACACCGTCTGCGCATCTAATACCCATTTTGATCCTTCAAGATATTTTTCTAAAATATCCAGCTTTTTAACATCTAAATAGAGCATAAAAACAATATTTAAAAACGACCACACTACTACAATAATATTTGGCAATACCGACCAAAGATCACTCATTACGGTCGATGCTCGTATAGAAACTTACCCGCCGGTGCAAAATGCTCTTCGCCCGCCAGTCCGCCATAATAGCCGGCTACCGCGCCACCAACGATGGCGCAGGCGATAGCACCTAGCCCCCCGGTTGGAATTCCAAAAACCACCGAGCACGCAAGCACGGCAACACCACTTCCAACCGAACCTGCAAATAGACCTGTTGCGACTCCTCCCACCAACTTCGCCCCCTCAACATACTTAGCCTCAGTACACTCATCCTCTCGACCCACAGAACAGGCCTCGATTATTTCTAAGGCCGTGGAGCCAATATTAAGCGCTATGCCCACTGGCGTACCGGCATTCAACAACTTCGATGCCTTGGCCACCCCGCTCAAGGTTTTCGCATAGCCCTTGATTTCCCCTGTGTGAAGATAACTTTTGGTGGAGATACCCAGCATTTTCTTAATAGGGCCTTTGTTCTTTAAACCAGTCCCGTATCGCGCAAAACCCTCCAGTTGCGTTTCAAGTTTGCTGAAAAGAACCCGTCGCTGGGTGATAAAGGCATTTTTGGCCCGTTGACTATTGCTGCCCAAGAGTTGTTTGTGCAGCGTTGCGATTTCGCCAAGGGTGTTTTCGACCCCTTTCAGGTGGTTGCCCCAAGCGCCCGTAGACGCTCCGATTCCAAGGGAGGTGTAGCCCAGCAGCTTTTGCAGAAAATCATAATTCTTGATCAGATGGCCGTCGCCACCCGCTGCGTTATTCCTCAGCCCCTGACGCACGTGAACCGCCAGTTTCATCATTTCTGCCTCTTCCCCGGTACAAGACTGGGTTGAGTCGTCTCCAACAATGATGACGTGCCCCGGCATCACTACCGCGTTGCGGATGTGGGCATTGAGCATGTCGAACTTTGCCCCGGCATTTCCGCTGAGCCCCAGTTTGGCTTTGAGGGTGGCGTAGGTCTGCATCTGTTCGTTGATGAACGCGTAAGGCTTTGACATGGGCGTTCCTCAGCCGTGAACCTTGTTGCTAATACGGTCCCAGCCACCGGTGATGTTGCCGCCGGCACCGCCGCTTGCTCGTTTTTGTTCGGTGTAGGTGGTTTTTATCCGGCCGTAATTAATTTGGACGTATTCCACCGGTTCACCACTGCCTCCGCCGTGTGCGAAGTCTGAAATGATCACTTCTTCAAGTTCGATTTCAAAGTACTTGAGCTTGTCGCCGCCTGCTCGATTGAGGGACAACGTCAGTTTGGAAATGTGTTTGCCCGCGCAACTGGCTTCAAACAGCTTGCTGCTGGCTTTATCGAGAAGTTTGGTAAAGCTGAAGTCTGACAATGTGGCACGCCCCGACGACGCGCCACCTGAGGAGCTGGCAGTGGCAGAGGTGCTTTGACGGACACCGAAGTTGTAGTCGGTAATTTCTATCCAGTCTTTGTGTTTATCGTCCAGCGATTCACCAGGGATACCTTCGATTTTGATAAATGCGTCAAATGCCATTTTTGCTTTCCTTCGCGAGTTGACAGGCGACGGAATATAAAAAGAAGATTCAAAAAAGTCTTGGCCGAAGTAGACATCTTGAGGCTATTTTTGATTTTCGGAAATTGCCTACAAGCGAAGGTATTTATGCCTACATTGCGGTCAGAATTAGCAGTCAAACCCTACAGATTTCTAATGCGGTGCATCAGCCACGTCGGGGCACCGCCACCAATAGTCAATAGGCCGCCGAGCTGATCGAGCAACACATCATCGGCGTCTGCCGCACTTTGTATGAACACCTGCCGAATCGGCCGGTGAAAACTTGAATCCTGTGGCATTCAATAACTCTGTGGGAGCGAATTCATTCGCGAATGGTTTGACGCGGTGTGCCAGACCAACCGCTTTCCCGACTAAATTCGGTGCCACAGAATCTCAGACCCACGCGATTCAGTACTGACCGATTTCTCCCCAAAACAGCCCACCCGTTACCGGTTTTGCTCCGTTATGTAACATCGCGCCGCCTTTCGAAACCTCAGCTAAATCCCCGCTAAACTCCCAGAACCACGCCCTCCCGCGCTGCACTCAGGTCACCACCAATCTGGCACATCCTCTGCATATAAAATAACGTATACGAAATCCTCAATACCAAACGAGTTCATCTGACTGACACCACGATAACGAGGCCCTCACATGAAGAAGCACGTAACCGCCGTAGCCCTCACTGCACTAGTTGGCGCCTGCTGTATCGGCACGGCCCAGGCCGACAAGCTCGATAGCATCATTGAAAGTGGCACTTTACGTTGCGCGGTTACGCTGGACTTCCCGCCAATGGGCTCTCGCGATGCGACGAACACGCCCATCGGTTTCGACGTCGATTATTGCAATGATCTGGCAAAGACCTTGGGCGTTAAAGCCGAGATTGTTGATACACCGTTTCCCGACCGCATCCCGGCCTTGGTTTCAGGCCGTGCGGACGTGATTGTCGGTTCTACGTCAGACACCCTGGAACGAGCGAAAACCGTTGGCATGACGATTCCGTATTTCGCCTTTCAAATGATGGTGGTGGCGCACAAAGGTAAAGGGATCGCCAAATACGAGGACCTCAAGGGCCGCCCGGTCGGCAACACCAGCGGCACGTTCGAAGCCATTGCCCTGGAAAAAGACGTGAAGGCCTGGAACGACCCGAAAGGCAGTTTCCGCGCGTACCAAAATCAGAACGATACGATCCAGGCAGTTGAGCAAGGCCACATCGATGCCACGGTAATCACCAACACCGTGTCGGCGGCAGTGATCAAAACCGGCAAATTCCCGGACTTGGACATCGTTGGCCCGGCGCCGTATGTCATCGATTATGTTGCACTGGCTGCAAAACGTGACGAATACGGCTTGATCAACTACCTCAACCTGTTCATCCAGCATCAAGTGCGTGACGGTCGCTATAAAGAGCTGTACGCCAAATGGGTGGGTGGCGATCCGGTAAACCTGACGGTTCCAGGTGTCTATCGCTGATTGAGGCCGTGCCCGCGCGTCGTTTTGGCGCCGGGCTTTTTTTCCCTGTAGGAACCCCACGATGCCTGATATCTCCTTAAGCGGCCGCAGTCTGGTAGCGGGATCAGCGCAAGGCGAATTGCTCTACTCCGATGTCGGCCTGAGTTTTTGGGGCGGCGTCGATCCGTTCAGCGGTGAAATCATCGACCGCCATCATCCCCTGTGGGGTGAAGTTCTGGCCCATCGCGTGCTGGCCATTCCCAGCGGGCGCGGCTCATGTACCGGCAGCAGCGTGTTGCTGGAATTGATCCTCAACGGCCACGCCCCCGCCGCGCTGGTGTTTGAGCACGTTGACGACATCCTGACCCTGGGCGTCTTAATCGCCGAGCAAATGTTTCATCGGTCGATCCCGGTCATGTGCGTCGGCCGTGAAGGTTTTGCCGCGCTGCGTGACGTACGTTATGTGCAGATCGAGGCCGGCCTTTTAAGCGGATTTTCGCAGCCGCAATTGATGCCCGAGGTGCCGGCGGCAGCTGTCTATACGCCGGTTTTGCCATCAACCATCACGCTCAATTGCCGCGACCGAGAATTGCTCGAGGGGGCCCACGGCAAAGCGGCCCAAGTGGCGATGCACATCATCTTGCGTATCGCCGAACTGCAAGGCGCGACCGAACTGCTGGACGTCACTCAGGCGCACATCGACGGCTGCATCTATACCGGCCCGGCGAGCCTGCGTTTTGCTCAGCAACTGGTGGCCTGGGGCGCCAACGTCAGCGTGCCGACGACGCTCAATTCAATCTCCGTAGACAAGCGCCGTTGGCGTGAACAGGGTATCGACGTGGCGCTGGGTGTTCCCGCCAGCCAGTTGGGCGATGCGTATTTGGCCATGGGCGCGAAGGTCAGCTTCACCTGCGCGCCGTACTTGCTGGACAGCGCGCCCAAGGCTGGCGAACAAATCGTCTGGGCCGAATCCAACGCCGTGGTGTACGCCAACAGTGTGCTCGGCGCACGCACCCTGAAATACCCCGATTACCTGGACATCTGCATCGCGCTCACTGGTCGTGCGCCGTTGACCGGCTGCCATGTGGACCAACAACGACACGCCACGCTGTGCATTGAACTGCCGCCGCTGGCGGAGCTGGATGACGCGTTTTATCCGCTGCTCGGTTACCACGTCGGGCTATTGGCCGGGAGTGAGATTCCGGTGATCTGCGGCCTTGAAACACGGCAGCCAACGCTGGACGACCTGAAAGCTTTTGGCGCCGCGTTCGCCACCACCTCCGGCGCGCCGATGTTCCATATCGTCGGCGTCACCCCGGAAGCGGCCACCGTCGAGCACGCGTTGGGCAACCAACCCGCCCCGCGAACGCTGCACATCACCCTCGAAGACTTGCAAGGCAGTTGGAAAGAACTGAACAGCGCCGAAGAGGCGAAAGTTGATCTGGTCTCCCTGGGCAACCCGCATTTTTCCTTGAGCGAATGCGCAACCTTAGCCGCGCTCTGCCACGGCCACACCAAGCATCCAGACCTGGCGATGGTGATCACCTGCGGTCGGGCGATTCATGCTCAGGCGATCAAGGCCGGTTACGTGACGGCGCTGGAAAGCTTCGGCGCTCAGTTCGTCACCGACACCTGCTGGTGCATGCTCGGCGAACCGGTGGTGCCGGTGCAGGCCCGCACGCTAATGACCAACTCAGGAAAATATGCCCATTACGCACCGGGGCTGGTGGGGCGCTTAGTGCATTTCGGCAGCCTCGCGGCCTGCGTCGATGCCGCCTGCGCTGGAGAAACCAAAGGTCGCCTGCCGCGCTGGCTGGATGACACCGTGGAGGTGCCTGCCCATGTTTGATTACACCTTCCATTGGCGGGCGGCGCTCAAGGCGCTGCCGGACATGCTCGACGGCGCGGTGGTCACCTTTCAGACCGCCGCACTTTCGATGATTTTCGGGGTGATCATCGCCCTGCTGCTGACGCTTATTCGTCAGGGCGACAATCGCTGGCTACGGGGCTTGGGCGACCTGTGGGTATCGATTGCCCGTAACACGCCCTCGTTATTTCAGATCTACATGCTGTATTTCGGCCTGGGTTCTTTTGGCCTGCACGTCAGTTCTTGGCTGGCGCTGCTGGCCGGTATCACCTTCAACAACGCGGGCTATCTGGCCGAGAACTTTCGCGGTGGCCTCAAGGCGGTGCCCGACACGCAAATGCGCGCCGCCCGCTCGCTGGGCATGAGCGCGCCCCAAGCGTATCGATTGGTCATCGTTCCGCAATTGCTGCGCATCGTGTTCTACCCGCTGACCAATCAAATGGTCTGGGCGGTACTGATGACCTCGCTGGGGGTAGTGGTCGGGCTGAACAACGACCTCACCGGCGTGACCCAGGATTACAACGTGAAAACCTTCCGTACCTTCGAGTTCTTTGCGCTGGCGGCGGTGATTTATTACCTGATCGCCAAGCTGATCGTCGGCGTCGCCCGCCTGCTGAGCTGGCGACTGTTCAGGTATTAAGGAATGAGCATGTTCACGACGAGCTTCACCACAAGCGACTTCATGTACCTGATGCAAGGCGCCTGGGTCACGATTCTATTGACCCTGGCAGCGATGCTGATCGGGACGTTGGCCGGTCTGCTATGCGGCGTGCTGCGGGCATTGTTTCCGAGATCCACCGTGCCACTGGCTTGGCTGCTGGACGTGTTTCGCAGCGTGCCGTTGTTGATCCAGTTCGTGCTGTTCAATGCGCTGAAAAGCATCGTTGGCCTGAACTGGAGTGCGTTCACCGTGGGCTGCGTGGTGCTGGGGGTTTATGCCACGGCCTACTGCACGGAAATCGTTCGCGGCGGGGTGCTGGCAGTTCCGTTTACCTTGCGCCGCGCCAGTCGTTCGCTGGGTCTGAGCTACTTGCAGGATTTGCGTTTTATCGTCTTGCCGATTGCGCTGCGGGTGTCCTTCCCCGGCTGGTTGAATCTGACGCTGTCGGTGATGAAAGACACGGCGCTGGTGATGTGGATCGGCATCATCGAACTGCTTCGCGCCTCGCAAACCATTGTGACCCGCATCGATGAGCCGCTGCTGGTGCTCAGCATCGCGGGGCTTATTTACTACGTCATGAGCCTGGTGGTTGCCCGCTTGGGTGCCCGTCTGGAAACGAGGTGGCAGGAAAATGATTGAGATCGACAACGTATACAAATCCTTCGGCGAGCTCGACGTGATCAAAGGCGTAAGTCTGACGGTGAACAAAGGCGAAGTGGTGTCGATCATCGGTGGCTCCGGCTCCGGTAAATCGACCTTACTGATGTGCATCAACGGCTTGGAATCGATCAAGAGCGGCAGCATTCGGGTTGACGGCACCGAGGTGCATAACAAGAGCACCGACCTCAACAAACTGCGGCAAAAAATCGGCATCGTGTTCCAGCAGTTCAATGCGTTCCCGCACTTGACGGTATTGGAAAACGTGATGCTGGCGCCGCGCAAAGTGTTGGGCAAAAGCGCTGCCGAAGCCGAAGAGCTGGCCGTGAAACAACTGACTCACGTGGGCTTGGCCGACAAGCTCAACGTGTTCCCCGGCAAACTCTCGGGCGGCCAGCAACAACGCATGGCCATCGCCCGTGCCCTGGCAATGTCACCGAATTACATGCTGTTCGACGAAGCCACCTCGGCGCTTGACCCGCAGTTGGTGGGTGAAGTGTTGGACACCATGCGCATGCTCGCCGAAGACGGGATGACCATGGTTTTAGTGACCCACGAAATCCGCTTCGCCCGGGACGTATCAGACCGCGTGGCGTTTCTGCGCAGCGGGTTGGTGCATGAGATTGGAACGCCGGAACAAGTGATTGGTAATCCACAACGGGCCGAAACCATTGAGTTTCTTAAGTCGGTGCATTAGCGCCCGACGCCTTCGCGAATGAATTCGCCCCACAGGGACTTCTGTTTGACCGAATTTATTCGGGAAGCGGACGACGCGGTTTTGTAGGGGGATTTTCTACATTTTTCAGGAGACATGAACGTGCGGTCATCAAAAGTCATCCATGTCATCAGTTGCCACGCTGAAGGCGAAGTCGGCGATGTGATTGTCGGCGGCGTGGTCCCGCCGCCGGGCGATACGTTGTGGGAACAGTCGCGCTGGGTCGCCAACGACACCGTGTTGCGCAACTTCGTGCTCAACGAACCCCGTGGAGGGGTATTCCGTCACGTTAATTTGCTGGTGCCGGCGAAAAACCCGTTGGCGCAAATGGGCTTCATCATCATGGAGCCCGCCGACGTACCGCCGATGTCCGGCTCCAATTCGATGTGCGTTGCCACTGTGCTGTTAGACGCCGGCATTTTGCCGATGACCGAACCGCAAACCCGACTGATTTTGGAAGCCCCCGGCGGCCTGATCGAAGTCATCGCCCAATGCCGCAACGGAAAAGCCGAGCGTGTGGAGGTGCGCAATGTTGCTTCTTTCGCCGACAAATTGAACGCCACCCTTGAAGTGCCCGGACTCGGTTCAATTCAGGTCGATACTGCTTACGGCGGCGACAGTTTTGTCATCGTTGATTCCGCACGCTTGGGCTTTTCCCTGACCGCCGATGAAGCCACCGATCTGGTTGCCATGGGTTTGAAAATCACCCAAGCCGCGAATGAGCAATTGGGCTTCACCCATCCCTTGAACCCGGACTGGAACCACATTTCGTTTTGCCAAATCGCCGCACCGGTGACCCGCTCCGAAGGTGTAGCCAGCGCCGCCAACGCGGTGGTGATTCGTCCCGGCAAGATCGACCGTTCCCCTTGCGGCACCGGCTGCTCGGCGCGCATGGCGGTGCTGCATGCTAAAGGTCAATTGGCCGTGGGCGAGCGCTTTATCGGGCGCTCGATCATCGGCTCCGAATTTCACTGCCGCATCGATTCCGTCACTCACGTCGCCGACAAACCGGCCATCGTCCCTTGCCTGTCAGGCCGCGCCTGGATCACCGGCACTCATCAACACATGCTCGACCCAAGCGATCCGTACCCCGTCGGCTATCAACTGTCGGACACCTGGCCCGTGCATTTGAATATCTAACCTAGAAACACCGAAACACGCCCTATAGCGTTGCCCCTACATAAACGTATACGAAATACATAAAGCCAATTGGAGGCCATCATGAGCAGAACAGTCAACTGGAGCGGCGTTTTCCCTGCCGTCACCACTCAATTTCGCAGCGACTTCAGCATCGATTTCGAAGCCACCCATACGGTCATTCAAAACCTGGTGCGCGACGGCGTTTCCGGGTTGATCATCTGCGGCACCGTGGGTGAAAACACCTCGCTGAGCAGTGAAGAAAAAATCCAACTGGTGGAAGTGGCCAAAGATGCCTCTGCCGGTCGCGTTCCGGTGCTGTCTGGCATCGCGGAATTCACCAGCGCCAACGCCACCAAACTGGCCAAGGAAATTCAGCGGGTCGGTGCCGACGGCATCATGCTGATGCCCGCGCTGGTTTACTCAGCCAAACCCCACGAAGCTGCCGCCCACTTCCGCAGCGTTGCCACCAGCATCGACCTGCCGGTGATGGTCTACAACAATCCGCCGATCTACAAAAACGACGTCACGCCGGACATTTTAATTTCCTTGGCGGACTGCGAGAACATTGTCTGCTTCAAAGACTCCTCGGGCGACACGCGCCGTTTCATCGATGTACGCAATGAAGTCGGCGACCGCTTCGTGCTGTTTGCCGGCCTCGATGACGTGGTGCTGGAAAGCATCGCAGTGGGCGCTGTCGGTTGGGTGTCGGGGATGTCCAACGCCTTTCCGAAAGAAGGCGAAACCTTGTTCCGCCTGGCTCGCGACGGTCGCTTCAAAGAGGCCATGCCACTCTATGAGTGGTTTATGCCGCTGCTGCACCTCGATGCACGTCCAGACCTGGTGCAATGCATCAAACTCTGCGAAGAACTGGCGGGCCGTGGCACCTCCCTCACCCGTCCGCCGCGCCTACCGCTCCCGGACGTTGACCGTGAGTTCGTTGAAAAACTGATGAGCAAAGCACTGGCCAACCGTCCTGTGCTGCTTGACGTTGGTTTGTAAACTGTCGGCGCAATACCTGTCGCAAAACAAACACTGGGCAACTGTAGGAGCGCGCTTGTCCGCGATGGAGCGCGAAGCGGTCCGAATTGGCGACCGGTTCCAACTGAAGAGCTCAGTTGCCGGATTTACGACTGCTGCGCAGCCGATCGCGGGCATGCGCGCTCCTACGGTTTTAAATATCGTTAACTTTACGGGTTAAATCGAGCTGCATACACCGACTGTCACACGACGTACACATCATAAGGCCACTATCCAGCTCTCATTCAGCGTGATGGTTGGGTATGGACACTACTTTTTCGCCGTTCCGTCGTCCTGAAGTGCCGGGGGATCACCGGTGCGCTGGCGATTTGTGTCAGAACATGCCGACCATCGACGTAGCCGGTGCCAACTCGCAAGTGATGGAGATGTTTTCTTCCCACCGCGACCTGACCAGTTTGGCGGTGCTGGAGGATGACAAACCGATAGGATTGATCAACCGCACTATTTTTCTGTCGCAGATGAGTAAGCCGTTTCATCGCGAGCTGTATGACAAAAAAAGCTGCATCGCGTTCATGGACAAAGAACCGCTGATTGTCGATGCCGCGATGAGCATTGAAGCGCTGACCTTCAAGACTGTGGAGTTCGGCGAAAAAACCTTGGCCGATGGTTTTATCATCACCCGCGAAGGTCGCTTTCTCGGCCTGGGCAGCGGGTTGCAGCTGATGGGCGTGGTTGCCGCGATGCAGGCGGAAAAAAACCGCCAGATCATGCAGAGCATCGAATACGCCAGCGTGATTCAGCGCGCCATGCTCCGTGCGTCTCGCGAAACCCTGGCATTGACCCTGCGCGACGCGGCGTTGGTCTGGGAGCCTCGGGACGTGGTCGGCGGCGACTTCTATCATTTCGCCACTCACGACGATGGCTGGTTCGGCGCGGTCGCCGATTGCACTGGCCACGGCGTGCCGGGGGCGTTCATGACCTTGATCGCTTCATCGTCGCTGTCCAAAGCCCTCGAACACCTCGGCCCACGCAACCCCGCCGCGCTGTTAGCGTCGGTGAACCGCACCGTCAAAGGCCTGTTGGGACAGGTCAATGGCATCGACGACACCCCGGAATCCGATGACGGTCTGGATGCTGCGTTCTTCTGGTTTGACACCCAGCGTTCAGAGCTGACGTTTGCCGGGGCACGAATTGCCTTACACATCCTCAGGCCCGACGCCGACCAGTTCGACACGCTGGCGGGTCAGCGCATGGGCGTTGGTTACGTTGACAGCCACGCCAATTACGAATGGACCCAAAACACTGTCGCCGTACCGCCCGCAAGCATTTTATTTATCGCCACCGACGGCCTGACCGATCAGATCGGCGGGCCGCGCAAGATCGGTTTCGGCAAGCGCCAGACCTGCGACGTGATCCTCGCACACCGGAGCGAACCGGCCAGCGTGATCTGCGAACAGTTACGCCAAACCCTCGCAACCTGGCAGGCAACCCAAAGCCGTCGCGACGACCTGACCCTATTTTGTGCCCGCATTCAGGACAACCTATGAGTGACTTGTCTTCGTCCGATCTGGACTGCGCGTTTTTCGACCTCGCCCAGCAGCGCAACGTGATTTTTTATCACATGGGCTATTTCTCCCACAGCATCGTTGCGGCCATGGCGGAGGTGGTGAAGCTGCAATTGGAAGTGTCGGGGGTCAGCGGTCCGACACGGCGCAAGCTGTTTTCGTCGTTCGTCGAGCTGTCGCAAAACATTATTCACTACTCGTCAGATGCGCTGCCCCCTGGCCCAGACAACGGTGCACTGCGGCAAGGGGCGGTGTGCATTACCGCGAACACCGGCGGTCACTTGATGCTGTGTGCCAACCCCATCGCCACAGCCGACGTCGTTGCCTTGCGCGCGAAGTTGGAACCTTTGCGTGACATGACGCTTGAGCAAATCAAGCTAGCCTACAAGGCAACACTGCGCGCCGAGACCCCGGTGGACAGCAAAGGCGCGGGGCTGGGGTTTTTGACCATGGCACGGGACGCCAGCGCGCCGTTGGAATTCGACTTTTACCCGCGTGAAGACGATCCCGACACCACCTTGTTTTGCCTCAAAGCCATCATCTGAATAACAAGAGCGACACGAGCCATGGATAACCTGCATATCGCTGCAACGGCTACTTCACCCGAAGTCGATTTTCGTTTCGATCAGCACCTGTTGTCGCTCAAGGGCGAGTCGTACCCGGAAAACGCGGCGGCGTTTTATGCCCCGATCATCCATCAACTGCGCGCTTACCTGGCGACCTGCGATGGGGTGGTGATTACCGCCAACGTGGCGTTGGCCTACTTCAACAGCTCCAGCACGAAAATGCTTTTTAGCATCTTTGATGCCCTGGATCGCTCCGCACAGTCGGGTAACCGCGTGCAAATGAATTGGTATCACGACGAAGAAGACGAAACGATTCTCGAATTCGGCGAGGAGTTGCAAGCCGACTTCAAGGCCATCGACTTCACCGATCATGCGGTTTCAACTCAGTGAGGACATCATGCCCGCTCTAGCTGCCTCCCAGGACATGCCGATGGATGACCTGCCGGACTTGTTCAAAAGCGAGAACACCGCCCTCGACAACGCCCGCGCAACCTACGCCGCGCCCGACGCACATGCCCAGGTGTATTGCCAATCGTTAGGGGAGTTGATCATCCACTTCGAACGTTTGATGCGCGAGACCCGTCGCCTGATTGGGCGCAGCGACCGCGCCGAGCGGGAGATGAATGCGCTCAACCTGCAACTGAAGACGTTGGCTCAGCAGCTCGAACACCGGGCGACCCATGATGCGCTGACGGGCGTGCTGAACCGTGGCGCCGTGATCGAACTGGCGGGACAAGCACTGCGCGACGGCAGTGTGGTGATGATCGTCTTGGACATCGACTACTTCAAACGCGTCAACGACGACTTCGGCCACCCCACAGGCGATGCGGTGATTCAAGGCATCGTCACCTGCTTGCGACGTATCGTGGCTGACCGCGGGGTTATCGGCCGCGTCGGTGGTGAAGAATTTACCGTACTGCTTTCTACGCAAAACCTCGACGAAGGCGTAAGGCTAGCCGAAGCCATGCGTGATGCCGTCGCCAGCCATGTATTCGAGGCTCCGGTTAATCGGCCTATCACCGCCAGCTTTGGCGTGAGCATCAGCCCCGGCGGTACCGACTTCGACACCGCCTACGGCATCGCCGACGCTGCGCTCTACGACGCGAAACGCAACGGGCGTAATCGGGTGGAAGTGGCGGTTTAGCAGCAGACACCCGTGGGAGCGCGCGCCTAGGATGGCCGAGGGTGCCGAACAGCCTTGCGCAAACCCCAACCCTGCTGCATCCCTGCAGCGGCCAGCAAAATCGCAGTAACGCCCAGCCACTGCACAACGTTCAAGCGATGGCCGAACGCAAACCAGTCGACGAAAATCGCCGCTATCGGGTAGATAAACGACAGTGCACCGGTCAGAGCAGTCGGCAATTTTTGAATCGCGCCGTACAACAGCACATACATCACACCGGTGTGGACCACGCCAAGGGTCAACAAGCTGGACCAACCCGCGAACTGCTGCGGCACGCTGTGGAAGTGCGCCCATGGCCCCAGCAACAGCGCCCCGGTGCTGACCTGTATCAACGCGATCAAATGCGGTGGCGTGCCGGTCAACCGTTTGATAATCAGTGCAGCGAAGGCATACAGCAGGGCCGCGCCCAATGCCAAAGCGATCCCCAGCACGTATTCGCCGCTGGCTTCGTTCTGGTCACCGTGTGCGCTCACAATCGCCAACATCCCGAGAAACGCTACGCCGAGCCATAGCAGTTTTTGTGCGGTGATTTTTTCGCCAAGAAATATCGCCGCCAACCCCACCAACATAAACGGCTGAACGTTGTAGACCGCCGTACCAATGGCAATCGACGCACGGGAATAGGAGGCAAACAGCAGGAGCCAATTGCCAACGATGGCGACACCACTGAGCACGGCCAAGGCAAAAATTTTGCGGGTTAAAAAACCGGGGCGCAAAAAGCCCAACACCCCGCAGATCAGTAACAAGGTGATGGCACCGAACACGCAGCGCCAGAACACCACATCCAATACCGGCTGCCCGCAGACCAGCACGAACCAGCCAATGGTCCCCGAGATCAGCATGGCGACGATCATTTCCAGCGACCCGCGACGTAGTGAAGTGTTCATGGTTCGGCTCCGTTGAGAGGGCTAAAGTATGACCAACCCACGGCCGCAAGCTCCAGCGACTATAAAAGGCTAGAGTTGATTTATGCCTTTCTTATCAAGGCAAATTTAATGAATCACCTATCGAGGGGAATATGACTGACGACATTGACCAGTTGCTGATCAGCGCACTGATGGAAGATTCCCGACGCTCGCTAAAAGCCCTGGCCCAGATCAGCGGCTTATCTTCCCCCAGCGTTGCGGAACGCCTGCGCAGGCTTGAAGAGCGCGGCGTGCTCAAGGGCTACACCGTTGAAATCGACCCTAAATGCTTCGGCTACCAATTGCAGGCCATCGTCCGCGTGCGCCCACACCCTGGACAGTTGCAGGAAGTTGAACGGCAGATCCAGGCGATCCCCGAATTTACCGAATGCGATAAAGTCACTGGCGACGACTGCTTCATCGCCCGCCTGCACGTACGTTCGATGGAGCAACTGGACACCCTGCTGGACGGGCTCAACGCCTATGCCGAGACCAACACCGCCATCGTCAAGAAAACCCCGGTAAAAAGACGACTGCCGCCCATGGCGTGACCCTTGTACGGGCCAACTGGTTGGCGAGGCGTATTGTCAGGCCGATAGCAATTAACCGCTCGCCAACCAGTTGGCGCCTACAGTGCGAATCGATTTTCGCCGCCTGTCATTTGCCCCAAAGCCGTCGCTCTGCTAGTGTCGCGCCGGTTTAATGTCCTTCGAGATCGCCACCCATGGCCCGCAAAAAAGCTGCACTGGATTTCGAACAGTCCCTCGCTGATCTGCAAACGCTGGTCGAACGTCTCGAAAACGGCGAACTGTCGTTGGAAGACTCATTGACGGCCTTCGAGCAAGGTATTCGCTTGACCCGTGACTGCCAAGGCGCATTGGCCCAAGCCGAGCAAAAGGTGCAAGTCTTGCTCGAACGCGACGGCGAACTGGCTGAAGAGCCGTTCGATGCGGACCTGCCGGAATGATTGCCCTCTATCAGGCCCGTATTCAGGCCCGCGTCAACGCGGCCCTTGATGGCCTGTTTCAGGCACCTAGCCCAGAATTGACCCGCCTGTATGCAGCCATGCGCTACAGCGTAATGAACGGTGGCAAGCGTGTTCGCCCGCTGCTTGCCTATGCAGCCTGCGAAGCGCTGGGCTCGCCTTCAGCATTGGCCGATGGTGCGGCGTGCGCAGTGGAGCTGATTCATGCGTATTCGCTGGTGCATGACGATTTACCGGCGATGGACGACGACGATTTGCGTCGCGGCCAGCCCACCACCCACAAAGCCTTCGATGAAGCCTGCGCGATTCTTGCCGGAGATGGCCTGCAAAGCCTGGCCTTCAGCGTGTTGCTCGATTCGACCCTGACGCCGCAAGATGCCGACACTCGACTTAACATGGTTCAGGTTCTGGCACACGCCGCAGGGCCGGCTGGGATGGTTGGCGGACAAGCCATCGATCTGGGTTCAGTAGGCCTCAAGCTTGATCAGGCCGCCTTGGCTTTCATGCACCGGCACAAGACCGGCGCACTGATCGAAGCCAGCGTTACGCTTGGCGCTTTGGCCAGTGGCCGCGCCGAAGCTTCCGAACTCAACGCCCTGCAGACCTATGCACAAGCCGTCGGTCTGGCGTTTCAGGTGCAGGACGACATTCTTGACGTCGAAAGCGATACCGCCACCCTCGGCAAGCGCCAAGGTGCCGATATTGCTCGCGACAAACCCACCTACCCCGCGCTGCTGGGCCTGGTCGCTGCCAAAAGCTACGCGCTGGAGCTGCGTGATCAGGCGCTGCATGCCCTGCGACCTTTCGACGCGGCCGCCGAGCCGTTGCGCGAACTCGCACGCTATATCGTCGATCGCCGCAGCTAAAAATGCCCCTTTCGACGAACTGACTGGCATCAGTCAGGTCTAGAACCTACGTGTCTACCACCATTGTCTGATCATCCTCTGCCCTGCTTCGTGGGCAGCTCGCGATGCATCAGGTAAACTGCCGCCTCTTTTACTTATATCGATTCGCCTGATGCCCACGACGTTCAAAGAGATCCCCCGCGAGCGCCCAACGACGCCCCTGCTCGACCGCGCGAATACGCCGGACGGCTTGCGCCGGCTGGGTGAGGCCGAGCTGGAAACCCTGGCGGACGAACTGCGCCTGGAGTTGCTCTATACCGTAGGCCAGACGGGCGGGCACTTTGGTGCCGGCCTGGGCGTCATCGAGCTGACCATCGCCCTGCATTATGTTTTCGATACCCCGGACGACCGCCTGGTCTGGGACGTGGGCCATCAGGCTTACCCGCACAAGATTCTCACCGGTCGCCGCCTACAAATGGGCAGCCTGCGGCAGAAAGACGGTGTTGCCGCCTTTCCGCGTCGCAGTGAGAGTGAGTACGACACCTTTGGCGTCGGTCACTCCAGCACCTCGATCAGCGCCGCATTGGGCATGGCCCTAGGCGCGCGCCTACAAAACAGCTCCCGCAAGGCCATCGCCGTGATCGGTGACGGCGCACTGACCGCAGGCATGGCTTTCGAAGCGCTGAACCACGCGCCCGAGGTTAACGCTGACATGCTGGTTATCCTCAACGACAACGACATGTCGATCTCGCGCAACGTTGGCGGGCTGTCGAATTATCTGGCGAAGATTCTTTCCAGCCGCACCTACGCCAGCATGCGCGAGGGCAGCAAAAAAGTGCTGTCACGCCTGCCTGGGGCCTGGGAAATTGCCCGACGCACCGAAGAATACGCCAAGGGCATGTTGGTTCCAGGCACGCTGTTCGAAGAGCTGGGCTGGAACTACATTGGTCCGATCGACGGCCACGACCTGCCAACCTTGATCGCAACCTTGCGCAACATGCGTGATCTCAAAGGTCCGCAGTTCTTGCACGTGGTGACTAAAAAAGGCAAAGGTTTCGCCCCGGCGGAAGCAGACCCGATTGGCTATCACGCGATTACCAAACTCGAACCCTTGGACGCCCCCGCTGCCGCGCCGAAAAAAGTTAGCGGGCCGAAGTATTCCGGCGTGTTCGGCCAATGGATTTGCGACATGGCTGAGGCTGACCCGCGCCTGGTCGGCATTACACCAGCGATGAAAGAAGGCTCGGACCTGGTTGAATTCAGCGAGCTTTATCCAGAACGCTATTTCGACGTCGCCATCGCCGAACAGCATGCAGTGACGCTGGCAGCGGGCATGGCATGCGAAGGCGCCAAGCCGGTGGTAGCGATCTATTCCACTTTCTTGCAGCGCGGCTACGATCAACTGATCCACGACGTCGCAGTGCAGAATCTCGATGTACTTTTTGCGATCGACCGCGCCGGTCTGGTCGGTGAAGACGGCCCGACCCATGCGGGCAGCTTCGATTTGTCTTACTTACGCTGCATCCCCGGCATTCTGGTGATGACGCCCAGCGATGAAAACGAATTACGCAAAATGCTCAGTACCGGGTATTTGTACGCGGGTCCTGCGGCTGTTCGTTATCCACGCGGCACGGGGCCGAATGCGCTGATCGACAGCGGTCTTGAACCATTGGAAATCGGCAAGGGCGTGGTTCGTCGCACCGGGCAGAAAGTCGCCATCTTGGTCTTTGGCGTGCAATTGGCTGAAGCCCTGAAAGTGGCTGAAACCCTGGACGCCACCGTGGTCGACATGCGCTTCGTCAAGCCGTTGGATGAAGCACTGGTTCGGAAAATGGCCGCTGAGCACGACCTGTTGGTGACCCTGGAAGAGAACGCCATCATGGGCGGTGCCGGTGCTGCCCTCAGTGAGTTCCTGGCTAGAGAAAACATCCTCAAGTCCGTGCTGCACCTGGGCTTGCCCGACAGCTACGTCGAACACGGCAAGCCTGCGCAAATGCTGGCCGAATGCGGGTTGGACGAAGCCGGGATTGAAGCATCGATCAGGCAGCGTTTGGAGTTGATAGCGCGCTGAGGTTTTCTGTGGGACCGCTGCTCAACCGCACTCTGTAGAGCCAACTTGTTGGCTCCTACAGAGTGGCGGAGATTTCTGCTTTAACCCAGCTGACGTGGGATGCGGTAGAGGTACAACAGCACGACGCTGGAGAACGCCAAGAGAAATAACGGCACAGCCTCAAGCCCGACAAATACCGCCAGAGCGCCGATCCACGCAGGCAGGCCCGCGGCCAAGAAAGCCATGCGTCGACGTGCTGCCAATTCAATCCAGGCAGCGGGTTCTTCAGGGGTGTCCAAGGCTTTTTCGGTGGCGATCAACGCATGCTTGTAAGGGCCGAAGTATTTCAAACTGACAAACATTGTCGCCAGCCCTGCGACAAACATCGGCATCGCCAGAATCGGCACGAGCGCATCGCTGGTGCCGAAAATCCCGTTGACCACCAGCAGCGGCGCCAAGGTCAAAAACAGCTGCCACCACCATGCCAAGGCCAATCGACGACGGACGTTGTTTCGAGTCACGCGCGGCCAGCCTCAGTCAGATGTTCGTTGCCCATCAAGTGACCGAGCTTGCCAGCCTTGGTCGCCAGGTACTGTTTGTTGTGCGGGTTATGCCCTGTGTGCAGCGGCACGCGCTCGGCGATGGTGATACCCATGTCGGTCAGTGCCTTGACCTTACGTGGGTTGTTCGTCATCAAGCGCAAGGATTTGACACCCATGTGCTCAAGCATCGGCAAGCAGATGGCGTAATCGCGCTGATCGGCGGCGAAACCCAAGCGCTCGTTCGCTTCAACGGTGTCAGCACCGCCATCTTGAAGCTCGTAAGCGCGAATTTTGTTCAGCAGACCAATACCCCGACCTTCCTGTCGCAGGTACAACAACACGCCACGGCCTTCGGAGGCGATGGCGCGCAACGCCGCTTCGAGTTGGGAGCCACAGTCGCAGCGCTGACTGAACAACGCATCGCCAGTCAGGCATTCGGAATGCACACGGCCCAGTACTGGCGCGCCATCAGCCACGTCACCGAGACTGAGAACGATGTGCTCGCGCCCGGTGGCTTCCTCAAGAAAGCCGTGCATGGTGAATTGCGCAAAGGATGTTGGCAGCTTGGAAGCAGCGACGAAGACGACGGGCACCTTGTGCTCCTGATCATGATTGGGACTGAAGTTTCGCAAGGACAGCATTGTAACAGCAGGTTCCAAGGGGCGCTTAGGCTGAATTATCAACTATAAATATCGAGATGATAGATAACGCCCCGTTAGCCAGGTTGCAGAACATTCGTTAGAGCCAGGCAACAAGCCACACCAGCGCATGCATTCCCAACCAGGCAAACACCCCCGCCAGCACGTCATCGAGCATGATGCCGACGCCGCCGTGGACGTGTTTATCGATCCAGCGAATCGGCCACGGCTTAAGAATGTCGAAGAAGCGGAACATTAAAAACCCCGCCAGCAACCAGTACCAACCTTCGGGCACTAGCCACAGGGTAATCCACATCCCGACGAATTCGTCCCACACAATGCCTTCATGGTCATGCACGCCAAGGTCATCGGCGACCTTGCCGCACAGCCACACGCCGAACAGCATGGTGATGCCCAGCATCAACCAATAGCCCCAATCGGGCAGCAGCTGCCACAGCGGAATAAACGGTAACGCGACCAATGAACCCCAGGTGCCAGGCGCCTTGGGCAGTGTGCCGGAACCGAAACCGAACGCCAGGAAATGCCAAGGGTTGGTCCACACCGTCGGCGGCACCCGTTGTCCTGGTGTTCTTTTAGAATGATTTGTCACGGGTGCTCCTGAAAATGTTGATAGCCCCGCGCCAATGGCGTGACATCTGTTCCGTCACTGTCGATCAGGCAAACACCCTGCCCTGCCTCGACCCGGCCAATCACATGCACGGGCAACCCCGCAGCAAGCAATCCGGCCACCTTCGACGCGGGCAGGGTAAATGCCAACACATAATCGTCGCCGCCACTAAGCGCCACTTCGCGTGCCGCCTCCAACCCAAGAAACCCCACTAGCGGCGTCGAAAGCGGCAGCGCATCGCGCTCGATCACCAGCCGTACAGCGGACGCATCAGCAATGTGCCCGCAATCAGCCAATAACCCATCGGAGATATCCAACGCGGCGGTAGCGTTGCCGCGCAGGGCCAGCCCTAACATCAATTGCGGGTGTGGCGACCAATAGCGCGCCAACAAGGCTTCAGCGGTAGAGGTTTCGGCCGTGCGCTGGTTGAGCACCAACGGCAATGCACCGGCGCCATCACCTAACGCACCGCCGACGCACAACAGATCACCCACTTGGGCGCCGCGGCGAGTCAAGGCTAGACCGGTAGGCACCCGGCCAAACACGGTCATCGTCAAACTCAGCGGCCCGCGCGTGGTGTCGCCCCCCACCAGTTGCAGCGAACATTGCTGCGCCATCAGGTTCAAACCACGGGCGAACGCTTGCAGCCAGTCGGCATCGACGTCGGGCAAGGTCAGGGCAAGGGTAAAGGCGAGTGGGGTTGCACCCATGGCGGCCAAATCGCTGGCAGACACCGCAAGCGCACGCTGGCCCAGCAGAAACGGGTCGCAGCGCTCGGGAAAATGCACGCCGCAAACCAACGTATCAGTAGAAATTGCTAACTGTTCGCCGGGCGGCACCGTCAGCAGGGCGCAATCGTCGCCGATCCCCAATGCAACGCCCTCGCCCGCTTGCGCACAGGGCGCAGCGGCGAAGTAGTTACGTATCAGGGCGAATTCGTCCATGAGGATCAGGCGTTCAAGAACGCTTGTGAGCCTTTACCTCGGCTTCACGCACGCGCGGAGCCAGTTTATCCAGCACGCCATTGACGAACTTGTGGCCGTCGGTAGAGCCATAGACTTTCGCCAGCTCGATGCCTTCGTTGATCACAACGCGGTACGGCACGTCGATGCGCTTGAGCAGTTCGTACGTCGACAGACGCAGAATCGCCAGCTCAACCGGGTCGAGTTCTTCAATGGTGATGTCCAGGCAAGGCACGAGGGCAGTATCGATCTCGGTCTTGTTGGTCGGAACGCCGTGCAGCAATTCCTGGAAGTAAGTGGCGTCGACGTTGCTGAAATCGTTATCGACGCGAAATTGCGCTTCGATTTCGTTCAGCGAATGCCCTGCCATGTGCCACTGATACAGCGCTTGAGTCGCGAGCTGACGCGCTTCACGACGCTTGGCGCTTTTGCCTTTTGCGACTTCTGGGTCTTTGGCATCACGTGGGTTGAACTGGTCGCTTTCGTCGGAAATCATTGGGCCTCCAACTGTGCCAGCAAGCTAACCATTTCAATAGCGCAAAGGGCGGCTTCAGCGCCTTTATTGCCGGCTTTAGTGCCGGAACGTTCGATGGCTTGCTCTATGGAATCGACTGTCAACACGCCGAAAGAAACCGGCACGCCGAACTCCATGGAAACTTGGGACAGGCCTTTGACGCATTCGCCAGCGACATATTCGAAGTGCGGAGTACCGCCACGAATAACAGCGCCCAACGCGATGATGGCGGCGTACTCGCTGCGCTGAGCAACTTTTTGCACCACCAGTGGAATTTCGAAGGCACCCGGCGCACGGATGATGGTGATGTTGCTTTCGCTCACACCATGGCGAACCAATGCATCAACAGCGCCGCTCACCAGGCTTTCGACGACAAAGCTGTTGAAGCGGCCAACCACCAAGGCGTAGCGGCCTTGGGGAGTGATGAAGGTACCTTCGATGGTCTTCAGGGTCATTAGGGTGTGTCTCATCTTAAAGAGCAAGCTCGCCCAATCGGCGTGCTTTGAGGGATTTTAGGCCACCAACTGCAGACTGTCGGGCAGAACGCGTGAAAATCATCGATTTTCAGCCACTGCCCAACCGGTCGTTATTCGGAGGGCACGTATTCTACAACTTCCAGATCGAAACCGGATATCGCATTGAACTTCATTGGCGAACTCATCAAGCGCATTTTACGTACGCCCAAGTCGCGCAAGATCTGCGAACCCGCACCGACGATGCTGTAAGTGGTCGGTGTCTTCACCGCCGTGTTCGCTGCGGTGTCACGGATATGCGCCAGCAACACGTCGCCATCCAAAGGATGGCCCAGCAGTAACACAACGCCGCTGCCCGCCTCGGCCACGGCAGTCATCGCGGCTCGCAGGCTCCAGCGACCGGGCTGCTTGACCATCAACAGGTCACGTAGCGGGTCCATGTTGTGCACCCGAACCAACGTCGGCTCTTCAGCGCAAATTTTGCCCAAGGTCAGCGCCAGGTGCACATCACCTTCGACTGAATCGCGGTAGGTCACCAGGTTGAACTGGCCCAACTCGCTGTCCATCGGCTGCTCGGCGATCCGCTGAACGGTACGCTCGTGGATCATCCGGTAATGAATCAGGTCGGCAATGGTACCGATCTTGATGCCATGTTCGGCGGCAAAGGTTTCCAGTTCAGGACGACGAGACATGGTGCCGTCGTCGTTCATCACTTCGCAAATCACACCGCTGGGCTCGAAACCGGCCATCCGGGCCAGGTCGCAGGCGGCTTCGGTGTGACCGGCGCGTGCTAGGGTGCCGCCGGCCTGGGCCATCAACGGGAAGATATGACCTGGGCTAACGATGTCTTCAGCCTTGGCGTCCTTGGACGCGGCGGCCTGAACCGTGCGCGCACGGTCGGCAGCAGAGATACCGGTGGTGACGCCTTCAGCCGCTTCGATCGACACCGTGAACTTAGTACCGAAACCGGAGCCGTTGCGCGGCGCCATCAACGGCAGCTTGAGCGTTTCGCAGCGCTCGCGGCTCATGGGCATGCAAATCAAGCCACGGGCGTGCTTGGCCATGAAGTTGATGTGTTCAGCCTGGACGCACTCGGCGGCCATGATCAGGTCGCCTTCGTTCTCGCGGTCTTCGTCATCCATGAGGATGACCATTTTGCCCAGGCGGATATCTTCAACCAGTTCTTCAATGCTGTTGAGCGCCACACGGCACCCCCTATCGGTTCAGGATTTTAGGTAGCCATTGGCGGCCAGAAAGCTTTCGGTAATGCCGCCTGTTGCAGCGTTCGGCTCTGCGGCCTTATCGCCCAACAACAAACGCTCCAGGTAACGTGCCAGCAAGTCCACTTCCAGATTGACCCGACGCCCCGTTTTGTACTCGGCCATGATGGTTTCGGCCAGGGTGTGCGGGACGATAGTCAGATCGAATTCTGCGCCATTCACAGCGTTCACAGTCAGGCTGGTGCCGTCGACGGTGATCGAGCCTTTGTGCGAGATGTATTTGGCCAACTCACGGGGTGCACGGATGCGGAACTGGATAGCGCGGGCATTCTCCTCCCGCGACAGCACTTCGCCTACACCGTCGACGTGTCCGCTGACCAAATGACCGCCGAGACGCGTGGTCGGGGTCAGGGCTTTTTCCAGGTTCACCGGGCTGCCGGTCTTCAGATCGTCGAAGGCCGTGCAATCGAGGGTTTCGCGACTCACGTCTGCCCAAAAACCATCGCCCGGTAACTCAACAGCAGTCAGGCAGACGCCATTTACCGCAATGCTGTCGCCGAGTTTGACGTCGCTGAGGTCGAGTTTGCCGGTGGCCACATGAACACGGACATCGCCGCCTTTTGGGGTCAGCGCGCGGATACTGCCAATCGATTCAATAATGCCGGTAAACATGTGGTCCTCCAGGAGAACAAAGCCAGCGCGACGCAGTGGCCGAAAATAATAGGCGGCGGTCAGGCGGGCACGGCGATGACTCGCCAATCATCACCGACAGCACGCATTTCAATGATTTTGAGTTCCAGCGCTTCGCTCATTTTCGCCAACGGCAGATCGAGGAGCGGCCGCGCCGAGGAACCCAGGAATTTACCTGCGACAAAAATCTGAAACTCATCGACCAGCCCGAGCCGGGTAAACGCACCCGCCAAGCCTGGGCCAGTTTCGATCAGCACGTCATTAACCCCACGCGCCGCCAGTTCGACCATCATTTTGTGCAAATCCACTTGCCCGGCGCTGTTGGCCAAGGCCAGCAGTTCGTGACCTTCGGCAAGATAACGCTCACGCGCAGACGCGGCGGCGCAGGTCACCACCAAGGTATTGCCTGCCTGAAAGAAAGGCGCATCGAGCGGCACCCGCAGTCGGCCATCCACCAGAACGCGCAAAGGCGGACGTGTGAGGGCCAACGCGGTCAGTTCCGGATCAAGCCCCAATTCGTCTGGACGCACCGTCAGGCGTGCGCCGTCGGCCAGCACAGTGTCGGCACCGGTCAACACCACGCTCGATTGCGCACGAAGGCGCTGCACCGCAGAACGCGCGGCGGGGCCGGTTATCCATTTGCTTTCGCCGCTGGCCATGGCGGTGCGACCGTCCAGGCTCATGGCCAACTTAACCCGCACGTAGGGCAGGCCGTGTTCCATGCGCTTCAAAAAGCCTTTGTTCAGTGCTCGCGCGTCACTTTCCAGCACGCCGCTTTGTACGGCGATACCCGCCGTCATCAAGCGCAACAAGCCTTTGCCGGCCACGTCCGGATTGGGGTCTTGCATGGCCGCGACAACCCGCGCGACACCGGCATTGACCAAGGCGTCGGCACACGGCGGTGTACGGCCATGGTGACTGCACGGCTCAAGGGTGACGTAAACCGTGGCGCCGTTGGCCTTGTCGCCCGCTTGACGCAGCGCATACACCTCGGCGTGCGGCTCACCGGCGCGGATGTGCCAGCCTTCGCCGACCACCTGCCCGTCGCGGACGATGACGCAGCCGACCCGTGGGTTTGGGTGCGCGGTATAAATGCCGTTGCGCGCGAGTTCCAACGCGCGGGCCATGTAGTGGCGGTCTAGAGCGCCCTGTTCAGTCGAAAGTGAGTTCATTCTTTCACCGGTTCGCGGGCAAGACGGTCGATCTCTTCCCGGAATTCATTGAGGTCCTGAAAACGTCGATACACTGAAGCGAAGCGGATGTAGGCCACTTCATCAAGCTTTTGCAGCTCGCCCATCACCAGTTCGCCCACCACCAGCGATTTAACCTCGCGCTCGCCGGTTGCCCGCAGCTTGTACTTGATACGCGCCAGCGATGCCTCAAGAAGCTCAACACTGACTGGGCGTTTTTCCAACGCGCGCTGCATACCGGCGCGAAGCTTATCGTCGTCGAAGGGTTGACGGCTGCCGTCTTGCTTGATCAGGCGCGGGAGTACCAGTTCGGCGGTTTCAAACGTCGTGAAACGCTCGCCACAGGCCAAGCATTCGCGACGGCGACGGACTTGCTCGCCTTCGGCGACGAGGCGCGAATCAATGACCTTGGTGTCATTGGCACCGCAAAAAGGACAGTGCATGGTGGCAGGCAACAAAAAAAGGGAGGCTCATGGTAGGGCGAGTTTTCATTTATTTCCAGCGTGGAAAATAAGAGGCATGCGTTAGGGCCTGTTGCTGGCAAGACAAGAGCAGAGGTTTGCGGTATATAGACGCGCCGCGGGCAGTGTGAAATTCATCCGACTGGGCAATACTGCGTCACCCTGTCGCGCCTCCCCCGGATTTTGTTTTGTTGGAGTGGTTCATGTCGTTACGACCCCTTGCTTTGCTCTGCCTCGTCGGCCTGTTGGCTGCTTGCAGCAGCGAAGTGCCCAAAAAGCCCGTCGCGGCCAAAGCAGCAATCCAGCAGCCCGCCCCCGTTAAAGTTCAGGAGGGGTTGGGGCCGTTACCCATCTACCAGCGCGAATTGAGCGGCCAATTGCTCGGCGCACCGCCCGGCTCGCAAGTTGAACTGGCGCTGCTGATCATCGACGACCGGGGCCGTCCACAGCGTTTATTGGCCAACATCACGCTGACGGGCACCAATCAACCCCTGCCGTTTCAGCTGCGTTTCAACCCGGACTCCTTCCCGGTCGGCGCCCGCGTGGAATTACGCGGCCGGGCGAGTCAGTCCGGTCAATTGATCCTGCACCTGCCGTCGCTGCGTATCGAACAAGGTAATACCCAGGCGCTGGGAGCGTTGCAGCTGCTTGTGGCGCCGTAAACACCGCTGCGAATCAATCGAAAACCCGGTGGGAGCCAATTTATTCGCGAAGGCCACACCGCGGTGCTACAGGAAGACCGCGCGGCCCGTTTCGCGAATAAATTCGCTCCCACAGAATCTCGGTACGCGCAGATCTGAATCAGGCCAAACGCGGTGATATAGTCACGCCATTGAACGCCTTTTTCGAGACTAGCAATGAGCCAGGACACCCCGTATATCTTCGACGCAACCACCGCGACCTTTGACCAACTGGTCATCGAGAACTCGTTCCATCAGCCTGTGCTGGTGGATTTCTGGGCTGAATGGTGTGCGCCCTGCAAAGTGCTGATGCCGCTGCTGAAGAAAATCGCCGATGAGTACCAGGGCCAATTGCTGCTGGCGAAGGTCGATTGCGACGCCGAGCAAGACATCGTGGCGCGCTTTGGTATTCGCAGCCTGCCGACCGTAGTGCTGTTTAAGGACGGTCAACCGGTGGACGGGTTCTCCGGCGCGCAACCTGAGTCGGCGATCCGGACGATTCTCGAACCCCACGTCCAATTACCGCCGCCTGCCGCCGCCGATCCTTTGGAGCAAGCACAACTGCTGTTTGCCGAAGGCAGCATCGCGGACGCTGAAGCCGTGTTGAAGCATTTGCTTGGCGAAGACAACACTAACGCCGCTGCGCTGATTCTGTACGCGCGCTGCCTGGCCGAACGCGGTGAACTGGTCGAAGCCGGCACCGTGCTCGACGCGGTGAAGGACGATCAACACAAAGCTGCGCTGGCCGGCGCCAAAGCGCAATTGACGTTCCTGGGCGAAGCCGCAAGCTTGCCGGACGTTGCCGACCTGAAAACCCGTCTGGCGAAAAATCCGCAGGACGATGAGGCCGCTCATCAATTGGCGATTCAGCAGCTGTCCCGCCAACAATATGAGGCCGCTCTGGAAGGCTTATTGAAGCTGTTCATCCGCAATCGCAGCTATGCCGAAGGTCTTGCGCACAAAACCTTGCTGCAAGTGTTTGACCTGCTGGGCAACGACCACCCGTTGGTCACCACCTATCGCCGCAAATTATTCGCTGCGCTCTACTAACTGACCCAGCTATACAGTGGCGCATCGGCGCCGTTCACTACCTTGACGTCGGCACTGTGGCGCAAACGCACCAGCAAGCGTTTGCCCGCTGCGGTGCTGCCGGTCAGGGCTTCAAGCTGACCGAGCAACTCCGGCCCACTCATTTCTTGCGCATTGCGCAACAGGTCTTTGGCAATCTGCCAAATGGCGTCGTCCTGACTGACCGGCGTTTGCGTGGGCGCGGTGTTTGCCGGCTTTGTTGCCTGCAACTGCGCACCCAGCTGGGCCCAATCGCCGTCATCCAATTCAAGCGTCAGGTCCACCGGCCAATCACCGATGGTTCCGCGAATTCGCAACATGTCTGTCTCCTTTATGTTAATGCCCCCCTGTAGAAGCCGACTTGTTAGCGAAAGGCCCTATCGGGTGTACTTGATCAATCGCCTCGCCAACAAGTTGGCTCTTACAGGAATGTAGGGTGCCCGAACAAATTGCCGCGTGTCAGGCTCGCGTTAATTGTTATAAGATCACATAACGAATTATTACCATCTGTGTCTGGAGTTTCTCATGCGTCGCTTGCTGCTCGCCCTGCCTTTTGCTCTGCTTCCACTGGCCATGGTGCACGCCGCTGACGTCGAGCACGCGAGCCTCGGCGCTCACGAGCATGGTGTTGCGCGCTTGGACATTGCGTTGGACGGCAAGTCGCTGGAGTTCGAATTGGACAGCCCGTCGATGAATATCGTCGGCTTCGAACACGATGCCAGCACTGACGCCGACAAAACCACCGTTGCTAGCGCTCGCGAGCTGTTGTTGAAATCTCAGGCGCTGTTCAACCTGCCATTGGCCGCCCAATGCGCCGTCACCACGCAGAAACTCCAGAGCCCATTGTTTGGCGACAAGCCTGACGCGGACGATGATCATGACGACGATAACGACACGCACGCTAAGGGTGAAGTGGGAGAAGAGCATCACCACAGCGAAATTCACGCGCATTACGTGTTTTTATGCAACTCCCCTTCCGCGCTGAAACGTTTTGACCTGTCGCAAATCTTCAAGACCTTCCCCGGCACCCATAAAATTCAAGTACAAATGATCTCCCCAAGTGGCCAGTCGGGCACTGAAGCAACGCCTGATAACCCGACCCTGAAGTTCTGATAACCCTGTTCCGATAATCCTGTGAACGCGCCCCTCATGACCCAAGCACTGATCGAACTGTCCGACCTTGGTTTTAGCTGGCCAGGCCACGCGCCGTTGTTGGATATCCCGGCGTTTCGCCTGGAGCCCGGTGAAACCCTGTTTCTCAAAGGCCCCAGCGGCAGCGGAAAAACCACGCTGCTCGGGTTGTTGGGCGGTGTGCAAAAGCCCAATCGGGGCAGCATTCGCCTGCTGGGCCAAGAGCTGACGCAGCTGTCGGCCGGTGCCCGAGACCGTTTTCGAGTGGACCACACCGGTTATATATTTCAGCAGTTCAACCTGCTGCCGTTTCTCTCGGTGCGCGAAAACGTCGAGTTGCCGTGTCACTTCTCCAAACTCCGCGCCGCCCGGGCGACCCAGCGACATGGCAGTGTCGATCAGGCCGCCGCGACGCTGCTCGCGCATTTGGGTCTGAAAGACCCGGCGTTGCTGAGTCGGCGGGCGGATTCATTGTCCATCGGCCAACAACAACGGGTCGCCGCCGCTCGGGCGCTGATCGGTCAACCGGAACTGGTGATTGCTGACGAACCGACCTCCGCGCTGGACGCCGATGCGCGAGAGGCGTTTATTCGCCTGCTGTTTGCGGAGTGCCAGGAAGCCGGAGCCAGCCTGCTGTTTGTCAGCCACGACCAAAGCCTTGCGCCTCTGTTCGACCGCAATCTGTCGTTGTCCGAACTCAATCGCGCCGCCGTCGCCGCAGAGGTTTGAGATGTATTTGTTTCGTCTAGCCATGGCCAGTCTGGCTAACCGCCGTTTCACCGCGTTCTTGACCGCGTTTGCCATCGCCTTGTCGGTCTGCCTGTTATTGGCCGTCGAACGCGTACGCACCGAAGCACGGGCCAGTTTCGCCAGCACCATCAGCGGCACCGACCTGATTGTTGGGGCGCGTTCCGGTTCAATTAACTTGCTGTTGTATTCGGTGTTTCGCATCGGCAACGCTACCAACAACATTCGCTGGGACAGCTTTGAGCATTTCGCCAACGACCCTCATGTGAAGTGGGCCATCCCGATTTCCCTGGGCGATTCGCACCGTGGCTATCGGGTCATGGGCACCAACGAAGCTTATTTCGAGCACTACCAGTACGGCCATCAACAGAGCCTGGAAATGGCCACCGGCCGACCGTTCGCCACCGACCCGTTTGAAGTGGTGTTGGGGGCGGAAGTGGCCGATGCGCTGAAATATAAGCTGGGCGACAAACTGGTATTGGCTCATGGCGTGGCGGTGGTTAGCCTGGTCAAACACGATGACAAACCGTTCACCGTGGTCGGGATTTTGAAACGTACCGGCACGCCCGTAGACCGCACGTTGCACATCAGCCTCGGCGGCATGGAAGCGATTCATATCGACTGGCATAACGGCGTTCCCGCCCACGGTGCCGGCCGAATCAGTGCCGATCAAGCGCGCAACATGGACCTGACGCCCACTGCGATCACGGCCTTCATGCTCGGTCTGAACAACAAAATCGCGACCTTCGCCGTGCAGCGCGACATCAATGAGTTCCGGGGCGAGCCGATGCTGGCGATTCTGCCCGGCGTCGCCCTGCAAGAACTCTGGAGCCTGATGAGCACCGCCGAACAAGCGCTGTTCATGATTTCGTTGTTCGTGGTCGTAACCGGGTTGATCGGCATGCTCACCGCGATTTTGACCAGTCTCAACGAGCGCCGTCGCGAGATGGCAATCCTCCGTTCAGTGGGCGCCCGGCCTTGGCATATTGCCAGTTTGTTGATTCTCGAAGCCTTCGCGCTGGCCTTGGCGGGCGTGGTCAGCGGCGTGGTGTTGCTGTACGTCGGTATCGCGTCGGCGCAGGGCTTTGTGCAATCCAATTACGGTTTGTTCCTGCCACTGTCACTGCCCAGCGCCTATGAATGGACATTGCTCGGCGGTATTCTGGCCGCGGCTCTGTTGATTGGCACCGTGCCCGCTTGGCGCGCCTATCGCCAATCATTGGCTGACGGCTTGTCGATACGTTTATGAGGACTCCCACCATGTCGCGCCCGCTGCTCGCGCTGTTGCTGCTGATTGCGCCCTTACTGGCCGCGACACCCGCGTGGGCCGCCGATGCGCAGCCGCGCGACTTGACCTGGGAACAAATGATCCCGCCCGACGCGCCGAAGCTCAAGCCGCAAACCGCACCGATTCATAACCTGTCGGGCATGTCCGATGCGCTTTCAGCCGAGTCTGCTCCCGCCGCGAAACAGCAATCGCCGTCTGCTCCAGTGGTCAAGTCCCTCGACGGTCAACACATCCGTTTGCCGGGTTATATCGTGCCGCTGGAAGTCACCGAAGAAGGCCGCGTGACCGAGTTTCTGCTGGTGCCGTACTTCGGCGCCTGCATCCACGTGCCGCCACCGCCGTCGAATCAAATCGTCTATGTCACCAGCAAAGTCGGGGTAAAACTTGATGAGCTGTATCAACCGTACTGGATTGAAGGCTCGATGAAAGTCGAATCGTCCACCAGCGAACTGGCCGACGCAGGCTACAAAATGGCCGCCGAGAAAATCTACGCCTATGAACTGCCGGATTCTTGAATCCAAGGCGATTGTGCCGCAGATGGCATCACCCGATATTTTCTGTAGGAGCTTGTTGGCGATAGTTAACGCGGTGAGTCAAGCACGCCGCTTCGCGAACAAGCTCGCTCCTACAGCGTCATTTTGAACCGAGACGGCAAGGTCACCCAGTTAGTTCCCCTCGTCATCAATTTCATTGAGCTGGGTCAAAAGGGTTACTGCATTGGCGCCCTACCATTAGACATCGCCACAATTAATGTTTAACGGAGCCTTCATGCACAAGTCACTGCTCGGCGCGTCTCTTTTTGCGCTGGCGCTCAGCGCCTCCCTCGTTGCCCAAGCTCACGAAGCTGGCGACATCATCGTTCGTGCTGGTGCGGCGGTGGTAGCCCCAAATGAAGACAGCGGCAATCTGAAATTTGACGGGGTGAAAGCCTCCGGCACCAAAGCGACGCTGGACAGCGACACACAGCTCGGGCTAGCGGTGGCATACATGCTCACCAATCACTTTGGCATTGAGCTGTTGGCGGCAACGCCGTTCAATCACAACGTTGGTGTCAAGGGCCTCAGCCCGGCGCTGGATGGCAAGCTCGGTAATATCAAACAGTTGCCACCTACCCTGTCATTGCAGTACTACCCGCTTGATATGGCATCGAAGTTTCAACCTTACGTGGGTGTTGGCTTGAACTACACCGCGTTCTTCGGCGGCGACTTGACCAGCGAACGCAAGAACGAAGGCTTTAGCAACCTTAAGGTCAAGGATTCGGTAGGGATTGCCGGTCAGCTGGGTGCCGATTACATGTTGACCGACCGAGTGATGCTTAACGCCTCGGTCTGGTACATCGATATGAGTACCAAAGCCACCGTGAATGGTCCTTCCGCACTGGGCATCGGCCAGACTAAAGTCAGCCTGGACGTCGATCCTTGGGTCTACATGGTTGGTTTGGGCTACAAGTTCTAACTAAGCGTTCCAGCTTTAACACCTCGCGAATGAAGTCGCCTCTGATCTTATGAGAGGTGAGTTCATTCGCGAAGTGCTGTCTAGCGTCCCAACAACCGCGCTAGACCAACACTCAACGGTGTCGGTTCAGGAAACTTGAAACGCGCAAGCAAACGACGATTATTGGCTCGCGAGTGGCGAATATCCCCCGAGCGCGCCGGCAGGTAAGTCACCTCTGGCAATGTCCCAACGACGTGGGATAACGCTTCCAGCAACTGGTTCAGCGTGGTGGCTTGATTGAGCCCGACATTGATTGCGCCCGCTTCGACTTCCGGCAACTCCAGCGCCTGCACCAACACAGCAGCCAGATCCCCCACGTAAACGAAATCACGGGTTTGCTCGCCATCGCCAAAGATAGCGATCGGCAGGCTTTTTTCGGCACGCTCGCAAAAAATGCTGATCACCCCTGAATAAGGAGATGACGGGTCTTGGCGCGGACCAAAGATATTGAAGAAGCGAAACATCACCGGCTCCAGCCCATGCTGGCGACGGTAGAAGTCCAGGTAATACTCGCTCGACAGCTTGTCTGACGCATATGGGGTCAATGGCGACTTCGGCGTGTCTTCGTCGATGGACTCGCCTTCGCCGTTGTTGCCATACACCGCCGCGCTCGACGCGAACAACACCCGCTTGATCCCGGCCTGGCGCATGGCTTCGCACACATTCAAGGTGCCAACGAAGTTGCTTTGATGGGTGCGCACCGGGTCGTCCACCGACGCTTGAACCGAAGCGACCGCAGCAAGGTGCGCGACGGCCTGACAACCCAACGCAGAGCGAGCAACCAGTGCCGCATCCGCGACATCGCCCTCGATCAATTCCAGACGTGGATTGTCCATCGGTAGATTGCTGCGCTTGCCGGTGGACAGGTCATCCAGTACCCGCACGGCGTAGCCATTGGCAAGCAATGCATCGACCAAATGCGAACCAATAAAGCCGGCGCCGCCGGTGATTAAAACAGGTGCATCAAGCATGGCGATAATAACGGTCCAGTAGGCTTGGCAAACCCGCACGCCAGGCGCGGGGTTTGATACCAAAGGTATGGAGGATTTTTTTACAGGCGAGCACACCGTGTTGCGGTTCGTCAGCGGCGTCGGCCCGAGCGGCATGGGCTTGCGCGGTAGGTGCTTCGACCGCCAGCGGATGCAACAAGCGAGCTTCGGTCAGGATCGCCTGACCCAGCGCCAGTGGCGTAGTCGCTTCATGCCCCGCGTAGTGATAAGTACCCCACAACGGCGCTGCACAATCCAGTTGTTTAAGCACAGAAATGATCACCCGCGCCGCATCGTCCACCGGCGTCGGATTGCCGCGACGGTCATCGGCCATCAACAACTCTTGGGGTAGCTCGGCGCGTTTGAGCAAGCGGCCCAGCACACCGTCGCTGCTGTCATCGAGCAGCCAGCCGAAGCGTAACAACACATGCTGCGGACAGATCGCCCGCACGCTTTGCTCGATACGCCACAGCGCCTGGCCTCGCAGGCCCAGCGGCACTGGCTCGTCTTTTTCGCTATAAGCCGTTGCCCGCGAACCATCGAACACCCGATAGCTGGACGGCTGCAGCAACGTAATATTGTGGTGCTGGCACAGTTCGGCAAGACGCTCGACGGAGCGTTCCTGGCTAGCCAAACGGGCTTCGCTCACCGTCTCCGCCTGAAACCAGTCGAAGTAATAAGCGAGATTGATCAAGGCATCAGGTCGGGTGTCATCAAGCAGTTGCGTCAGACTCGCGGCATCCCAACCGTCTTCCGGTGGGCGCGGCGCGAGGAAACCAACATCTTCCTCAGCACCAAGACGAATCAGCGCCTGCCCAAGGGCATTCCCACCGCCCAACAGCATAAGGCGCATTCGCATAGAGTCAGCAGGCTCGGTATCAGAATCGATTCAAAAAAAATTAATAAAAACGCCTGCAAACATAACACGTTGACTCCTTTCTCCCAAGAGGCGCCCGGTCTATAAGGGTTTGCGTGTTTTTTTGGTGGCCATAACACCTGTTCGAGTGAGGTCTTCGACACCGTGTTGTCGCGCAGCAAACTCAGGAACTGTAGGAGCTGCCGAAGGCTGCGAAGCCGGCACGGCTCTGGGACTTCATTGACACGGTTGATAGCAAGTAGCCGCAAATCCTGTGGGAGTAGGCTTGCCTGCGAAGAGCCCCATAATCACGCCGCTGATGCCGACCTGAAACTTGAATCGCCTGTATTGACGCTTTCGTTGGCAAGCCACAGGGTGACTTCGGCACATACGAAAAGGTATGTGAAGGCTGTTTGACAGGAGGCGCTTGCATCTTTATGGCCTCGCCCGCATAAAACACTGATGAATCTTCTGACCCTTCCCGACCCGGTTCTGAGCCAGTTTCACCCGGCGGTCAGCACTTGGTTTTGCAATACTTTCCCAGCGGTCACCCCCGCTCAGGTCCACGCATGGCCGCTGATCAAGGCGCGACGCTCGACCTTGATCGCGGCGCCCACCGGCTCCGGCAAAACCCTGACCGCGTTTCTCGCGGTAATCGACGATTTGGTCCATGAAGGTTTGGCGAACGGTGGTCATCTGCCCGAGCAGACGTTTGTGGTCTACGTGTCGCCGCTTAAAGCGCTGTCCAACGACATTCAGATCAACCTGCAAAATCCGCTAGCCGGGATCACTGAACAGCTGGCGCGGATGGGCTTGCCTGAGCTGCGCATCACCACCGCTGTGCGCACCGGCGACACCCCGCAAAAAGAACGCACCGCGATGCGCAAGACTGCGCCGCATGTTCTGGTGACCACCCCAGAATCGCTTTACGTGTTGCTGAGTTCTGACTCTGGACGACGCATGCTGTCCAGCACCCGAACGGTGATTGTCGATGAAATCCATGCCATCGCCTCGAGCAAACGCGGCAGCCACCTGGCGCTGAGCCTGGAGCGTCTACAGGCGCTTTGCAGCGACCAACTCAATGGCAAGCAACTGCTGCGCATCGGCCTGTCCGCCACACAAAAACCCATCGAACAGGTGTCGCGATTTCTCGTCGGCAGCGATCCGATAAAGCGCCCCTGCGCCATCGTCGACATCGGTCACGCCCGGCCACGGGATCTGGCGATTGAAGTGCCGCCGGTACCATTGAGCGCGGTGATGGCCAACGACGTCTGGGAGCTGGTGTACGACCGTCTCGCGCAACTGGCCCGAGAACACCGAACCACGCTGATTTTCGTCAACACCCGGCGCATGGCTGAGCGCTTGGCCCGGCATTTAAGCGAGCGACTGACCAAAACAGTGGTCGCCGCGCACCACGGCAGCTTGGCGAAGGAGCAACGACTTGACGCTGAACAACGGCTCAAACGCGGCGAGTTGCAGGTGCTGATTGCCACAGCCTCGCTGGAACTGGGGATTGATATTGGTGATGTCGATCTGGTCTGCCAAATCGCCTCGCCGCGCTCCATCGCTGCGTTTGTGCAGAGAGTTGGGCGCTCCGGGCATCAGGTCGGCGGCACCCCAAAAGGTCGGTTGTTCGCCACTTCCCGGGACGACTTGATCGAATGCACTGCGCTGCTCGATTGCGTGCGCCGGGGTGAATTGGACACGCTGCTGATCCCCAAAGCGCCGCTGGACGTGTTGGCGCAACAGATCATCGCTGAGGTCAGTTGCGAGGAATGGCAAGAACAGGCGTTGCTGGACATGATTCGCCAGGCATCGCCCTACGCCGAACTGGATGACGGGCACTTTCAAGCGCTGTTGCGAATGCTCGCCGAGGGCTACAACGGCCGCCAGGGTGTACGCGGCGCGTATCTTCATCGCGACGCGCTGACGCGAACCTTGCGCGGGCGCCGTGGCAGCAAACTGACGGCCGTCACCAGCGGCGGCACTATCCCGGATAACGCCGATTACAGCGTGATCCTTGAACCGCAGGCATTGAATATCGGTACGGTGAACGAAGATTTTGCCGTGGAAAGTATTGCCGGCGACGTGTTCCAACTGGGCAATACGTCCTACCGAATTTTGCGGGTGGAAACCGGACGCGTACGGGTCGAGGATGCCCACGGTCAATCGCCGACCATCCCCTTCTGGCTCGGGGAGGCGCCGGGGCGCAGCGCAGAATTGTCTTCGGCGGTGGCGCGCCTGCAAGCCGACATTGATGCACTGCTCGGCGCCAGCCCCGGCGATCTGCAGCCGTGCATCGATTGGTTGATGAGCACCCTGGGACTGGACCTCGCCAGCGCCGATCAACTGGTGGATTACTTGGCGCGCACGCGTTTGGCGCTGGGGGCGCTGCCGTCCCAAGACACCTTGCTAATGGAGCGCTTTTTCGATGAATCGGGCGGCACGCAACTGATCATCCACACCCCGTTCGGCAGCCGGATCAACCGTGCCTGGGGCTTGGCGTTGCGCAAACGCTTTTGCCGCACGTTCAATTTCGAGCTGCAAGCGGCGGCCAGTGAAGACGCCATCGTGCTGTCGCTGTCCACCAGCCACAGTTTCGAGCTGGACGACGTTTGGCGTTATATCAACTCAAACAGCGCCGAACACCTATTGGTTCAAGCGCTGCTCGATGCACCGCTGTTCGGTGTGCGCTGGCGCTGGAACGCCGGTACCGCGCTGGCCCTGCCGCGTTACAGCGGCGGGCGAAAAGTGGCGCCGCAACTGCAACGCATGAAAAGCGAAGACTTGATTGCCACGGTGTTTCCCGACCAGATCGCCTGCCTGGAAAACGTAGTCGGCGAGCGTGACATTCCCGACCATCCGCTGATTGAACAAACCCTCGACGATTGCCTGCATGAGGCTATGGATTGCGAAGGCTGGCTGACGCTGCTGCGGCGGATGGAAAACGGCGATGTGCGCTTGATCAGTAAGGACTTGCCCACGCCCTCACCCTTGGCAGCAGAAATCCTTAATGCGCGCCCGTTTGCGTTTCTTGACGATGCGCCGCTGGAAGAACGCCGCACCCAAGCAGTGCTCAATCGGCGCTGGACTGATCCGACCTCCACCGACGATCTCGGCGCACTAGACGCTGACGCGATTACCGCCGTTGGCGCAGAAGCCTGGCCGCAGCCGCACACCTTGGATGAAATGCACGAAGCATTGATGACCCTGTGTTGCATCAGCGGCGCTGAAGTTCGCGAGTATCCGCAGTGGTTGGCGTGGCTCGAAGCTCTGGCCAACAGCGGACGCGCTACCCGCTTGCAAGTCAGTCCGGATAACGCGCTGTGGTTGGCGCTCGAACGCCTGACGTGTTTGCGCGCCGTTTATCCACAGGCAGAGATGCACCCGCCATTACAACCGTGGCCGGGGTTTGACGATTCGTGGGACGCCGACGAGGCCACCGTGGAAATCCTCCGCGCACGCCTCGCCGGTTTTGGTCCGCTGTCGTTGGCAGCGATTGCCGAACCACTGGCATTGCCCACCGCTCGGGTGAATCAGGCACTGGCCCTACTGGAAAGCGAAGGCTACGTGCTGCGCGGTCGCTTCAGCCCAGGAGCGGCGGATGATCAATGGTGCGAGCGGCATCTGTTGGCGCGCATCCATCGCTACACGGTGAAACGTCTGCGGCGGGAAATCGAGCCGGTCTCGTTGCAGGATTACATGCGGTTTCTGTTCGATTGGCAGCATTTGTCCACAGCCACCCGCAGTCAGGGCAAAGCCGCGCTGCCAGAGGTGGTGGAACAGCTCGAAGGGTATTCGGCGGCGGCCGGTGCCTGGGACAGCGATATTCTCCCGGCGCGGCTCAAGGACTATTCACTGATATGGCTCGATGAGCTGTGTCGGTCGGGCAAAACAGTCTGGACACGTTTGGCCCCGCGCAACAAGACCGTCGCGGCGGCGTTGCGCAGTACGCCCATTGTGTTGCTGCCCCGGCGCCAAGTGAACCTGTGGAGCGAGCTGACTGAACAGCCATCGCCTTCGGAGTTGTCATTGCGCGCGCAAAAAGTCCACGCGGCGTTGGTCAGCCATGGCGCACTGTTTTTCGATGAACTGGTTCACGAGGCCCATTTACTGCGCAGCGAATTAGAAAACGCACTGCAGGAATTGGTCGGTGCCGGGCTGGTAAACGCCGACAGTTTCGCCGGGCTGCGGGCGCTGATCACACCGGCGAGTAAGCGCTCGGCGCACACCAGCCGACGCAACCGTGGCGCGTTTATCGGCGGCATGGACGATGCCGGGCGCTGGGCGTTGCTGCGCCGAGCATCGGTTTCGAAGGCCAGTAAAACCCCAAAGATCGAGACCCTGGAGCATGTTGCCATGACCCTGCTGCGACGTTACGGCGTGGTGTTCTGGCGAGTGTTGGAGCGAGAGGCAGATTGGTTGCCGAGCTGGCGTGAATTACTGCGTACCTTCCACCGGCTGGAGGCGCGAGGCGAGATTCGTGGCGGTCGGTTTATCAGCGGGTTGGCGGGCGAGCAGTTTGCGTTGCCAGAAGCCATCCCGCTGCTGCGAGAGATTCGGCGGCGGCCGCTGGATGGCAGCTTGATCCGCCTCTGCGGCGCTGACCCGCTGAATCTGGTCGGCACCCTGCTCCCCGGCCAAAAAGTCCCGGCGTTGGTAGGTAACCGGCTGGTGTACCGCGATGGTATTCCGGCAGCCGCGATCATCGCCGGGAAACCGCAGTATTGGCTGGAGCTGGAACCACAAGCTGCGGCGCTGCTTAGGGATCGGTTGCTGCATTGAAGCCGCACCGCACCCTTCGCGAATGAATTCGCTCCCACCAAACCGTGGTGGAGCCACTTTTTCCTACAGACTCTTGCGAAGGCGGTTTATACGGTCGGCGCCGGGCTCTCCGATCCGTCGCCATTGGTCACCGTAGGTTTGGCGAGCGCCGGTTGTTCTTCAACGCCAGGCTCACGTTGGGGGCTCATGACCATCTGTGGATAAGTTTGGGCAAAATGCACATTCGGGGTTTTATCCACAAGCTTTTTCAACCGCTCGTTGAACGCACGGCTCACGCCATATTGCCCGCCCGAAACGGTGCGGAATTGCGCGGTCAACACAATGCCGTTCAGGTCCATACGGTCCAAACCGAACACTTCCAACGGCCCTTGCAGATTGCTGCTGAGCAACAGGTCATCACTGATGGAGCTGCCCGCCTCGCGAATCAACGCCATGGCCGAATCAATGTCAGTGTCATAAGTAAACTGAACGGCAAAGAACGCGTACGCAAACTGCCGGGATTGGTTGGTCACCGCCTTGATCTGACCAAACGGCACCGAGTGCACAAACCCTTTGCCGTCGCGCAACCGCAAGGTGCGAATGGTCAGGCTTTCAACCGTCCCGGAGTGCCCGGAATCCAGCACCACCCAATCGCCGATGGAAATCGTGTCTTCGATGATGATGAACAACCCGGTGATCACGTCTTGCACCAACTGCTGCGAACCAAAACCGATGGCCAGGCCGACCACACCGGCACCGGCCAGCAGCGGCGCGACGTTGATCCCGAGATTGGCCATGGTGGTGATCGCGCAAATCACCAGCAGGATGACTTTTATCGCGTTGCGCAACAGCGGCAGAATGGTTTTTATCCGGGTGCTGGGCTGATGCGATGAGCGTTTGTTCATCGGCGGCTTCAAGGCTTCCTGAATCGCCGTATCCAAAATCACCCACAGCAACCACGTGACCAGAAAGATCAGGCCAATACGGCTCAGCGAATCACTGATTGCACGGCCAACGGTATTACCTTGGGCAAACTCCAACAGCGAAAACCCCCAAATCCGTGCCAGCACTTCGATGAACGTCACGGCCAACACGATTCGCAGCACCGCATGCAGCAAGCTCAGCAGCCGTGTTTTATACACATGACCGCTATGATCATCGGGCTCCGATGGCTTGAAAAGGTGGTGAAAGATCGTGCTCAAAAATACCGTGGCGATCAACAGCACGGTGGTCAGTAATGCGCAGCGCAAGGCCTTTTGGCTGTCTTGGCCGGCGCCGACCAGGTGGATCGCCGAGACAAGAATCATCAACAAAATCGGCAAGTACCACACGCTGGAAAATATATTCAGTGACTCTTGCAACGCGGGTTGTCGCAAGCGGCCCGCTAACGACCGATCGCGAATCAGGTGAGCAACCGGGCGCCGTAATTTGATCACCAGAATGCAGAACACCACCGATGCAAACAGTCCGGTGAACACCGCGATGCTGCTGGTGATGTTGCTGCCCAACTGACGGGAGATTTGCGGGCTGGTCAGCGCATCGCTCAACGCCGCAAGAAAGCCAATCACGAACAGCGGCCGTGGGCTGTATTGGCGAATGATGCGCACCGCAACGCGCTTGTGCCCGGCATTGAACATCACGATGACGCACAAGATCACTGACGTCGAAACAATACCGCTGCTGGTGGCGTAAGCGAAACACAGCGCCAACGCGCGCCCGACGGATGTCTGCAGGAAATGGCTGACGTACAAGGTCAACGGCAAGCTGACCACCGCCGGTAATGTGTACGACAACAGGTAGTGAAGCAGCGCTTGCGGACGGTAACGCCTGGCGAGGAAGCGATGCTGACTGAGACGCCTGGAGATAAAACGACCTAACAGCAAAAGCGTCGCGAACGCGCCGATCCACACCGCAGAAAGCATCAGGAAATCGCCAGCGATGCTGACCTTCGAGCGTGAGGTACGCTGATTTACCAGAACATCCATTTCATCAGCGGCGCGATCTGCTCGCAAGCGCCAGGCGTCAACCAGATGGTTGCTCATGTCGAGATTATCTTGGACGCTATCAATGCTGGAACTGATAGCCCCCAGCAAACCGCCTTGAACCAGAATCTCCGGTTTAGCAGGTTGCGATGCCGGCGCGGCGGGTGTGGCTGGCGCCGGAGCCGCGGGCGTAGTCGCGGGCGCCGCAGGTGCAGTCGTCGCGGCGGACGCGGGTGTCGCTGGGGCTGCCGGTGCCTTGGCGGCGGCCGGGTCAGCGGCGGCGGCAGGCGTTGCTATCCCCACCGCATCAAGCACAAACCCGGGGAGTTCAGCAGCTTGCAGGTTGAAATTTCCCACGCAGAATAGAAAGCACAGCAGCGAAATGGTCTTGAACTTCAACAAAACTCTGGCCCCTCCAACGTTAATTCGCCCATAAACATGAAGCACCTTGGAACTGATCGATATTAGCTGCGCAAGTTCGTTTAGCCTTGCGCACGGTCATGCAAGTGCGCGTAAAAAAAGGCGTTATCGCCGTCCGTAAGCGGCAACGAACCTTTTGCCGCGCCGCCTCGTCGTAGCTTCATAACGCTGAAGTTGTAACAGCATTACGGTCTGCCAGAGGTGACATCCGATGCTCATTCATCCGAAAGCACGCTATAAGCCCTACGAATCATCGTCCGGGGGCTGGGGCTCAGCGAAGTCAGTGATGGAAATTCTCTGGCGCGAGCAAGCCCTGATCAAAGCGCCCGTAGCATTGTTAAAACAAAACAAGCCCGGAGGATTTGCCTGTGTCAGTTGTGCGTGGGCCAAACCCGGCAAACCGCATCACCTTGAGTTTTGTGAGAACGGCGCCAAAGCCACCGCGTGGGAACTGACCTCACTCAAGACCAGCCCGGCGTTTTTTCAACGACACACGGTCAGTGAATTGCTGCAATGGCCCGATTATGACCTCGAACAGCACGGACGTCTGACCCATCCGCTGCGTTATGACCGCGCCAGCGATAAATACCTGGAAACCACGTGGGAAGAGGCCTATCGCGACATCGGTACGCAACTTCGGGCTATGGAACCTGAACGCGTGGTGTTTTATGCCTCGGGCCGCGCTTCGCTGGAAACGTCGTTCATGTACCAATTGTTTGCCCGGGCTTACGGCAATAACAACCTGCCCGACAGTTCGAACATGTGCCACGAAAGCACCTCGGTGGGCTTGCAGGAAAGTATTGGCGTGCCGGTCGGCACGGTGACGCTGGCAGATTTCGAGTTAACCGACTGCATCTTTTTCTTCGGTCAAAACGTTGGCAGCAACAGTCCGCGCATGCTTCACCCGTTGCAGGAAGCGCGTAAGCGCGACGTGCCGATTATTACCTTCAACCCCTTGCGCGAGCGTGGACTGGAGCGTTTCGTCAATCCACAATCGCCGGCTGAAATGCTCGGGCCTGAATCCACCGTCATCAGCACCCAATACCATCAGGTGGCAATTGGTGGCGACTCTGCCGCCGTGATGGGCATCGCTAAAGCGCTGTTCGAGATGGACAAGGCAGCGCTGATCAGGGGCGAACCGGCAGTCATCGATCAAGGGTTTATCGCCGAGCACACCGAAGGGTTTAACGAGTTTGCCACCGCCGCGCGTAGCTGCGAATGGAACGTCCTGGAGGCACGCGCCGGCCTTTCGCGCTCGGCGATGGAAGCGGCAGCCACCGTGTACGCCCGCAGCGAACGCACGATGTTCGTCTATGGAATGGGGTTGACTCAGCATCGCCACGGCGTGGAAAACGTGCAGATGCTGGTCAACTTACTGTTGCTACGCGGCAACATTGGCAAACCCGGCGCTGGTATTTGTCCGGTGCGCGGGCATTCCAACGTTCAGGGCCAGCGCACAGTGGGCATCACCGAGGATCCGAAAAAAGTCCCTGTGGATAAAATCGAAGCGCTGTTCGGTTTCCATGTACCTGAGAAAAAAGGCCTCTGCACAGTGGATGCCTGCGAAGGCATTCTCGACGGTAGCGTGCATGCCTTCATCGGGCTGGGCGGTAATTTCTTACGCGCCGTTCCTGATACCTCGCGCATGGAGCCGGCCTGGCAAAACCTGCAGTTGAATGTGCAAATCGCGACCAAGCTCAATCGCACCCATTTGGTGACGGCCGAACAGAACTGGCTGTTGCCGTGTTTGGGCCGAATCGAGATTGATCGGCAAAACGGTAAGGCTCAGGCCTACAGCACAGAAGACAGCACCGGCTGTATTCACGGTTGGTGGGGCAATAGCGAACCTGCCAGCGAACACCTTCGATCAGAAACTGCAATCATCGCCGGGTTGGCGCTGGCAACGTTGTCTGGCATCGAACGTATTGATTGGGAAGCATGGCGCGGCGACTACGCGCAAATTCGCTCTGCCATCGGTGAGGTCTACCCGGAAATATTTCACGACATGGAAACCCGGATGTGGGAACCCGGCGGTTTTCACCGGCCGCTCCCGGCAGCCGAACGGAAGTGGAAAACCCCCAGCGAGCGCGCCCAATTCATTGTCCCTAAGAGTCTGAACGAAAACACTGACGTCAATCCCGGACCTGACCGTCGTGATGTGCTGCAACTGATGACGCTGCGCAGCAATGATCAATTCAACACCACGATTTATGGCTACGAAGACCGCTTCCGTGGAATCAGTGGCACTCGCAATGTGGTCTTCATGAATCGCAACGACGTCGTGCGTTTAGGGTTCATCGCTGGGGATTGGGTGATGCTCACCACCGCTGTCGAGCTGGAAGTGATTCGAGAAGTCGGTCCGATGCAGATCGTCGCCTATGACATTCCCGAAGGCTGCACCGCAGGCTATTACCCGGAATGTAATCCACTTGTCCCGCTCTGGCACCATGCCGAGCGCAGCAAAGTGCCGGCTGCGAAATCAGTTCCGATTACTCTGCGCAAAACCCAACCGAGGCCTGAAGACCTTGAACGTGCGGTGCCGGATAAGGACCAGATTCAGTAAGGCTCTGTAGGCGCTGCAATAAGTGAATGTTCAGTACCTACTGTTCTGTGTATGCCGGTTTTTCGCAGCCTTCGCAGCGTGTGCCTGCCGAGAAGAATAGAATCGAAAGTGAGAGCGGTGTATGGCAGGCTGATTGCTCGCCAGTTGGTGCCTGATGGGCTTCTCTGTAGAGAACGTCTTGTGGGCGAAAATACCTTGCGCAGTCTCAGGCACGCCGCTTCGCGAATGAACTCGCTTTACCGTCATGCGTTTTTAACAGGAGATTTCTTAATGCCTAACGCCGAAACTCGCCCACCGTTACCTCCGTTTACCCGCGAATCCGCCACGTTGAAAGTTCGTTTGGCCGAAGATGGCTGGAACGGCCGCGACCCGGAAAAAGTCTCACTGGCGTATACCCTCGATACTAAATGGCGCAATCGAGCGGAGTTCGCCAGCAACCGCGAGGAAGCCAAGGGCTTTCTGACACGCAAGTGGGCCAAGGAGCTGGATTACCGCTTGATCAAGGAACTGTGGGCCTTCACCGACAATCGTATTGCTGTGCGGTACGCCTACGAATGGCATGACGACTCGGGCAATTGGTTTCGCTCGTACGGCAACGAAAACTGGGAGTTTGCTGAAAACGGTTTGATGGCCCATCGATTTGCCTGCATCAACGACGTGCCGATTAAAGAGTCCGAACGCAAATTTCACTGGCCGCTGGGTCGCCGTCCAGATGATCACCCCGGTCTTTGCGACCTCGGTCTGTAACGCATGCATCAACGTTGGGACGGCATGGAAGGCTGCCGATAGATCGTATCTATCATTCATTCACCAATAGCGATTGGATAAATAGTTGTGAGCCGCTTAGGCTCGCGAGGCAAACTTGTCTAACCGCCAAAATCCACAATAACGTTCCCGCGCCAGCCATGAGAGCGAATGAGGTGACATTGCAAGATCGGATCCTGATGGACAGCTACTCGCGCAAGGTCGATTACCTGCGCATGTCGGTGACTGATCGCTGCGATTTTCGCTGTGTCTATTGCATGGCCGAAGACATGGAATTCTTGCCGCGCCAACGCATCCTGACCCTGGAAGAGCTTTTCCAGTTGGCGGAACGCTTCGTCGCTCTCGGCACCCGCAAGATTCGCCTGACCGGGGGCGAACCGCTGGTGCGTCCCGGCGTGGTCGAGCTGTGTCGGCAAATCGCCGCGCTGCCAGGATTGCGTGAGCTGTGCATGACCACTAATGGTTCGCAACTGAGTCGGTTGGCTGGCCCGTTGTTCGATGCGGGCCTCAAGCGCCTGAACATCAGCCTCGACAGCCTTAACCCCGAGCGCTTTCGTGAGCTGACCCGCACCGGCGACCTGAGCAAGGTGATTGCCGGGATCGACGCCGCCAGCGCGGCCGGGTTTACCCATACCAAACTCAACTGCGTGGTGATGAAGGGCCGCAACGAGCACGAAATCGTTGATCTGGTCAGTTTCGCCATCGACCGCAAACTCGACATCACGTTTATCGAAGAAATGCCCTTGGGCATCATCAGTGAACACAGCCGTGCCGATTCATTTTTCTCCAGCGCCCAAGTACGCGAGCTAATCGCCGAGCGCTACACCCTGATCGACTCCGCAGAATCGACCCAAGGCCCGTCGCGTTACTGGCGTTTGGCCGAGGCGCCGGATATACGCGTCGGCTTTATTTCGCCCCACAGCCACAACTTCTGCGCGACCTGCAACCGGGTGCGCCTGACCGTGGAAGGCCGCTTGCTGCTGTGCCTGGGCAACGAACATTCGGTGGACCTGAAAGCCGTTTTGCGCAGCCATCCCGGTCAGCCGCAGAAGCTGGAAAATGCCATCATCGACGCCATGCACCTCAAGCCCTACCGCCACAACTTCGAAATCAACGATGATGTGCAGGTCGTGCGGTTCATGAACATGACAGGCGGCTAGTGCCGCTGTCTTGAGCCGCTTTTGCTGCACAGCCAGGCGCCACCATGACCACTTCTCCACGTCACAACCCGTGTTCGATCTTGCTACTGGCCGGTGGGCGAGGTCAGCGCATGGGCGGTCAAGACAAGGGGCTGATGCTGTGGAATGAACGGCCATTGATTGCGTATGTGCACGAGGTTGTCAGGCCGCTGACAACCGATCTGATTATTTCCTGCAACCGGAATCAGGCGCGTTATGCGGCGTTTGCCGACCAGCTAGTGGGCGATGAACAACAGGATTTTCCGGGGCCGCTGGCGGGGGTTTTAGCGGGGCTTGGGATTGCTCGTCACCCATGGATGTTGGTACTGGCGTGTGATGCGCCGAGGATTGACCGCGCATTGATTGAGCAACTGTTGTCGGGCGCCGATTCTGCGGCGTCACCGCTCATGGTGCGCCAGGCAGGGCAATGGCAACCGATGTTCAGCTTGATTCCGACCGCGTTGTTGCCCGTGTTGCGCAAGCGCTGGGAGGCTGGCGAGCGCAGCCTGTTACGGGCGTTGTTGGGGCAGGATTTAAGGGCAATGGAATGCACGCCCGATGATCCAAGGCTCACCAACTTCAACACCCCGGACCTGTTAAAAACCTAAGATCCAGGGCATCTGTAGGATCAACGCAACTGCGCCAAACACCCTTCAAGAATATCCAGCCCTTCGTTGAGCACATGCAGTTCGGTGGTCAGCGGCGGCAGCAAGCGGATGATGTGTCGCGCTTTGCCACTGGGCATCAGTAGCAGGCCTTTGTTCCGGGCGGCTTCAAGTAACGCGGCCAATTGGGCGGTGGCGGGTTTACCCTCTGGGGTTGTCAGCTCGATTCCGCGCATTGCGCCCACGCCGGTCAATCGCCGGAGAAATGGTGAGAGCTTGCTGTCAATCCAGTGTTGGTAACGGGTGGCGATGGCGTGGCTCTGGGCCTCGCCCCATGCCGACAGGTTAGCGTCGGTCAGTTGTTCCAGCGTGGCCAGGCCGGCGGCGCAGGCGATGGGGTTACCCGAATAGGTGCCACCCAGTCCGCCTTTTGGCAGCACATCCATGAGCGCTTTTTTGCCCACGACTGCGCCGAGTGGCATGCCGCCCGCGATGCTTTTACCCAGCAGAAGCAGGTCCGGTTCGATCCCCAAGCGCGAAAAGGCGAAGCGTTCACCGGTGCGGCCGAACCCGGACTGGATTTCGTCGATGATCAGCAAAATGCCTTTTTCATCGCAGAACGCGCGCAGGTTTTGCGCGAACTCGATGTCCATCGCGAGAAACCCAGCTTCACCTTGAATCGGTTCGAGGATGAAGCAGGCGATGTCGGCCACGTCGATTTCGACGCTGAACAAGCGGTCCATGGCCTTCATGGCCTCGGCGACGGTGACGCCGTTATCCTTGCTCGGGTAAGGCAAGTGGAAGACCGGACCGGGCAGTACGCCGACTTTTTGCTTGTACGGCGTCACTTTGCCATTGAGGTTCAAGGTGGCGAGGGTTCGGCCGTGAAAGGCGCCGTCGAAAGCAATGACTGCGGTACGTCCGGTGCAGCCACGGACGATTTTCAACGCATTTTCCGCTGCCTCGGCCCCGCTGTTGGTAAGCATGCCGCTGACCGGGTAACTCACCGGAATGAACGCTGCGAGCTGGGCCATGAATTGTTTATACGGGCTGTGGGGCACGGCGTTGAAGCAGTAATGGGTCAGTTTGGTGGCTTGTTCGCGAATGGCGTCGACGATACGCGGGTTGCAATGCCCAAGGTTCAAAACGCCGATCCCGCCGACGAAGTCGATGTAGCGTTTGCCGTCTTCATCCCAGACTTCGGCGTTCTTGCCGTGGTCCAGGGTAATGGGGTGGACCCTGGAAATCGAACCGCTGATCGATGATTCGCTCATGCTTGGCTGCTCATACAAAAGACTTCGTCAAAAAAATGCGTGGGGTTATATAAGCGAGGAATGCACTCCGGTCACAAGCGAAATTAAATCGCGGGGTTATTCCTGAAATTCGTGCATGCCTACTTCGATCAATGCGGGGACTCAGAGGCAAAGCTTCCCGAATGAATTCGGTCCTACAGAGATCAGGTTTATCGGTGGGACCGAATTTATTCGGGAAGGGAACGACCCGGTGTTTCAGGCACATTGCGAAGCCTGCGATTTAACTTCTTCCCCCAAAAATCTGCGAAGGCCGGCGCAGGGTGGGGTCGAAAGGGTTGATCTTAGGGCCGATGGCCGCCGCTTCGCGTTTGAGCAACTCAACTACCGTCGGCAGTCGATCCGGCCCCAAGCGATCAGTGATGGTCGCAACGCTGAGCGCCGCAACGGCATGCCCGTCGCGGTTGAGAATGGGCACGGCAAGGCCGGCCATTCCCGGCAGCGCGCCGGTATTGCGCGCCGCATACCCCAGGCGCCGAACGTTCTCCACTTCCGAACGCAGAAACACTTCGTCATACAGGTGAAAGTCCTTGAGCCGTGGCAGGTTGTAGCAGATCACGGTCTCGCGCTCTTCTTCAGGCAAGAACGCCAGAATCGCCAAGCTGCCCTGCCCCACGCCCAACGCCACGCGCCCGCCGATGTCGCCGGTGAAGGTCCGAATCGGGTATGGCCCCTCGCTGCGGTCCAGGCAAATGGCATCGAAGCCGCTGCGGGCCAACAGAAACAATGAATCCCCCAACGAGGCACTCAGTCGTAACATGCTTGGCCGAACCAGATCCCGAAGGTTACCGGTGTTGCCTGCCCGCGCCGCCAATGCGAAAAACTCCAGGCTCAGCCGGTAGCGCTTGCTGCGCTCGTCCTGCTCGACCATGCCTTCGTCCATCAGGTTGCGCAGCAAACGGTGGGTGGTCGGTTGCGACAAACCGACCTGCTGCGCCAACTGGGTGACTCGCTCGCCGCCGTCGGGGGCGGTGCCAAGGGTGCGCAATACGGCAAACAACCGGGAGACACTGCCAACGCCGACTTCTTTCGGCTCATGATTCCGCTCAGTGGAAGACATGGCTTTATTTCCTTCTTATAAATTTGGTCATCGAATAAAAGTGAAAAAAGTAATCCTTTCAGTGAAATTTGCTCTTTCGCACATCCTAGGCTTCGTCCTAATCTGAGTCCACAGGGGCGAATCGAACAACACTGGCAGCCGGCTTAGAACGAGCGCCAACGCACCCCGCTGTATCCCTTCGCATCTGCCCATTACAAAAGAGCGTGTTTCGACGCGCCCAATAAACAAGGTGGAACGCGCACATGGCATTTCTCCAACTCGAAGGCCTCAGCAAACGCTATGGCGCCATCGACGCCGTTGTCGCCACGGATCTGGCGGTTGAAAAAGGCGAATTCGTTTCTCTGCTCGGCCCCTCCGGCTGCGGCAAAACCACCACCCTGCAAATGATCGCGGGCTTTGTCGACGCCACGGCCGGGCGCATCGTGCTGGACGGCCGCGACATTACTCACGCCAAACCCAGCAGCCGTGGGCTGGGCGTTGTGTTTCAAAGTTACGCGCTGTTTCCCCACATGACCGTCCGCGACAACGTCGCTTTTGGCTTGCGGATGCGTAAGGTGCCATCGGCCGATATGGCCCGGCGCGTGACCACGGTATTGGACTTGGTGCGATTGGCAGCGCATGCCGAGCGTTACCCGCGAGAATTGTCCGGCGGCCAGCGCCAGCGTGTGGCCCTGGCCCGCGCATTGGTGATTGAACCGCCCGTGCTGTTGCTCGACGAACCGCTGTCCAACCTCGACGCCAATTTGCGCGAAGAGATGCAGTTTGAGATTCGTCGCATCCAGTGCGAAGTCGGCATCACGACCTTGATGGTGACCCACGATCAAGCGGAAGCGCTGTCGATCAGTGACCGGGTGGTGGTGATGCAGGCCGGCCGCGTGACCCAGATCGACGAGCCCTACAAACTCTACGAACATCCGCGCACGCCGTTTATTTCCGGCTTCGTCGGCAAAGCCAACATGCTCGCCGGAGACCTCGATGCCGCCGGTTGCCCGCAGGTACGCCACACCCCTGGCCATGGCGCGCTAACCCTCAGTTTGCGCCCGGAAAAAATCGACCTGCTCGACGCCGGCAACGGTCGGTTGCAGGGGCGTATTTCAGTCCGCTATTTCCTCGGCAGCCAATGGCTGTACCGCATCGACACTGCATTGGGCGAACTAACTGTGGTCCGCCGCAACGACGGCAGCGCGCCGCTGACTGAAGGCACGGCGGTGGGACTCGACTGGCAAGCTGATTTATTGCGCGTGCTGGCCGCCGACGAGGTGCATGCATGAATGCGCTCGCCTTTTTGCGCAACGGCGGACGTGGTTATCTGCTGTCACTGCCGGCCATTATTCTGTTCAGTTGCCTGTTGATACTGCCGCTGGTGCTGACGCTGGTGTTGTCGTTCAACGTGTTCGACTACCAGCTTGGGGTCAAAAACGGCGAGTTCACCTTCGCCCATTACATCGACCTGTTCAGTGATTCGTACTATTACGAAATCTTCTTTCGCACGCTGTGGATCAGCGCCGTGGTCACGCTGTTGTGCGTGGTGATCGGCGTCCCCGAGGCGTACATCCTCAGCCGCATGGGCACACCGTGGCGCTCAATTTTCCTGATTTTGATTTTGACCCCGCTGCTGATTTCCGTGGTGGTGCGGGCATTTGGCTGGAGCTTGCTGCTCGGCTCCGATGGCTTGGTCAACCAGGCGATTCAGGCGTTTGGCGGACATCCGGTGAAGCTGCTCTATACCTCGTTCGCGATAATCATCGCGCTGGTCCACGTGATGCTGCCGTTCATGATCATTCCGGTCTGGACCTCGCTGCAAAAGCTCGACCCCTCGGCTGAACAAGCCGCGCTGTCCCTCGGCGCCAGTCAGGCCAAGGTCATGCGCTTGGTGGTGCTGCCGCAAGTCATGCCCGGTGTGCTGTCGGGGACGCTGATCGTCTTCGGGTTGTCTGCCAGTTCCTTCGCCATTCCCGGCCTGTTAGGTGGACGACGTTTGAAAATGGTCGCCACCGTGGTCTACGACCAATACCTGTCGGAACTGAACTGGCCCATGGGCGCGGCCATCGCGGTGGTGCTGCTGGTGATCAATTTGCTGGTGATGCTGACGTGGAACCGGTTTGTCGAACGCCGCTATAAAAAGACCTTGGGGGAATAAGACATGTCCAAAAACGGTCCTTTGTCGTTAAGTTTTCATGCCTTGGTGGTGGTGTTCATGATGGCGCCGCTGGTGGTGGTGTGCCTGGTGGCGTTCACTCCGGAAAACACCCTGAGCTTGCCCACTTCGGGGTTTTCCCTGCGCTGGTTCAAAGCAGTGTTTGAACGCGCCGATTTCATTCATGCGTTCTACAACAGTCTGATTCTGGCGTTCGTGGCCGCCTCGCTGGCGACCCTGATTGCCGTGCCCGCCGCACTAGCGATCACCCGCTATACATTCCCTGGCCGCGACTTCCTGAACAGCCTGTTTCTGTCGCCGATCATCATGCCGCACTTGGTCTTGGGCGTGGCCATGCTGCGGCTGTTCGCGCTGATGGGGGTCAACGGCAGTTTCGCCTGGCTGATGCTTGCCCACGTGGTGATCATCACGCCGTACGTATTGCGGTTGGTGATCGCCGCCGCCATCGGCATCGACCGCAGCGCTGAACAAGCCGCTGAATCATTGGGCGCCAGCCGCTTTACCCTGTTTCGCCAAATCACCTTACCGATGATTTTGCCGGGTGTCGCCGGGGGTTGGCTGCTGGCGTTCATCAACAGTTTCGACGAGGTCACGCTGTCGATTTTCGTCAGTTCGCCATCGACCCAGACCCTGCCGGTGCGCATGTACGTGTACGCCACCGAATCCATTGACCCGATGATGGCAGCAGTGTCGGCATTGGTCATCGCGTTAACCGCAGCGGCCATGATCGTGCTCGACCGGGTCTATGGCCTAGACCGAGTTTTGGTCGGTAAACATTGAGAGGGATGCACTGACATGGCGTTGTTTAAACGATTGGTCGAGAAAGATCGACCGACGCTGGCGTTCACCCTCGACGGTCAACCGGCCACCGGTTTGCAAGGCGACACCCTGCTGACGGCCGTGTTGACCTGCGGCGAGTTCGTGCGCGGCAGTGATTTCAGCGCCGAACCGCGCGCGGGCTTTTGCATGATGGGCGCCTGCCAGGATTGCTGGGTGCGCTTGGATGATGGACGCCGCGTGCGGGCCTGCTCGACGTTGCTGGAAGCCGGACAGATCATCAGCCGTGAACCGGGGCGCCGCCTATGAACGTGGTGATTGTTGGCGCGGGTCCGGCCGGAATTCGGGCGGCACACACTTTGTTGGCCCACGGCGTTAAAGCCTGTTTGCTTGACGAATCGCCACGCGGCGGCGGTCAGGTCTATCGCCGCCAACCGGCCAACTTTCGGCGCACGGCTAAACAGATTTATGGCTTTGAGGCGTCGAAGGCCGAATCGGTGCATCGCGCCATCGACGATCTGTCGACCCAAATCGACTACCGTCCCGAGACGCTGGTGTGGAATGCCGAAGACGGGCGCCTGGACACCTTGAGCGATGGTCATGCTCGCGCAGTCAATTATTCGCAGATTATCGTCGCCACCGGCGCCACCGACCGCATTTTGCCGGTGCCGGGCTGGACGCTGCCCGGGGTCTACAGCTTGGGCGCGGCGCAGATTGCGTTGAAGTATCAGGGCTGCGCCATCGGTGAGCGCGTGGCGTTTTGTGGCAGCGGGCCGCTGCTGTATCTGGTCGCTTATCAGTACGCCAAAGCCGGGGCCACGGTGGTCGCGGTACTCGACAGCGCCCCAATCAGTGCGCAATGCCGGGCGCTACCGGCATTGCTTTGCCAACCCGCCCTTTTGGCCAAAGGTTTGTATTACCGCAGTTGGCTAACCGCCCACGGCATTGCGGTGCATCAGGGCGCAACCCTGGAACGTATCGACGGCGAGCAACGGGTTGGCGCCATCACTTGGCGCCAAGGTAAACACCAGCAACGGCTGGAATGTGACGCGGTGGCATTCGCCCACGCCCTGCGCAGCGAAACCCAATTGGCCGACTTGTTGAGCTGCGACTTCTACTGGAGTGAGTTGAACCGCGCCTGGTTGCCGTCCCGCGACAGCGCAGGTCGCAGTTCGGTTGAGGGCGTGTACTTGGCCGGCGATGGCGCCGGGATCATGGGCGCCGATGGAGCGGAAATGACCGGTGAGCGGGCCGCACTGGCCGTACTTGAAGACAATGGACGCGCCATCGACAGCGCTCGCAGCCGGTTTTTGGAACACAAACTCGCGGCCATCGAGCACTTCCGGCATGGGCTGGAAACGGCGTTCCCGTTCCCGACCGACTGGGCGACCAATGCGCCAGACGAATTGATCGTTTGCCGCTGTGAAGAAGTTTCAGCCGGTGAAGTCCGTGCGGTGGTGGATGACGGCCACTGGGAACTTAATCGGGTCAAAGCCCATTGCCGGGTGGGCATGGGCCGCTGTCAGGGCCGGATGTGCGGATCGGCGGCGGCAGAGATTGTCGCCCAACGCAGCGGCCGAGCGCTGAACAGCATCGGTCGGTTGCGCGGTCAGGCGCCGATCAAACCCTTGCCGTTTGGCGTGGAGATTGAGTCATGAGCACGCTGATCGAAACCGATGTCGTGGTGCTCGGCGGCGGCATCGTCGGGGCTTCGGCGGCCTTGATGCTCGCGCGCAAAGGCAAACGGGTGGTGCTGCTGGAGCGTGATTTTTGTGGCTCGCATTCCAGCGGGGTTAACTATGGAGGTGTTCGCCGGCAAGGTCGGCCACTGAGTCAGTTGCCCTTGTCCCAGCGCGCCCACGCGATGTGGGACAACCTGCTCGAACTGATCGGCACCGACGGCGAATACGTGAAATCAGGGCATTTGAAACTGGCCCGCAGTCACGAGGACATGGCCGCCCTTCAATCGTATGCCGACTCCACACGCGGTTTTGGCTTGGGCTTGCAGTTGCTTGATCGCGCCGAACTTCGCGAGCGTTATCCGTGGGTGGGGGACGTGGCGCAAGGAGCGTCGTTGTGCCCGGACGATGGCCACGCCAACCCGCGTTTGATTTCGCCCGCTTTTGCCCGTGCCGCGCAACGTGCTGGCGCCCGGGTGTTCGAGCAGGCCAACGTCATCGACATCGAACATGACGGGCAAGCATTCAACGTCCACTGCGCCAACGGGATCAAGGTTCGCGCGCCGTGGCTGCTCAATTGCGCTGGCGCCTGGGCCGGGAACGTCGCCGCCCAATTTGGCGAGTCGGTGCCGATGCGCACCGGGCACCCGGCGATGCTGGTCACCGAACCGTTGCCCATGGTGATGGACGTCAGCACCGGGGTAGAAGGCGGTGGGATTTATGCGCGCCAAGTGGCGCGGGGCAATTGCGTGTTGGGCGGCGGCCAAGGGTTTGCAATGACCCCGGAGCAGGCACGTCCAGGCCAAGCCGCCGTGCTTGAGATCCTGCGCAACGCCGCCGAGCTGTATCCGTTTCTTGCGCACGCCCAAGCGATTCGGACCTGGAGCGGCACCGAAGGTTATCTGCCAGATCGCGAACCCGTGATTGGCGTCAGCACCACCCAAGCGGGTTTGCTGCACGGTTTCGGTTTCGCCGGGTCCGGTTTCCAGATCGCCCCGGCGGTGGGTGAGGCCCTCGCCGAACTGGTGTGTTCAGGTTCCGCTACACAGCCGATTGAAGCGTTTTCAATCGCTCGTTTTCAAACCACTCAAACCGCGCAAGCGGGGACCGTCGTTCAATTGCCTAGAGGAAGATCGCGTTAATGAAGAACATCAATCGTATCGCCCTGTCTTGTCTACCCTTGGCCAGCTTGCTAATGACGGGCACGGCCCACGCCGATCCGACGCTGTACCTGGGCATGAACGGCGGCACCATGGAACGGGTTTACGCCGACAAGGTGTTGCCCGCATTCGAGAAGGCCAACCACGTTAAAGTCGTGATCGTGCCTGGCACCTCGTCGGACATTTTGGCCAAGGTTCAAGCGAGCAAAGACAACCCACAGATGCACGTCATATTCCTCGACGACGGCATCATGTACCGCGCCATTTCCATGGGTTTGTGCGACACGCTTCAGGACAGCCCGGTGCTGGCGGATATTCCGGCCAAAGCGAAGATCAAGGATCAGGCCGTGGCCGTGACCCTCGGCGTAACCGGCCTCGCCTACAACACGCGAATGTTTAAAGAAAAAGGCTGGAGCGCGCCGACTTCGTGGATGGACTTGGCCAACCCGCAGTTCAAGGACAAGGTGGTGTTCCAGTCCCTGGCGTCATCGACGTTCGGCCTGCACGGTTTCTTGATGTTCAACCGTATTCAGGGCGGCAGCGAAGCCAACGTTGAACCGGGCTTCAAAGCGTGGCCGAAAACCGTCGGCCCTAACGTTTTGGAATACATCGCCAGCTCGGCGAAGATCTCGGAAATGGTCCAGACCAATGAAGCGGCCATCTTTCCGCTGACCCCGACCGGCGTCAGCACCCTGCAACTGCTGGGCGTGCCGGTGGAATACGCGCAACCGAAAGAAGGCGCCGTGGTGCTTAACGTCGCCGAATGCGCCATCGCCCACAACGACCAACCGGAACTGGCGCAAAAACTGGCGGCGTTTCTGCTGAGCCCAGAAGCCCAAGGCCCGGCACTGGAAGAAGGCGATCAAATCCCTTCCAACCCAAAAACCCCAACCACCGACAAAACCCGCGCTCGAGTCGAGGCCATGAACAAATACCTGGAAACAGCGATTTCGATCGATTGGGATCAGGTGAATCAACAACGGCCAGAGTGGAATGCGCGCTGGAGCAAGACCATCGAGCGGTAGGTCTGGAGAGCCGAGTCAATCGGCTATAGGAGTGAACGTGTTCGCGAAGCGGTGTGCCTGATAAACCGCATTCAGCCTACCGCCAACACGTTGGCCCCTACAGATTGTGTTTGCTGCATCAATGTCGGCGACCCAGGTTTTCCGCTCGAAATCAGCAGGGGGGTGATGGGCCTCTTCGCAGGCAAGCCTGCTCCCACAGGATCTGAGAGCCAACTTGTTGGCGACGCGGCTTATATGAACCACCCCGCCTACAGCCGACAAGACTCGCAGTCGGGTCGAAGCCATGAGCAGATATCTGGAAACGGAGATTTCGATGGGTTGAGATCAGGCAAATCAGCAACGGGCGCAGTGGAGGGCGCGCTGGAGCTAGACAAACGGGCGATAGATGAGGTGATGGCTCCGGCAGAAAAACCGGAGCGTTATTTAGCGAGGGGGGCCTTTGTGGAACACAGGGCCAATGCGCCAACGAATCCCTCGGGCAACGCCAGTTCTGAAGTACGGCACGAGAGTTGTTTCTCTTGGGACCACTCATCCAACGCCCGACCTCGGCATTTCAGACGCGCTTCATGGGCACACCAGGCTTGGGCGAACGCCTTCTCACGCTGCGCAGGTTCAATGTCCATTAACTGCGCCGCGACGACCGGACCGAGATAATCAAGCGCCACCGCGTGCCAATCTGGCGTTTGCTGCACCTGCATCACGTCTACGCCGACTTGGCCGTGTAAATTCACCGCCGCCAGCGACAGGGTGCTTTCGTGGCTGATCGACAAACCCACTTCACCGATACCCGAAATGACAATGTGCGGCCGTTGTCCTGGCGTCGACATAACCACGATAGCCGACTGCGGCACATTCAGGGTCAGTGCGAGGGTTTCGGTTAACGCCTGCCGAATGTGATCCCTGGCGTAGACTCGACTGGCGCCGACCGGGGTTGCGGTGCGCAGCAATAGCACGCCGGTCCGTATGTGCGACGGCGGACCAGGCCATGGAAATACGGTTAAGGCGTCGAGCGCGTTAGGGATCATGCTCGGGCCGGTGCCGCCGGACAACCGGTCCAACTGCTGGTGGCCGGAATGTGTTCGCCTTTCATTACCAACGTCAGCGGACCAAGGCGTGCGTCGTCACCCACTTGCGCGCTGTACAGCACGGCGCTGCGTGGCCCCATGTAGACTCGCTTGCCGATAACCACGTGATCGATTTTCATTATTCGGTCTTCGAACAGGTGGGTTTGGGGGCACACACCTGCGTTCAACTCGCTGTCATCGCCAATGGAGACGCAATCGAATTCGGTGATGTCTGTAGTGTCCATGTACACCCCTGGGCCAATCTTGCAGCCCAGCAGATTGAACGCCAAAGGCAACCACGGCGTGCCCCTCAGGTAACGCATGAAGTTCGGCGCCGCCATGCTTTCGTAGACACTGGTGATGCTTTCGGACACCCACACAAACGGGGTCCACATTGGTTCGGCGCGCTTGCGATAACGGCCCATCAGCAGCCATTTCAATGCCACGACAAACAGGTAATTGCCGACGCCATACGCCAGTCCAATAAGGGCGAGGTAGCCGATCACTGCCGCCCAGCGACCGTCTTTGGCCAGCGGCATCAAATCGAGCATCACGGTGTAACCGACCGCGACCACCAACGCGTGAGGTACAACGATGCGCACCGCTTCAATCGATCCCCGTGCTAACCGCCGCAGGGGCGATGGGCGAAAGGTCAGGGACTCGGGGTAGCTGCCGATGACCTTTTCCCGCGCCGGCAGATTGATTGGCGGCGAACCGAGCCACGTGTCGCCGTCCGACAGTTGTGAGTTGAGTGGCGCGTGGGAATGAACGCCGATCAAGACGTTCTCCGGCAACACGGTGCCGTCTGGAATGTAGCTGCCATTGCCGACGAAGCTACGGTGGGAGATCACCGTTGGGCGCATGGTCATCCAGCCACCGTCGATCTGCTCGTCGCCGAGCATAACGGCGTCGGCAATGAAGGTTTCATCGCCCAGCGTCAGCATGTCCGGGATAACCCCTTGGGCGGTGGAAATCTCGGCGTCGCGGCCGACCTTGGCGCCTAGCAGACGAAACCAGAACGGCGCATAAACCGTGGCGTAAATGCCGGACAACACGTTCAAGCTCGATTCTTGAATATGACTGACCAACCATTTGGCACAGTAGGTCGTGCTGTGAACCGGGTAGCTGCCAGGTTTCAGGCGCGGCAGCGCGATCCAGCGCAGGGCCGCCGATAACAATGCAGTCAGCACAATCAGTACGGCACTGGCCGGGAACGCCAAGACGAAATAGCGCGCCAGTTGCACGACAACGGAGTCACCTTGCAGCCAAGGCATAACGCTCTGCACGTCAAGCCAGTCGATCAGCACAAAGGTCGGAAACACCGGGATGAAAAACAGCAGGGCGACAAGGAGGATGCCAAACACGAAAAACAGCGTCTCCCCGAGACGACGTTGCTGCGTGACGTCAGGCCTTGGTCGCTGGGATCGAGCATCGAACGCGCCGACATCCCGTGCTGGCGAACCTTTCCAGACCCGGCCAGCCGGTACCTTGCAACCCTGAGCCAGGGCTGATTGAGCCTCTAAATGGCCGAGTTCGCCGACGGCAGTGCCGCCTTCCATCACCACATAAGAACTGACGCAGGCGTTGTCGCCCACGGTGATGGCGCCCAAGTGCAACTCTCCGCGTTCAACACGGGCGTTTTCGAAGCTGACCCCGTTGCCGACGCTAACCTCGTTACCGATGACCAACAGCTCTGGAGCCCGCACGTTCATCGAACCAATGATGACCTCGCTGCCGATTTTGGCACCGAGCGCACGCAACCAGAGGGGGTAAAGCGATGAGCCACTCAACAGGTACACCGGCGCCGACTCGACCAGACGGTCGGCAGCCCACCAGCGGTAATAGGTCACGCCCCACAACGGGTAACTGCCCGGTTTCAGCCGGCCCGCAATCAACCATTTACCAATGATCGCGACGCCGAATTGCAACACGGTAGCCGCTAGGAATACCGCCACCGAGGCGACGGTGGCGAAAGCTGCGGAGTCGCCCGAATTGCTGGTAAGAAAGTCGTACGCAAAAAACGGCGCCAGCCATTGGATCATTCGTAGGCAGACCAGCGCCGGTAATGCCAGTGCCTGAGCCGCGCCACAGCGCCAACGACGAAAAGCTGAAGGCGGCGTCCACGTCACGTGGGCCGGGCCTTGCTCAGGGGTTTGCTCCAATACGGCGGCGATGGCACCGACGCGACGCTGATGATAAATGTCGCGCACGGTGATGTGGGCAAACCGTGCATCGGCGCGCAAGGCTGAGGCCAGCCGGGCGGCGAAGAACGAGTGGCCGCCCAGATCTGTGAAAAAGTCAGCATCGCGGCGGATTGGCTGGCTGGGGAAGAGTGCTCCCAAAGCTGCAAACAGAAACTGCTCGGCCGCGCTCTCAGCCACGTCGGACTCAAGACTGGCGCTGCTGGTATCAATGCTGATTGGTCGGGACTTGAGCGTTTTACGGTCAATCTTCCCAGAGGTCAGGCGCGGCATGCTGTCCAGCAGCTCGAACCGCCCCGGTACCATGTAGGCCGGTAAAGACGCTTGCAGGGTTTTACGCAACTGAGCGGCCAAGGTTTGGGGCGGCAATACAGTGTCCGCGACCAGATAGGCAATCAGTTGGTCGATACCGTCTTCGTTGCGCAGCAAAACCGCCACCGTGCCGACGCCGGGCTGCTGCGCCAGCAGGGATTCGATTTCACCCAGCTCAACCCGGAAACCGCGAATTTTTACTTGATCATCGGCCCGACCCAGGCACTGCACCTGGCCGTCGACGTCTATTCGCGCCAAGTCACCGGTGCGGTAAAGGCACTCATCGTGGTAACCCGTGGCCCATGGATTGGGCAGGAATTTTTCCACGGTCAGGTCCGGCCGCCCGAGGTAACCGTCGGCCAAGCCGGGGCCGATGATGCACAGCTCGCCGGTCTGACCACGAGGCAACAGGATTAACGGGAGGCCGGCCACCACATCGGGGGCAATCACCAACAAACCATAATTGGGCAATGGCGTTCCGATGGTGACCGGCTGCCCAGGCGACAGCCGCGCAAGGCTGGCCGAGACTGTCGCTTCGGTGGGTCCATAGGTGTTGAACATCTGCCGACCGGCCCGGCTCCAGCGCTCTACCAACGACTCGGGGCACATCTCGCCGCCGAGGTTGATCAGGCGCAGGCTCGGCACGTCTTCGCTGAACAACGCCAGCAAAGTCGGGACGGCGTGCAACACGCTGATGCGCTGCTCGGTCAGCATGCGTGGCAAGGTTTCCGGGTCGCCGCTGGTTTCTTTGGGGCCGATCCACAGCGTCGCGCCCACCAGATAGGCGATCCAGATTTCTTCGAACGACATGTCAAACGCTACAGAGAAACCTTGATACACCCGGTCCGCCGCGCGGATGCCAAGCACCGCGTTTTCACTGCGCAAAAAGTGGCAAATGCTGCGCTGGGAAATCACGATGCCTTTGGGCTTCCCGGTAGAACCCGAGGTGTAGATCACATAAGCAGGATGCTCCGGCAACGCGCCGTGCCGACGCAACAACGCACCCTCCCCTGGACTCAACAACGCCTCGGCAGTCCACAGCGGCAGACCAATGCCGGACAAGCTCGACGCCAACGCCTCACAACACACAACGCCCACCGCCCCCGCGTCGTCCATCCAGATGTGCAAGCGGTCAACCGGCGTGTCCTGATCCAGCGGCAACCACGCCGCTCCCGCCTTAGCGATACCCGCTTGCATCACCAACAATTCGATACCGCGTGGCAGCCACAACCCGACAATCTGCCCCGGCAACACGCCCGCATTGATCAAACCCGACGCCACCTGATCCGCCTGCCGATCCAACTCGCGATAGCTGAGCTGCCGATCCCCAAAAATCAAAGCAATCTGCCCCGGACTGCGCAGCGCACTGGCTTCGAGCAAATCGGCAAGTACCTCCTCACGCAATAACTCAGGGCGAATCGCGCCATACAGCACGTCTGATAAACAGACGCTCTGATCAGGCTCCAGCAAAGTCGAAGTATTCATGGGGGAGGCCTTCGGATTATTGTTTTTGGAAGTATTGGGGGGCGGCGGCAGGCTGTCCCTTTAGGCGCTGGGGCTCGGCAAAAATGAGTCTGTCAGAGGAAAGCTGTACGGAGGTTGAACGCTTGGTGTGGGTGGGGAGCGGGATGGGGGATTGCGAAGATGGGGTAAGGTTTTGGGGTTGGTGGCGTTGGGTGGGACCGTTTGTCGGGGGAGTTATTTAGAGTTAGATGCGTTTGAGGGGTGATGCGCAGGATGGAGGTGTTATCGAGGGTTAGATGGGGCTAACAAAAAAGGCCCCCGGCTGCTTGAGCTGGGAGCCTCTGTTTAGTTCTTTAGGAGCGGTACTCTAGAACGGTTATGAGTACCAGACAGTCAGCAAGACGAACGACTGAGTGGGCTTAAGCTCATATCTTATTGGGTATTGGACGGATCATCACTACACCGGAACCTTATCAGTGTAAGGTTTTTCGTAAATTTATGCCGTGCAAGGCTTAGGAAACTTTACAAAATCGATAAGTGTATTTCTCAAGCTGCTTGTCTGAACTTCGCTTAAATTCAGACCAACGGTACGAGCCTCAGAACATAGAGTGCCAAACGATTTCCATTGAAGGCCTGGAGTCACGTTTGTAGCATCCGCCTCCACCAGCCTAAAATTGAATGGAGCATATATGTATGGCGCCTCGACCGAGGCGCCGCGTGCACACAACGCCCCGTTGAGCTGAACATACTAGAACTGTAAAAATTCTAAAGCAGCCCGTTATAACCCACTAGAATTTTCTAGGCGGCTTCTTGATTGTGAGCTTAACTTGGCTAGACATCGGAAGTCCGGACCCACTGGACTGGATTAGCTCCAGGCGATCCTTTTCCATATGATTAGCGATGTCTCGCTCAGAATCCTCACTCCACACCACATGGCCCTCACCTCTCCCGACCAGTCGGGAATTTAGGAAGCCGTCAATGTGGGCAACACGCTGCGGATCACAGGTGATGTAACCAATCGGGACCGTCGCCGCGCTCTCGTCACTGGGCTGAAAGTGGTACTGCACCACGGCCAACTGCCCAGGGACCAGGAAGATCTCGAACCGGTCCTGAAGATCCGCTCCTTCGAAAGCAATTCCGTTAGGAATCCGATTGTGATACGTGCTGCGCAGCTGGCCGAACTCCCTTTTTTCATCGAATGGGACGATAGCGGTAATTCGACCTTTGACGTGAGGCGCCTCACTGAGCTTCTCAGCGGTCCTGCGGCAGAAGTCGCTGATCAATGTCCCGTTGGCTGCCCACAGAGGCACAGAGCTCGACAGCCACAATGCCGAGTGAACCTGACCCTCTGGCCAGTCCCGAGAGAGGTCTTCGAGCATCCGCCCCAAAGCAATCCGGTTGTTGTTCTCGTAAATCGGCCCGATCATAGCCCTAGTGGCTTGGCTGCCGTAGCCCGTCCTACGTTCCTTATGATCGATCAGCCACGTGTTGATATCCAGACCTCGGTCATCTAGATAACGGGTCAACACTTCATCCCCGAACTCCTCACAATAGGCTTGGAGAGTCATGCCGCCCTTAGGCATCCGTAGGCTATTAAGATAGTCGGAAATCTTGGCTTCGAGCTCCATACTTAAGGGGCGCTGGCGAGTGCCGCCAACTTTCTCGGCAACGCGCTTGATGACTTCGACATTGCCCGCCTGGGTTGGCAGCAGACCGATCTCCAGATCCACCTGAATGTTCACTGGAGCCGCCTGATCGCATGCACCGACCTTATAGAGCCTGGTCTTCCGAGCTTCGGACTCGGGCAGCTTGGAGAAATCCAGAAAAGCGCGATACTGGTCGCCGAAAGCATCTGCCACAGCCTGAACGGACCAAGCTTTATTTTCCGCCGGCACCGGAATTTGCGGCAGCCCCCAGCGAGTGCGATTGTTCTGACTGGCCGGCATTATGGTCTTGGTCAGCAACTCAAAAATCGGGCGCTCGATCCGCTCTTCATACTTGGTGAGACTCGGACTGGCCGATGTGCTTCCCTTGGTGCGATCTGTGAGCATCGCTGAAGGCGTCAAATGTCCGTCATTCGTATAGACGGCCAGCTTGTTTCGGATGAGAGTTTCGATCAATACCTCGCATTCGCGCTTGGACAAGCCGAAATACTCACGAATCTCTCCAGGCAGCACTTCGTGCAAGGCCAACAGCAGACGACACGTGAACTCCTCTACCGCAGGCAAGGAGACTTCCTTCGTCCATGAGCAGCTTATTTGATACTGGTATGCAGGCAAAAGCAGGGAGATTGTGTTGCAAATGCGAAAGCCTGAGGCATCAACAGCTTGGTATTCTTCACTCATGGCGCTGACCCTCGATCACAGTGGTGCCATCTACGATTTCGTAATCGTCAGGTGACTTGGCATGTTGCTCGGTCACATAACTGACCACACTCCCTAGTGCAGTTGGTGTATTCACCCCGCTCCACATTTTCTTGGAACCGATGATGACTAAGCGATCTTTGGCCCGGGACAAGGCAACATTGATTCGCGATTGATCAACAAGAAAGCCTTGGAGGCCTTTGTCATTGTTCCTCACCAAGCTAAGAATTAATAACGTGTTTTCGCTGCCTTGGTACGAGTCAACCGTATCGATTCTGACTGCATCTCTAAGCGGTGCCGCCCACTCAGCACGACTCAACTCTTCCTCGATCAAGCGCTTTTGACCTCGGTACATGGTGATCAGCCCTATGGGTTGAGGGTTCATCGGCGTACGTTTGGCATTCAGCTTTTCCATGTGTTCGGGTCTTGCGAGCTGACGCAGCAAGTGCAAGCAAATCGCAACCTCATGCTTGTTGACGAATTTACCCTTCTGGGGCTCATCCTCATTGACCGCGCGGTCTCCCGAACCACTGTCGATCCAGCTGACAGGTTTGTTGAACGGATACGGAAGTTCATCGCACCACGAATCCGCTTTCTTGCGGTAGCTGTGCAGCTCGTCGTTATAGAAGCAGTGGCTGACAATGTTTCCAATCGGCTCAATCATTCGGTACTGAGTGTCGAGGGTAATGCCATTGTTCACCGTAAAGGCGCGCTCGAAGTCGGTCTTCACCACTTCACGCTCATCAATCTGCAGGTTCCTGGCCACTGCGCGCACGTGTTTTTTCTCGTACATGGGGGCCAACTGCTTGTGGTCACCCACCAGCAAAACGCGGCGCCCGCACTGCATGGCAATCATGAGCTCCGAAGCTTGCGCACGGCCTGCCTCGTCGACGATGACCCAGTCGAACTCCATCTCTTCGATGTGCAAGGCTCCCGCTCCAATGCCTACCAGGGTGCCGCACACCAGTTGGGAGGTCTTGACCAGAAACTTGTCGTAGTTGGCCGCTCCCGAGCCCAAAACATCGATCCAGTCCTGGCTGATGCTGATCAGGTTGTTCAGGCGCTGCAGGGCCAGCTGATTGGTCACACCGTGCTGGCGCGCCACCTGGTTGGACAACTCGCGCCAGAACTCGGGCGCGGTGGGCGAGGGCAGGGTGAATTCATAGCCCCGGCTGTCCATGTGATGCTGCAGTGACTCGACACAGCTTTTGATCTTGTTGTCATAGTCGATCACCCTTTCGCTTCGGATTTCTTCGCTAATTTGGCGCTTGGAAGCGATATCGTCCCTCTGCTTGGTGTACGTGCGCATACGATCGAGAAGCGGACTGATGCTGCGGTGCAGCTTGGCCAGTTCTTCGACCAGATCTTGGCTGAGCATGAGCCGGGAAGCCAGGGCATTGATCCGCTTTTCGTACTCACGTTGAAACTTGAAGCGGATCTGGCGCTGAATTGAACTGGAATGGCACTGGAGCATCTGATCGTCAATGGCCGATTCGTGGCCCAGGCGAATGACGCTGATGTCTGTGCCGAGCTCTGAGCACAGTTCGCGAGCCTTGAGCGCGACCGTGTCCACCGAGGCATGTGATTGCCCCACCAGCAGGATGTTACCCGCCAGCTCATTTTCAAACAGGTAGTGGATCAGCTTGGTGACGAAGGCGGTTTTCCCCGTGCCAGGCGGCCCCTGCAATACACCGATCGGCCCTTCGGAGATTACCCGCTGGAAAGCTATGACTTGGCGTGGATTGAGTTGCCCCTTATCCGAGTCATAGCGCTCTCGGATAGCAACTTCATCCGGGATCTTGCCAGTCACCTTGGACTGCAGGGCCCCGGCTTGATCGAAGTAGACAGGGAGGTGAGCAATTCGGGACACTCCGTTGAGCACGCGCTCCATGGCTTTCTTGCGGCGCTCGCGAGAGGCGTTGTTGAGTTTGGACTCAAAAATAAGCTCCGTGCCCGGAGTCAGCTTCTGTTTGACGCTGCGAATGCCGGCAGAAAAAATACGCACAGCCATTCGTGTTGAACTGCACTCTTCGGCCACCACCTCACCAAACGGGCGGTTCTCGCCCTCCAGGAAGATGCCGATGTCACCGGCATCTTCGTTGAAGTCTAGATCCTGGCCATTTTGCGGCACATAGGGAATGAGTAGTGCTCCACTAGCGCTCTCTTCAAAGGCGGCATTCTCGATTTCGACGCGCATCAGCTGGTCACCTTCGGTTTCCAGCATTGCCTTCCAGATTGCCGATGGCCTGATGCTCTGATCGGCGAACTCATCACTGTCTTCACAGCCCTCCTCTTCACCTGATACCGACTCGGGTTTCTTCAGGAAGCTCTGCACGGGCTCTTGGCTCAGCAGAAAGTGTACGAACGCCTCATCAGTAGCCTTGGTTGAAATACCTTTCTGAACGGTGATGGGTTGGATGAAGGTAGCCTGAGCTTTGTGCCCTGCCGAAATGTAATCGCTGAACGACACATCGGAGAGCCAAGGCGAAGACAGCGTCTGGTGCACGGGATCAAAATTGAATGCCAGACGCCTGTCCAGCGCGGTCAGCCTGATGTATAGCTGCTCTGGATTGCGGTCAGCGCGCTCGACCTGCAGGTAATACGCAGACTCTCTGCCCTGAAGTAATGTCTCTTCTGTGGGCCACCGGAAGACGTCAGCGACAAATTTCAGCGCAGGTAATTCAGGTGCGATAGGCTTTCGAAGAGCTTCGAGCTCTGCCTTGAGGGTCTCATTCAGTGGATCGATGGCAACGGGAATCCCGTTCGGCTGCTCTTTAGCCAAAGCTAACTCGGCGACCAGAGATGTAGGGGCTTCAGCTCCTAGGAGCTCGCCTACGATCTTGTAGAGCGCATAGCAGTCGCGACCAAAGCTGTCGGTGCTGGCCGGGTTTGCCGGGCCATATTCGACATTGTAGGGATCAGAGGTGTCGCCAAAATCGAGTGCGTCAATGAACATCAGCGAAAGAGGGTCACCCTCATCGCTTGGACGAACCAGAATGTTGTCTGGGTGCAGATCCCCGTGCGCAAAATCTAGGCCGTGCACGTTGATCAGCAGATTGCAGAGTGCCGAAGCGGCCTCCAGCTTTTGCTCAAGCTTGTCCAGGGTCGTAACAAATTCAGGCCAGCCAGTGCCCTGCTCGAAGCGCGTGACGACAAACAGTCCGTTGCCGCCTGCAAACATGCCATGGGTCAGCAGCGCTGGCAGTGGCAATTCGTCCTCAAGGGACTGCTCAATGCGCTTTCTCATGCGCAGGATACGGCGGTTGGTGCCAGGATTCTTCAGGTCGACCACGGCCTTCGGCCAGAACTTGAATAGCGCCTCTTCAGAGTCGAACACACACCGATAAACCATTTTCTCTGCAGTGCCGATAGGAACGATCCCTGGCGCTGGCGGGAAGTAGCTCATCAGCATGTAGGGGTTCCAATCGGCCTTGACGAAATCGCCCTTGGCAATCTCCTGCATGACCTCCTGGGTGTCGTCATATTGCAGCGGTTTGCCGATCGCCAGGGTGTTAAATTCAGCGAGCATTTCAGAAGCATTGGCAAAGCGGTTCTTCTGCTCTAGATCCATTGCCTTGGCGAAGAATGCGTCCAGTTTGCCATCGAAGGGGTCACTGGCCACCGAGCGCCATACGCAAATACCTTCTTCTAGGACAAACTTGGCGCAGTGAAAACAAATCTTGTGGGCGACCAGGGCCAGCAGGTAGACGTCTTTGGCAAACGGGCTGAGTACATCACCCTGTGAGGCATAAACATCTTCTGGAAGGAGAGTCGTGTTGCTTTTTAGACGTTCGGCCAGATCCTTGACCGTGCCTTTGTCAGGGACGAAGGCTGCGTGGAAACTGGAGGCCAAGACGATGCGCGAATCCTGAGAGTACCAAAGGTTCTGCGTGTCGATGTCCCGGTGTGCAAAACCCATGCTGTGCATTTCGGCAAAGGGCGCCAATAGGGCCTTGGTCAGGTCAAGACGATCATCAACCGACCATTTGTGGCCATGCAGATTCAGGTGCTGCTCAAGACGCAGGGTGTTCTTGCGAATCTCGAATAGTTCGACGCAGTCACTAGTGATGTTGTCCTCAACCATCGGGGACAAAGGCCTGAGAAGAAAATCTTCTAGCGGGCTGTTCGCAGCGCTGGCGGTACGAAAGACAAAGTCTTCTCGCGTCACCACACGGCGCCAAGTCTCGTCATCGTGAAATGCCAACCCCAAAGCTGCCAAATCCCAGCGACGCATCATGGCCTTGCCAATAGGAGGGCCGACGTTGGTGGCGGGATACTCACTGAACAGATGCTGATCATGCACGCGGTCTGGGGCATGAGCAGCGGTGTATTCTAGATATTGGAATTCAGCAAGTTCTACACGGTTACCCCGAAAGAAGCTGTCGAAAATGGGCTGGGCTTTGTTGGGTCTTAGCCTGCCCATTTCGTCGAACTTGATCATTCGCACTTGCTGAACGAGGCTCTCATAGCCTTTGCCCGCGATCTTCAGAAAGTCTTCAAGGGTGTGAACATACTTGCGCTCCCCTTCAGGCAGGTGCTCAGGCGTCGCGCTACCACAGAGCACCACGTGCGCTTCGACGTAGGGGTCGTAGGACAGCTTGTGTCCTATTTCTTTTTTGAGAATGGCCGCCAGACGATACCCCTGGTCTCGCTTGCGGTGATAGGCACTTTTGCCCCTGTTCTGCTCGCCACGCGGGGTGGTAATGATCCAGTTGCCATCATAGTTGGTCAGCTTGCCGTGCCATTCTTTGAGTTCGACCACGAGCACGCGGTCATGCGTCACGACAATGAGGTCGAACTCCATCGACCCCTGCTTATCCGCAACCAATACCGATGCGTAACCGAACCAGCTCTCACGCAGGTGCTTTTGCATCTGATCCAGAGCGTTTGTCTCGCTCTTGTGCAACCCATTGCCCCGAACGACGATTTGCATAATGGCTTCCCTGTTGCCGACCTGCAGCCCATGGAGCGGCGCCTAGGGAATAGTGCCTCCTTGGCAACCAGCTCGTCTCAGCCACAGCTCCTGCTGGCTTTTAATAAACGCTGTCAGTGCTAGCTTCAGACTCAGATAAGTCCCGTAGGCTTGTCCCTGTATCCCGATTGATGCGAATGGTATCTGAATGATGGCATTGTGCCCATAGACAGCAGCTACATTGAACTGGTTGTTTGGTTCTCCTTATGAGCGAGTAATAGCATATAGACATTAGCCCAGCTAAGCTTTGATGGCTGGATCAACACGCTTAGCGGAGCCATCATGGATGAAATTCACTATTTTTTTGTAATCCCTGCCCTCACGGAAGAAAAATTCACTACCTTTCAGGGGTTCCACCCTGGGTTAGCAGAAGCAGAATCGATACTCTTATTTCATGCCCTGTGCTGCGCACCAAATACTCCATTTGAAATTTTCTATACATATGAACAACTACTTGAGTCAAGGCGCGAATCTTCTTTCAAGAATGCGACTCCCATAAGCGCCTCGCATATAGATTCCGTTCCTGATACACATAGCGAGTGCTTTTGTATTTTCTTTTGTCGCCCGGTAGATTTAGATTCCGTCATACGAACCTGTAGAAAATTTAAACATCCTCCACTCATTGTAAGCCTCATCGATCATGATACCTATGACGTTATAAACCTTCAAAACCAAACCACACCTTTATCCCAAGTACTCGATCAATACATATCGATTCACTTACACAAAACAGGTCAACACCCATCCAAAGAAACTAGAAGCACTTACAACCTCAAAGCTCCTTTTCCTATTCGCTCTTCCGGTGTCACAGTAGCTGGAGAACTAACACACCACGCACTGGGCTTCGAGTTCACAGAGTCAGAAACCTTGGTCGCATCCGACCCAGACTCTTATATAGACGCAATGCTGGAAAATGCGGACTCAATATTCAGTATCATAAATACCCAAGCATATGACGGCCGCCAAGAAATCGTGTTGTACGCACCATCTGTGTTTACAAAATACCAAGATATGAGCAGCATTTACTGGAATCAAATCTTACGAAAGGTAAAATTAAAGTGGCACCGAGAACTAATAAAAAATGGAATATTCAAAAACCGCCAATATTCTGGAATATCCGTTGAAGGGGCTGACAAAAACAATCCATATCATGACCCGATGGCTGGTTTAATAATAGCTTCCCGACAAAAAGAGCTTTTTATAACGAATCTTTGTGCAGCCTTCATAGCCACCAGTGAGTTTTTACCCGCAGCTCGGCTACCTAATAGTGTAAATCTGAGATCTAAACAGCTCAAGGAAATTGAACAGCTTTCGAAAAAAGAGAACCCTAATTCAAGCCAAAAATTTCAGCAAGCCTTTAGAAAAATAACTGAGGGCTTAATCGGCGACATAGACGAAAAACTGATCAATCACATCAATACGAAAAGCGGCGCTTGCAAAATACTAAGCGATGTCCCAATAGAATGGCTATACTTCGACAAACTTCCGCTGATGATTAGTCATGAAGTATCGAAAATACCAACGACACCGGGCAATATGCTAATGCAACTCAGCTTCGCAGGGCAGAAAAAATATATCCACAAAGACTCCCTACTAAATGTATTAGTAATACGCTCATTCCGACCAAGCGACCCAATTAAAAATTATCTTCAAGTAGCAACCGAGACTTTCCCTTTCAAGCATGGCCTCTCCGTAAAAATAATTGACGTCGAAACAATCGAAGAAACCATATCTGCATTGAATAGCTACAATGGTGCGATTGTGATTTTTGACTGCCATGGCGACCATGACGGTCCTGAGGGTATTAGTTGGCTTGCAATTGGGGAGGAGAAGTTGAATACATGGGACTTATATGAGAAGGCAAGAATCCCGCCTATAGTTATGCTCAGTGCATGCCTGACTAGCCCAATAAGCGGCTCTCATGCATCTGTAGCAAATGGGCTACTTCGATCCGGCGCACTTAGTGTTATTGGAACATTTTTACCAGTAGAAGCGACGCCGTCCGCAATATTTATGGCAAGGATTTTGTTTAGGATAGACAGTTTCCTGCCAGTCTTAAAGGTACTAGACTTTAATGCAATTTCCTGGCGAAGCATGATTAGTACGTTTTTGAAAATGTCCTATACGACAGACATGCTCCATTACTTCAGAGACGACTTAGCGCTGATTAATGATATACAATATAATGAAATTCATATTCAGGCAAGTGAGGACATAAACTCACTAAACCCGGACTGGCACGAAAATATTCTTGAAAAGCTAGCCAAACTGACATCACTACCCCCTAGCCACTTTATCGACCAAATAAAAAATAACCATCCAATGATGGAGACGATGAACTACTGCCAGCTTGGCCGACCAGAAACCTTAATAATATTGACTGATAAAAAAACACATACCACTCAATAACCAAATGAAAAAGCGAGAAAAACCTGACTCTTCATATTGAGAATATTTTCCCAAGCAAATTTCGACGACTAATCACAAGGCTATCTAACTTCTTTATGGATTGTATTTACGCGACGACTAATTACACTAAGGCGACCGGCCATAGCTGAAGCCGTCAAGCCTCAGCCGGGACTCGAAGTGATTGGATCCCACGGGGTCATGGCATTAGTATGGCGATATATCACGCCCCGTCGAACAGAGCATCGCCATGCATCCACTATCAGAAGAAGCAGAATCGCTCCAAAACATTCTGGTCTCGCAGGCTACAGGCGGTAAAGAGGACGATACGGCGTACCTGATGCTTAGACGCGCCCTCCTTGATGACCCTACGCTTGCAACGATGCTACCTCGGTTCGTCAACACATGCCGCAGCCTCAGTCAGTTTTGGCAATATATAAAGAATAAGTACGGCACATATGCGGAACGCAGAGCTTATCTCTGGGACCAGTTCCGTCCGTTGCTGGACTACGTTGAAAAAGGTAATTTTTCACCTGCAGACGATGTGGTCACTGGTGCAATTGAGAGATTCGACTCAGAGAATGTAAGGACAGCTTGGACGAAATCGCTGGAGAGGCGCACGACTGACCCAGAAGGTGCAATCACAATGGCGCGAACCCTTCTCGAATCTGTCTGCAAGCACATCTTAGAGGAAGCAGGTGCCAAATATGAAGAGACTCCGGACCTTAACAAGCTGTATCGCCAAACAGCTGAACAGCTCAACCTTGCTCCCTCTCAACACACGGAGAAGGTCTTTAAACAGATTCTTGGTGGATGCACATCAGTAGTAGAAGGACTGGGCGCTCTTCGAAATCGACTCAGCGATTCTCATGGCACAGGAAAGGCAGGCGTCAAACCAGCTCCAAGACATGCGGAATTGGCGGTTAATTTAGCCGGATCGCTAGCACTATACCTTTTGAGCACATGGGAGGCGAAAGCACCACTAACGGACTGAAAAAGACACAAGGGCCATTAAGTGGACAACCGACCGGTTGACCTCGAATAGGCGAATTATCGTCTTTACGTAGCATCGGTGAGCTGACCCTAGCTCATCCATGAGCGCTATCGTTCACCGATGACCTACCCCTAGCCCATTCATGAGCGCTTTCCCAGCTTAAGGCTTAACCATTCCTTTATATAAATATAAGCGCCATCTCTGATCATTTCTGCGCGTAACGATTGCAATTCATTCTCAGTAAGAACCGAGCCACAACGAGGACGCTTTCCAGAAGACCTCGATAATTCAAGATTGGTCAGTCTCGAAATTGTTTCGCTCATAGTTAGAACACCCAGCGGGCCTTTCGGGGGGATCTTCATAAACATGTACAACCCTCCATACACCAAACCTACCTAGCCAAGCCGCAATGAGTCATTGATTTAAAGAGCCTCAATGCAATATTACGCTCAGGGTCCAACCTCCGAAGAGCCACGATCCACAATCGGAAGCGGCGCATCCAGCTTCTCTGCAGAAACGTTAAATTTATAAGCGTTGTACTGCCAGCGAACAAACCGTTCCATCAGGCAAGCATTTTCACGTTCAAGTCGATGGTTTTCTGCCTCCAGCCGCCGAATCCGCTGCTCGGCAATACTCAAACTCGCCGGGCGTTTCGTGGAAACGAAACCTGACTTCATCCTAGCCTTATGGTGAGTGAACGCGCTCTTGATCTTCTCGTGCGAATTCAGGGTTTGGCGAGTCGGCCGCGTCCCTATCAACGGTTCAATAGCATCGCAGAGCCCCTCCCAGGTAAGCTTTCCCTCCCAGCCGTCAATCAGGCTGACAATCAGATCCAGGTCTTTTAGACTCAAATGCTTTGCCATGGCTTATATCCCCATCAACGCACGAAGCTCGTCCATATCTGGCTCTTCTTTGGGAGCAGGTAGGCTTGGCGCAGTTGACCGGGCGGCAATAGCACGCTTAAGCGGGCTGAACTCTTGGTTATTGCTTAAACGGATGATGGTGCCGTCAGGAGTGTCCTTCGACCAAAATCTCGATCAGTTGATCAGCCCGTTCCAAGGTTTTGATCTGATGCTGACTCCAGCGGTCGGCACCGTAGATACCGTCTTCGTTCGCCGCCTGAGCCTTGCCAAGCTGACGGCGGATACTGTCACGATGACTTTTGAGTCTTTCGAGCTTGTTGGCATCCCCCTTGACGCAGACTTGCTCAGTGCAATTCAGGCAGTCACGGTGCTTCTGACACGGAAGCATTGAATAGTCATGCACGCAGAAGCCGAAAATTGTGATGTGGGCAATTCCCTCCCCCGTGGCGTCAAGGTCAGCCAACGTCACTGGCGCGTTCTCCCTGATCTTGGTCAACGCGACACCAATACCCGCTTCCCTGGCCATCTCGACGTGCTCATCGGCTGTCATGTGGTTGTAGGTAGCGTTCTGGTGGATGTTGGCTCGCCCTGACCATTTAGCAATGTCCAATTGGCCTAAGCTGCCGCGCTGAGCCAGCGTATTCAGGTAGTGCCGAACTTGATGAGACCCCATAGAAATAGGGGTTCCATCAGGGTTTTTATAGCCATTCCGTTCCCAGATGCTGCGCTCTTGGCCATCGATGTAGTTGATGTCGGTGGTGAACGTACTCTTCCCCGGAGACCAGACAATGATCGGTCGTGCGGGATAGTCCATCCTCAGTTCGTTTTGCCTGAAACAGCAGAGCGCCTCCGAATACTTGATGTGCCGCTCTTTGTTGAGCCACGGCCACCCCTTCGGCAGCTTGCTGTGCATGAAGCCGTTCAAAAACCGCAATGTGACGTACCCGTTCTCTGCATAAAAGGCCGGAAATGGTTTGTAGGATTTCATTCCCGCTTTCAGCCTAACGGTAGCTACCGCCGCTACGTCACTCGGATCTAACCCCAGAGCAAGGCAGGCTTGGGTGTCACTTAAAGGGTGATCTTCACCGATGTTAGGGCAGTTTTCATGGCGATAGAACTTGTCCGGATGGCTTTCAATCCACTTCGCGAGCCTGCGCCCAGGCTCGGACATTTCTGTGAGACGGCGAACAGCTTCCTCAGCGGTTTGCATCAGAACGGAAGGAAGCCATTTAATATCAGATTCATATCCCTTCCCAGCGTAAAACCTGAGCCCGAGACGCTCTACGCCTTTGCTGTCGGTCTCCCGGTGCAGGCAGTTAAGGGGAAGGTCTTGTACTTCGCTAATGCGGGATGGAGCGCACATGCAGAGCGCAAAGATTGATGTAGTGAAGCGATCTCGCGCTCCCTGAAGGTCGTTGCTGAACATCTCCGCCATTGCCTCAAGTGTTCGCTCTGGAGGCATTTTGTCCTCGCGCCGTTGCTTGCCGACGGAATCAGTACGATGAATCTCCTTAGGTTTTTTAACCGGGTTCTTCCAGGAAATTGGTGCTGGGATGATTCGGCTTTGATTCAGGAATTCAACGAGTTTCGCCAAGCTGATGCCCGCTTGATATGAACTTGCGCCGTAAGTAAACGCTACCTTGGCGGCTTCATCCAAGACACTGATATCGGTCTGCGTGATGTCAGCACAGCCTTTGATTTCAAGCAAAGCAGCTTCAACGCAGCGAATGGCCTTGAACTCACTCTTCAGCTTGTTAGGGTTATGGCCTTGCTGATAACGAACGTATGCCTTGGCGAATGGAATGATGCCTGCGTCCAGAAGTTGCGCTTCGCTATAGCCGCGAGACGGAGCACCCTTTTTTGTGACGTTGCCTACACCTGGCCAAGCATGGCTGTACCAATCTAGATCGGCACCAAACACTGTAAGCCTGTCCCGACACATGACGATGAACTCATCAAGGTTCTGCAGGCTGGCAGCTTGGGCCTTCGGAATAAACTGAAAGATGTTAGACATTGGCGAGATCGCTCTTCATGGCATTGCAACGAGTTACTACATCACTAACTGCAAGAATGAGTCGGTCATTGACGGATGCGATCTTCAGGTCACCAGTGCCTTCATAAACGCCGTCACGCTCAAGAATTAGCTGATCTAAGACAGCCTCATGAGGTCCATCCAGCCAAGGCTGAAAATGAGAACAGGTATAACAGGCGACCGGGGCCAGAGCGCCACAAAATCCATAGCTCCCGCAGCTACCGACGTTGCCACCTGCACTGCAAATCCTGCTTGAACGATCCCCACCACGGCGAGCCTTGGTTTCATCAACAACAAGGACGCCTTGGAACGCTTGCGCAAGTGGAGCCAATTGCAGCGCCACAGCTTTATCGATGCGTTCAACGATCTCGGGAATGTTCCTCACATAGACGCCAGCATTTTGGATGTCGGAGTGATCAAGCGCTTGCGCGATGATGTATTCCCCTCTGCCTTCCCTCGCGAGGTTGGTCCCGAGGGTATAGCGGAAGCGGTATGGGTTAATGTTGGTGTAAGCGCCAGTTCTGTGACTGGTAACGGCGATCACTTCTTTAACGCTCGACATCGAGTGACCGATCTCACTCCCCCGGGCATGCAAAAAATCTCCTGCCAGTTGCGCCTCAAGGTCTTTATTCACGTCGTAGTGTTTGATTGCCGGAAACAGTGGCAACTCGGGCACAAGATTCTGCTGGTTAGACCAACTGCACAGATCAGAAAAAGTTGATTTTACATAGCCTGCCTGCTCATTAAGAAGCGTCCACAAGTCTTCAACAACCTCAAACTTAGAGAACGACTGGCGCCACCCCTCGTGCTTTTACTTACCACGCGGAAAATTGATGAAATAACGCTGCCCGACAGACATAAGGTCTTTAATTTTCAAAGCTGCGATTTGAGTTGGGCGTCTGCCAGTCATGGCCAAAATCATCGCGAAGCAAGTTGCTCGCAAATCGAGTTTTCCAATTGCATAACAATCAAGCACGCCTGAGACGATAGCCTCCATCTCAATATCTGTAAGCGGCCCATTTTCTGGACACATCGACTGTACCGCGTAGCCTTTTTCGCTCCCTTTGATCCTCCAGCCCTCCATCATTTTCAAGGTATCAGCGGAGGCTCCAGGATATCCAAGACTTACCCATGTGCGAATGAATGCACGCATAGGGCTCAGCTCCCACTCAGTATCAGCTATTTGTGAGCGGTAGGAGATCATCGATTCTGGACTGAATAGTGGGAGACTATGAGTCGCCTCAAAATAAGATTTGAATCGGTGGTAAAGTAATATCGTGTACTGCGCTGAGCAGGTCTCTCCATAGATGGCCAAAACCTGCTTAAATGTGCGTTTTAAATCGCCATCCAGCCATGCAGGAAGAGTACCAAAGTGGATTCTAACATCTTTACTCAGCCTCCACTTACTCGAGTAAACCTCCACTTCATAGCCATCTTTTGATAAAAACGAAGTGCGCTCATACCGGGCTAGGACTGCACTATTATTCACTATCACCAGATGACCTCCTCAAGTGTTTTATTTGCAATCCCATCACAGCCTTTCCAGCTGCTTCTTTGATATGGCGCTTGTTATAAATGGACGCAGTGCCAGACGTTTCACTCCACCCCATCAAGTAAGAGCGGAGCTTTTGTTCTCGCTCAGGGGTTATGCTGTCTTTATCGCAGCTCCTTGAAAAAATATAGTTCCAATGGTGCCGAAGGGCATGGGTATGCAGACCAGAAAATTCATCGGTTAAAGTCGACAGAGATGCAATAAATTTTCCGAAGCCAGAATTAGAAAGTGGCCAGCCCACAGTTCTTCCTGAGCGATGAATCACAAAAAGATATCCATGCTTACGAGCACCCGGAATCTTGTTGCGGAACTTGGCGATGTATTCATGGACTCGCTGCATCAGCTCAGGGATTAGAGGAAATGTACGCTCCCGCGTTTTAGCGACCGGCTGATAAGTTCTCGGATCTCCAACAGAGTCTGCACGCCGCACAATTTTGACCGTGTTTTTCGAAAAATCGAAGTCTTCCGTTTTGAGGTTCAGCAATTCTCCACGCCGCATTCCGGTGAGACGAAGAATTGTGAACATCAATGCGTTCCGAAATTGAAGGCCCACCTCAGTAACCGGGTTGGATGCGCTACCTGGCTTGAGAACTTCTTCAAGCGTATCCAAAACGGAGTCATCCAGATGGAAATCAGATCTGTCCTCGTCAGTTTTATCGCTAATCTTTGGGCGATTAGCTTTGATCTGAGCCACCATGACATCAATTTCCTGCGCGCTGGTCTCTGTTACTGGGTGCAATCTGCCCGCAAGAAATCCGACGTACCCAGCGATAACGGTGATTCGGTTGTACTGATTGTCCTTGGCGACCCTTCTATGACGGCCTTTGAGGGCCACGACCTGCTTGTCCTTTGAACACATATCTTCCAGAGGCTTTTGCATGAAGTCCCGCAAAGAATGGATCTCATGACGACAAAGCAGCTCGCTATGCTTAAAACGCGACTCTAGATCAAGGTCGTAGTAATTTTGCCAAGCGCACATGGCCTTGAGCGCTGATAGAGCGTTATTGATCGTGTTAATGGAAAGCGAGCGCCCACGCATCTCAGCGGTCACGTACAGCGCGGGATAATAAAGCGGCATGCCGGCGTTATCGACGAGGATTGAAAACCGTTCTCCTGACTCCCCCTGAAACCGTCTGATTGCTAACTGCATACGCACCTCGAATTACTTACGTAAATTCAAGGTATGAACCTAGTTAAAACAGGTCAACTTATTTTTTACAACGCGAAAACGAGAAAGCCCCCGCAATGCGGGGGCTTCCTGAAGAAACTTTACAAAGAAGTCTCTACGGTTCCTCAGAACGGAATATCGTCATCAAAACTATCAAAATCCGGAGCCGGTTGCGGCGCTTGCTGCTGGGGAGCAGGACGCGATTCGCGTTGTGGCTGGGATTGCTGCGGCTGCGATGACTGCTGCGGACGCTGCTGTTGAGGGCGTGGCGCAGAGTTGCTGTTGCCGCCTTGACCCTGTGGAGCACCGTCGCCTTGTGGGCGACCGCCCAGCAGTTGCATGGTGCCTTGCATGTCGACGACGATTTCAGTGGTGTAGCGCTTGATGCCGTCTTTTTCCCACTCGCGGGTTTGCAGCTTGCCCTCGATGTAGACCTGCGAACCTTTGCGCAGGTATTCGCCAGCGATTTCAGCGACTTTGCCGAACATCGAAACACGGTGCCATTCAGTCTTTTCGACTTTCTGACCGGTTTGTTTGTCGGTCCATTGTTCGCTGGTCGCCAGACTCAGGTTGGTCACGGCGTTACCGTTAGGCAAGTAGCGAACTTCGGGATCCTGGCCGCATGTACCGACCAATATGACTTTGTTAACCCCACGGGCCATAACGTTCTCCTAGGCTTCGCATTCCGCTGGCTCCGGGTCGTTGACCAAGCGCTCAAGGGAGTTGCGATCCAATAATTCGGTATCCAATTTGATATAGATTGCAGCTTCGTCACTGACGACTACCGCATCTGTTACCCCCGGGACGGCCATCAAACGCGCGATCAGGCCGCCTTCGCGTTGTGCTTCAGGCGTCAACGGCACGCGTAGGCTCGTCACATACGGTGGCTCGCGCATAGTTACAGCAAAGGCTAGCCAGATGGCGCATAGAGCGGCACCGCCGAGGAACACAATACTGAGTCCTCCGTGCTGAAAAAGCCAGCCTCCAAGAATGCCTCCTGCGGCTGAACCGAGGAACTGGCTGGTGGAATAAATCCCCATGGCCGTGCCTTTGGCGCCCGCCGGTGACACTTTACTGATCAGCGATGGCAGCGAAGCTTCCAGCAGATTGAATGCGGTGAAAAACACCACCGTTCCAATCACCAACGCCCGCAACGTATCGCCGAACGCCCAGAAGAATAGCTCAGTCAGCAACAGCACGCAGACGGCGCCGAGCAGGACGCGCTTCATCTGGCGTTTTTTCTCACCGTAGATGATGAACGGAATCATCGCGAAGAACGAAATCAGCAAAGCGGTCAGGTAGACCCACCAGTGCTGTTCTTTGGGCAAACCGGCTTTTTCGACCAGGGCCAAGGGCAGCGCGACGAAGCTGGACATGAGCATCGCGTGCAACACGAAGATACCTAAATCCAGTCGCAGCAGGTCGGGATGACGCAGTGTCGCGCCCAACGCTGCTCGTGCAACGCCCGATTCCCGATGGGTCAGCGGTCCGGTTGAATGCGGCACCATGAAGGCGACGACGAGAATTCCCAACAATGCCATGCCGCCCGTGGCCAGAAATAACCCGGACAAGCCGAACGCCCTCGTCAACAACGGCCCGACAACCATGGCCACCGCGAACGACAGGCCAATGGTCATACCGATCATGGCCATGGCCTTGGTGCGATGCTGCTCACGGGTAAGGTCCGATAACAACGCCATCACGGCTGCCGATATCGCGCCCGCACCTTGTAGGATCCGCCCGGCGATCACGCCCCAGATTGAGTCCGCGTTGGCCGCCAACAAACTGCCAAGGGCAAAGATAATCAAGCCTAAATAAATAACTGGCCGCCGACCGATTCGGTCAGAAATCATCCCGAACGGTATCTGCAGCACTGCTTGGGTCAGGCCATACGCGCCGATTGCCAAACCGATGAGCGCTGGAGAAGCGCCCGCGAGGTCCATGCCGTAGGTGGCGAGGACCGGTAAAACCATAAACATGCCAAGCATTCGGAAGGCGAACACCAGCGCCAGGCCGCTTGCTGCGCGGGTCTCGCTGCCACTCATGCGTTCGCTAAGGGGATCGTGCATGGAGAAACCTCATGTGAACCGGCAATGATTCTACCAGTCCCATCGGTTAGCAGCACATACGCGACGCTTTGCCGCGTACTGGCATGGAGCCGTATACTCCCGTGTTTATGCCCGCCAAGCGAGGCCGCAGTGGACAAGATCGTGATACGTGGGGCCCGAACCCACAACTTGAAGAACATTGACCTAACCCTGCCACGCGACAAATTGATCGTTATTACCGGGCTTTCCGGCTCTGGCAAGTCGTCGCTGGCCTTTGACACGCTGTACGCCGAAGGGCAGCGGCGCTATGTCGAATCGCTTTCTGCGTACGCGCGGCAATTTCTGTCGATGATGGAAAAACCGGACGTCGATACGATTGAAGGACTATCGCCGGCGATTTCTATCGAACAGAAGTCCACGTCGCACAACCCACGCTCGACCGTGGGTACGATTACCGAAATTTACGATTACCTGCGCCTGCTTTATGCACGGGTCGGTCAGCCGCGCTGCCCGGATCACGATATTGCGCTGGAAGCGCAGACGGTCAGCCAAATGGTCGACTTGGTGCTGGCGCAACCGGAAGGCAGCAAGCTGATGCTGCTCGCGCCCGTAATCCGTGAACGCAAGGGCGAGCACTTGGCGATCTTCGAAGAGTTGCGCGCTCAAGGCTTCGTCCGCGCCCGAGTCAATGGCCGACTGTGCGAGCTAGATGAGCTGCCCAAGCTCGACAAGCAGAAGAAGCACTCTATTGATGTGGTGGTTGACCGCTTCAAGGTGCGCGAGGACATGCAGCAGCGGCTTGCCGAATCGTTTGAAACCGCGCTGAAGTTGGCTGACGGTATCGCCTGGGTGGCGCCGATGGACGACGAGCCCGGCGAAGAAATGATTTTCTCGGCGCGCTTTGCCTGTCCGATTTGTGGGCATGCAATCAGCGAGCTGGAACCCAAGCTGTTCTCCTTCAACAACCCGGCCGGCGCGTGCCCGACTTGCGACGGTTTGGGCGTGAAGCAGTTTTTCGACATCAAGCGGTTGGTCAACGGTGAACTGACGTTGGCCGAGGGCGCGATTCGCGGCTGGGACCGGCGCAACGTGTATTACTTCCAGATGCTCGGTTCGCTGGCGAGTCACTACGGCTTCAGCCTGGAAGTGCCGTTCAACGAGTTACCGGCTGACCAGCAGAAGATTTTGCTGAATGGCAGCGGTACGCAAAACGTCGACTTCCGGTATCTCAATGATCGCGGCGACATCGTTAAGCGTGCGCACCCTTTCGAGGGCATCGTGCCAAACCTTGAGCGGCGTTACCGCGAGACTGAATCGGCAACGGTTCGTGAGGAACTGGCCAAGTTTCTCAGCACTCAGCCGTGCCCTGACTGCCGTGGCACGCGTTTGCGTCGCGAAGCGCGTCACGTGTGGGTCGGCGAGAAAACCTTGCCTGCGGTGACCAGCCTGCCAATTGGCGATGCGACTGAATATTTCGCCACGCTGAAACTGACGGGCCGACGCGGTGAAATTGCCGACAAGATTCTCAAGGAAATTCGCGAGCGCTTGCAATTTTTGGTCAACGTCGGACTTGACTACTTGTCTCTGGACCGTAGCGCCGACACCTTGTCTGGTGGCGAGGCGCAGCGTATCCGTCTAGCGAGCCAGATCGGCGCGGGTCTTGTGGGGGTGTTGTACATTCTCGATGAGCCGTCCATTGGCCTGCACCAACGGGATAACGACCGCCTGTTGGGCACGCTGAAACACCTGCGCGATATCGGTAATACGGTGATTGTGGTTGAGCACGACGAAGACGCGATTCGTCTGGCGGACTACGTGGTGGACATCGGCCCGGGCGCCGGCATTCACGGCGGCCACGTTGTCGCCGAGGGCACGCCCGCTGAAGTTATGGCACACCCGGATTCGCTGACCGGCAAATACCTGTCGGGACGCGTGAAGATAGAAGTGCCGGCCAAGCGCACGCCGCGTAACAAGAAGCTGTCGCTGACGCTCAAAGGCGCTCGCGGCAATAACTTGCGCAATGTCGATCTGGAAATCCCGATTGGCTTGCTGACCTGCGTGACGGGTGTTTCCGGCTCGGGCAAGTCGACGCTGATCAACAACACGCTGTTTCCTTTGAGCGCCACGGCCCTCAACGGTGCCACCACGCTTGAAGCGGCGGTGCATGACAGCATCGACGGTCTGCAGCATTTGGACAAAGTGGTCGACATCGACCAGAGCCCTATCGGGCGGACGCCGCGCTCCAACCCGGCGACGTACACCGGGTTGTTCACGCCTATCCGCGAATTGTTTTCCGGGGTGCCGGAGTCGCGATCACGGGGTTATGGCCCTGGGCGCTTCTCGTTCAACGTGAAGGGTGGGCGCTGTGAAGCGTGTCAGGGCGATGGCTTGATCAAGGTCGAAATGCACTTTCTGCCGGACATCTATGTGCCGTGCGACGTGTGCAAGAGCAAGCGTTATAACCGCGAAACGCTGGAGATCAAATACAAGAGCAAAAGCATCCACGAGGTCTTGGAAATGACCATCGAGGAAGCGCGGGTATTCTTCGATGCAGTGCCAGCGCTGGCTCGCAAGCTTCAGACGCTGATGGACGTGGGTTTGTCCTACATCAAGCTAGGACAATCCGCGACCACGCTGTCCGGTGGTGAAGCGCAGCGGGTCAAGCTGTCTCGCGAGCTGTCCAAGCGCGATACCGGCAAGACCCTGTATATCCTTGATGAGCCGACTACCGGCCTGCACTTCGCGGATATTCAGCAGTTGCTCGATGTGCTGCACCGCTTGCGCGATCACGGCAACACCGTGGTGGTGATCGAGCACAACCTGGACGTGATCAAGACGGCCGACTGGCTTGTCGACCTTGGGCCAGAAGGCGGCTCCAAAGGTGGTCAAATCATCGCCTGTGGCACGCCAGAGGAAGTCGCCGAGATGGAGCAGTCCTACACCGGTCACTACCTCAAGCCGTTGCTGATTCGGGATAAAGCCACTGCGGTCTAGCTTGATAGCGCATTAAAAAGCCCCTGTCGCATCGCTGCGGCAGGGGCTTTTTATTGCGGTGCTGGAATCAGAACTGCGATTGCAGGTAATTTTCCAAGCCAATCGATTTGATCAGACCCAATTGCTGCTCTAGCCAATAGGTGTGATCTTCTTCGGTATCGGCCAACTGAACACGAAGAATGTCGCGGGAAACGTAGTCCTTGTGCAGCTCACACAGGGCGATGCCCTGGCAAAGCGCGGCACGGACCTTGTATTCCAGGCGCAAATCGCTGGCGAGCATCTCAGGGACCGTGGTACCGACGTCTACATCATCAGCACGCATACGCGGAGTGCCTTCGAGCATCAGAATCCGGCGCATCAACGCGTCGGCGTGCTCCGTCTCTTCCTGCATCTCATGGCTCATACGTTCGTAGAGCTTACTGAAGCCCCAATCTTCGTACATCCGAGAATGGATAAAATATTGATCACGCGCTGCCAGTTCGCCTGTCAGCAACGTCTTGAGGTAATCGATTACTACTGGGTGACCTTGCATCGCCCTAAATCTCCCTACTTGAAAGGCCCTAGTCTGGACCAAGCCGAGGAGAAGGTCACTTCAGAAAACGCATTAAAACGTTAAAATTCTGCGAAAGTCGGACAACTGGATGGGAAAAACCGCCCAAATGAGGGCGGTTCTGTTTATCACTTAGAGTCAGCCGAGTTGAACACCCAAGGCTTTGGCAACACCTTCGCCGTAAGCTGGATCAGCTTTGTAGAAATACTGCAGCTGACGTTGAACGACATCGCTGGTGACGCCGGACATAGAGCCAGCAATGTTGTTGATCAGCAGAGCCTTCTGTTCGGCACTCATTAAGTTGAAGAGCGCGCCTGCATGGCTGAAGTAATCGGTGTCTTCCCGATGATCGTAACGGGTTGCCACGCCGCTCAATGCCAACGCGGGCTCAGCGTAGGCCGGGGCTTGTTTCGGCGCGTCGGCGTAGCTGTTCGGCTCGTAGTTAGGCGTACCGCCCCCATTGTCACCAAAACGCATTGACCCATCACGCTGGTAGCTGTGAACCGGGCTTTTCGGTGCGTTGATCGGCAACTGCTGGTGGTTTGTACCAATGCGATAGCGATGCGCGTCGGCGTAGGCAAAGACCCGACCTTGCAGCATGCGGTCTGGTGACAAGCCAACGCCAGGCACCATGTTGCTTGGACCGAATGCCACTTGTTCAACTTCAGCGAAGTAGTTCGCCGGGTTACGGTTCAGCTCAAGCTCGCCCACTTCAATCAGCGGATATTCTTTCTGCGACCAGGTTTTGGTGACGTCAAACGGATTTTCGTGATGAGCGCCCGCCTGGGTTTCGGTCATGATCTGGATGCAGACTTGCCATTTCGGGAAGTCGCCTCGTTCAATCGCAGAAAACAGGTCGCGCTGCGAATAATCCGGGTCAGTACCTGCCAAGCGCGCAGCGTCTGCCGCGGCAAGGTTTTTGATGCCCTGCTTGGTCTTGTAGTGCCATTTGACCCAGTGACGCTCGCCGTTGGCGCTGATCAGGCTGTAAGTGTGGCTGCCGAAGCCGTGCATGAAGCGATAGCCGTCTGGAATGCCGCGATCCGAGAACAGGATCGTGACTTGGTGCAGCGCTTCTGGTGAGTGCGACCAGAAGTCCCACACCATTTGCCCGCTTTTCAAGTTGGTTTGTGGCTGACGCTTTTGGGTGTGGATGAAATCCGGGAATTTAAGCGGGTCACGGATGAAGAACACGGGCGTGTTGTTGCCAACAATGTCCCAGTTGCCCTCTTCGGTATAAAACTTTACGGAGAAGCCACGTGGGTCGCGCTCAGTGTCAGCTGAACCGCGTTCGCCACCGACTGTGGAAAAGCGCATGAAAATCGGGGTCTGCTTACCAACGGTGTCGAACAGTTTTGCGCTGGTGTACTGAGTGATGTCGCGGTTTACCGTAAACGTACCGTGGGCACCTGACCCTTTCGCATGGACGCGGCGTTCAGGGACGTTTTCACGGTTGAAGTGCGCGAGCTTTTCGATCAGGTGGAAGTCATCAAGCAATAACGGGCCTCGGGGGCCGGCGGAACGAGAATTCTGGTTGTCGGCGACAGGGGCGCCGCTGGCGGTTGTAAGCGTTTTATTCTGGCTCATGCAAAGTCTTCCTCTGGCGAACATATCTTGCCGGCTAATCGGCATGAAACGGAGTATTCGTCAAAAACGTTACACCAGCAAATTCATTAAATTGTGAAGATCGATAGAATTTTATAATTCACAGATAACAAAAAACCGGGCACTAGGCCCGGTTCTTTGATCAGACTGACGTCTTATTCAGCGGCTTCTACAACACCACCGATAGGACGATCAACCAGTTCGACGTACGCCATAGGCGCATTGTCGCCAGTGCGGAAACCGCACTTGAGGATGCGCAAGTAGCCACCCTCACGGGTTGCATAACGCTTGCCCAGATCGTTGAACAGCTTACCAACGATGGCTTTCGAACGAGTACGGTCGAATGCCAGGCGGCGGTTAGCCAGACTGTCGATCTTAGCCAGGGTGATCAGCGGCTCAGCAACGCGACGCAGTTCCTTGGCTTTCGGCAGTGTAGTTTTGATCAGCTCGTGCTCGAACAGCGACACCGCCATGTTTTGAAACATGGCCTTACGGTGAGAGCTAGTACGGCTCAGATGACGTCCACTTTTACGATGACGCATGGTTCATTCCTTACCAAACACAACGTTCGGTGGTTACGACGATCAGGCAGTCGCCTTGTCGTCCTTCTTAAGACTTGCAGGCGGCCAGTTGTCGAGGCGCATGCCGAGGGACAGACCACGGGAGGCCAGAACGTCCTTGATTTCGGTCAAGGATTTCTTGCCCAGGTTCGGAGTCTTCAACAGTTCTACTTCGGTGCGCTGAATCAGGTCACCGATGTAGTAAATGTTCTCCGCCTTAAGGCAGTTGGCCGAACGTACAGTCAGTTCCAGATCGTCAACCGGACGGAGCAGGATCGGATCGATCTCGTCTTCCTGTTCGATAACCACTGGCTCGCTATCACCTTTGAGATCGACGAACGCAGCCAACTGCTGTTGCAGAATGGTTGCAGCGCGGCGAATAGCCTCTTCAGGATCCAACGTGCCGTTGGTTTCCAGATCAATAACCAGCTTGTCCAGGTTAGTACGCTGTTCGACACGGGCGTTTTCCACCACGTATGCGATACGGCGAACCGGGCTAAACGAAGAGTCAACCTGCAAGCGACCAATGCTGCGGCTTTCGTCTTCATCGCTCTGACGCGAATCGGCCGGCTCATAACCACGACCACGAGCTACGGTGAGCTTCATGTTCAAGGCGCCGTTAGACGCCAGGTTAGCGATTACGTGATCGGGATTAACGATCTCGACATCATGATCCAGCTGAATATCGGCAGCGGTAACCACCCCCGAACCCTTCTTCGACAAGGTCAGCGTAACTTCGTCACGACCGTGCAGCTTGATAGCGAGACCTTTAAGGTTCAACAGGATTTCAATGACATCTTCCTGTACACCTTCGATGGCGCTGTACTCATGGAGTACACCGTCAATCTCGGCCTCGACTACTGCACAGCCGGGCATTGAGGACAACAAGATGCGACGCAGCGCATTGCCCAGGGTGTGGCCGAAACCACGCTCGAGAGGCTCGAGTGTGATTTTAGCGCGGGTTGGACTGACAACCTGCACGTCAATGTGACGGGGTGTCAGGAACTCATTTACCGAAATCTGCATGGATGCACCTATTTTCTAGCCCTTACTTGGAGTAGAGCTCGACAATCAGGCTTTCGTTGATGTCGGCGGAAAGATCACTGCGAGCTGGAACGTTTTTGAAGACGCCAGATTTTTTCTCAGTGTCTACTTCTACCCATTCTACGCGGCCACGTTGGGCACACAGATCGAGAGCTTGGACAATGCGCAGTTGGTTCTTAGCCTTCTCGCGGATAGCGACCACGTCACCAGGACGAACCTGATACGACGGAACGTTAACGGTTTTGCCGTTAATGCTGACCGACTTGTGCGATACCAACTGACGAGATTCGGCGCGAGTCGAACCAAAGCCCATACGGTATACAACGTTGTCCAAACGGCATTCGAGCAATTGCAGCAGGTTCTCACCAGTAGCGCCTTTCTTGCCGGCTGCTTCTTTGTAATAACCACTGAATTGACGTTCGAGAACGCCGTAAATACGACGGACCTTCTGCTTTTCACGCAGTTGGGTGCCGTAATCGGACTGGCGACCGCGGCGTTGGCCGTGGATACCAGGGGCTGCTTCGATGTTGCACTTGGATTCGATAGCGCGGACGCCGCTCTTCAAGAAGAGATCGGTGCCTTCACGACGTGCAAGCTTGCATTTTGGACCAATGTAACGAGCCATTTCTTACAGTCTCCTGGATTACACGCGGCGCTTCTTCGGCGGACGGCACCCGTTGTGCGGGATTGGCGTCACGTCGGTGATGCTGGCGATCTTATAGCCACAGCCGTTCAAAGCACGGACAGCAGACTCACGACCTGGACCTGGACCCTTGACGTTAACGTCGAGGTTCTTCAAGCCGTATTCCAGCGCAGCTTGACCAGCACGTTCAGCGGCTACTTGAGCAGCGAACGGAGTGGACTTGCGTGAACCGCGGAAACCCGAGCCACCGGAGGTAGCCCAAGAAAGCGCATTACCTTGACGGTCGGTGATGGTGACGATTGTGTTGTTAAACGACGCGTGGATGTGGGCGATGCCATCAACCACTGTCTTTTTAACTTTTTTACGAGGACGAGCAGCAGGTTTTGCCATGACTAGTTTCCTGTCGATTCGCTGGTGCGATTACTTGCGGATCGGCTTACGCGGACCTTTGCGAGTACGCGCGTTGGTCTTGGTACGCTGACCGCGCACTGGAAGACCACGACGATGGCGCAGACCGCGATAGCAGCCCAAATCCATCAAGCGCTTGATTTTCATGTTGATTTCGCGACGCAGGTCACCTTCAGTGGTGAACTTCGCCACTTCGCCACGCAGCTGTTCAATCTGCTCGTCGCTCAGATCTTTGATCTTCACCGCTGGGTTAACCCCAGTGGTTGCACAAATCTTCTGTGCAGTGGTGCGACCAACACCATAGATGTAGGTCAACGAGATAACAGTATGCTTGTTATCTGGAATGTTAACGCCTGCAATACGGGCCATTCAGTGGGACTCCAATTGACAGCTACCTACGCCCCGGAAGCCAAGAAATAGGGCGCGAGATAATATCGCTGTAATAACAAATAATCAACCCAGCAGCGCACTAGCTGCTGGGCTTTTAGCACAAATCACACTCAGCCTTGGCGCTGCTTATGACGTGGTTCCGCGCTGCAAATTACTCGAACCACACCTTCGCGGCGAATAATCTTGCAGTTACGGCACAGCTTTTTAACCGATGCACGAACTTTCATGACCAACTCCTAAACCTTATGGGTGCTTCAGCGCAGCATGCCGCTACCGTAGCCCTTCAGGTTGGCTTTCTTCATCAGGGATTCGTACTGGTGCGAAACGAGGTGCGATTGTACTTGGGACATGAAGTCCATCACAACCACTACGACGATCAGCAACGAAGTCCCGCCAAGGTAGAACGGTACGTTTGCTGCCACCACCAGAAACTGGGGAAGCAGACACACGGCCGTCATATAAAGAGCACCGAACATGGTCAAGCGAGTCAAAACGCCATCAATGTAGCGCGCCGACTGCTCACCTGGACGAATACCCGGAATAAAGGCACCGGACTTCTTCAGGTTTTCCGCTACGTCTTTCGGATTGAACATCAACGCCGTATAGAAGAAGCAGAAGAAAATAATCCCTGCACTAAACAGCAGAATATTCAACGGCTGACCAGGAGCGATCGACTGCGAGATGTCCTGCAGCCAGCCCATACCTTCAGACTGACCAAACCAGGCACCCAACGAAGCCGGGAACAGCAAAATGCTGCTCGCGAAAATAGCCGGTATTACACCGGCCATGTTCACTTTCAACGGCAAGTGGCTTGTCTGCGCAGCAAAAACCTTACGACCCTGCTGACGCTTGGCGTAGTGAACAGCAATACGACGCTGGCCACGCTCAATGAACACCACGAAACCGATGATCGCTACTGCCAGCAAACCGATGGCAACCAAGGCGAAAATATTGATATCACCCTGACGCGCAGACTCGAAAGACTGCCCTATCGCTCTCGGAAGACCGGCGACGATACCCGAAAAAATCAACATCGAGATACCGTTACCAACACCACGCTCAGTAATCTGCTCACCCAGCCACATCATAAACATTGCGCCAGCCACAAAAGTGGACACCGCAACGAAATAGAAGCCGAGGCCACCAGTGAACGCTATACCCTGCCCCGCCAAACCAACGGACATGCCGATAGCTTGCACGAGAGCGAGGACAACGGTGCCATAGCGGGTGTATTGACTGATCTTACGACGACCAGCCTCACCTTCCTTCTTCAACTGTTCCAACTGCGGGCTGACGGCGGTCATCAACTGCATGATGATCGATGCCGAAATGTACGGCATGATCCCCAGCGCGAAGATACTCATCCGCTCCAGCGCGCCGCCGGAAAACATGTTGAACAAGCTAAGAATGGTCCCCTCATTCTGTCGAAACAGGTCCGCCAGCCGGTCCGGATTGATACCAGGAACTGGGATGTGTGCGCCTATCCGATAGACGATAATCGCCAACAGAAGAAAACGCAGTCGAGCCCAGAGCTCGGATAACCCGCCTTTGCTGAGCGCTGAGAGAGCACCTTGCTTAGCCATTTATTCCTCGAACTTGCCGCCAGCTGCTTCGATAGCCGCACGCGCACCTTTGGTGGCTGCGATACCTTTGATGGTGACAGCGCGAGTAACTTCGCCGGACAACATGATTTTCACACGTTGAACGTTTTGGTTAATCACGTTGGCATCCTTCAGGGACTGCACGGTGACGATGTCGCCTTCCACTTTAGACAATTCGGACAAACGCACTTCTGCGCGATCCATAGCCTTCAGGGAAACGAAACCGAACTTCGGCAGACGACGATGCAACGGCTGTTGGCCGCCTTCAAAGCCCGGAGCAATAGTGCCACCGGAGCGGGAGGATTGACCTTTGTGGCCGCGGCCACCTGTCTTACCCAAACCACTACCGATACCACGGCCCGGACGATGCTTTTCGCGACGGGAACCCGGCGCTGGACTCAGATCATTGAGTTTCATCGATTAACCCTCGACTCGCAGCATGTAGTAAGCCTTGTTGATCATCCCGCGATTCTCAGGAGTATCCAGCACTTCTACAGTGTGACCGATGCGACGCAGACCCAAACCCTTAATGCACAATTTGTGGTTAGGGATGCGTCCGGTCATGCTTTTGATCAGCGTTACTTTAACGGTAGCCATGATCAGAAGATCTCCTTGACACTTTTGCCGCGCTTGGCAGCAATAGATTCAGGAGATTGCATAGCTTTCAAACCTTTGAACGTAGCGTGAACCACGTTTACCGGGTTAGTCGAGCCATAGCACTTGGCGAGCACGTTCTGAACACCAGCAACTTCCAACACTGCGCGCATAGCGCCGCCAGCGATGATGCCGGTACCTTCAGAAGCAGGCTGCATGTACACCTTCGAAGCGCCATGGGCAGACTTCATTGCGTACTGCAGAGTAGTGCCGTTCAGGTCTACTTGGATCATGTTACGGCGAGCAGCTTCCATTGCTTTCTGAATCGCAGCAGGCACTTCACGTGACTTGCCGCGACCGAAACCAACACGCCCTTTACCATCACCAACCACGGTCAACGCGGTGAAGGTGAAGATACGGCCGCCTTTTACGGTTTTAGCAACGCGGTTCACTTGAACCAGCTTCTCAATGTAGCCTTCGTCGCGCTTTTGGTCGTTATTTGACATAACTTAGAACTCCAGTCCGCCTTCACGAGCAGCATCAGCCAGCGCTTTCACGCGGCCGTGGTACTTGAAGCCAGAACGGTCGAAAGCCACTTGTGAAACGCCGACGGCTTTCGCACGCTCAGCGACCAGCTGGCCAACCTTAGTGGCCGCGTCGATGTTGCCAGTGGCTCCATCACGCAGGTCTTTGTCCAAAGTCGAGGCGCTCGCCAAGACTTTGCTGCCGTCGGCCGAAATGACCTGGGCATAAATGTGCTGCGAAGAGCGGTACACGCAGAGACGCACGACTTCTAATTCGTGCATTTTCAAGCGTGCTTTGCGAGCGCGACGCAGTCGGGTAACTTTTTTGACGGTCATTTGCTATGCCCTACTTCTTCTTGGCTTCTTTACGGCGGACGACTTCGTCCGCGTAACGCACACCTTTGCCTTTGTATGGCTCAGGACGGCGGAAGTCGCGGATCTCAGCGGCCACTTGACCAACCAACTGCTTGTCGATACCTCGGATGAAGATATCGGTCTGGTTGGGAGTCTCAGCGGTGATGCCGTTCGGCAGGTCGTATTCCACCGGGTGCGAAAAGCCAAGTGCCAGAGACAGCACTTTGTCTTTTGCTTGCGCTTTATAACCAACACCGACCAGCTGGAGCTTACGCTCGAAGCCTTGGCTTACGCCCTGGACCATGTTGTTAACCAGTGCACGAGTGGTGCCGGCCATTGCGCGAGTTTGTTGATCGCCATTGCGAGCAGCGAAACGCAGCTCACCAGCTTCTTCAACAATCTCAACGGACGAATGGATGTTCAGATCTAGAGTGCCCTTGGCACCCTTCACCGAAAGCTGCTGGCCGACGAGTTTAACTTCGACGCCTGCTGGCAACTTTACGGGGTTCTTAGCTACGCGTGACATGCTTATCCCCCCTTAGAACACTGTGCAAAGAACTTCGCCGCCGACACCGGCAGCGCGCGCAGCACGATCCGTCATCACACCTTTATTGGTGGAGACGATAGACACACCGAGACCGCCACGAACTTTAGGCAGATCATCGACGGACTTGTACTGACGCAGGCCTGGACGGCTAACGCGCTTCACTTCTTCGATGACTGGACGGCCTTCGAAGTACTTCAGCTCGATGGATAGCAACGGTTTGATTTCGCTGCTGATCTGATAACCCGCAATGTAACCTTCGTCCTTCAGGACTTTGGCAACAGCAACCTTCAACGTGGAAGATGGCATGCTTACGACGGGCTTTTCAGCCATCTGGGCATTACGGATACGAGTTAGCATGTCCGCTAACGGGTCCTGCATACTCATGGGCTAGACGCTCCTAATACATAAAAATAAGCCTTGCGGCTATAGCTTGTCGCCGAGAAACTCCGGGCAAATGAACACACGGGCTCAGGCGAGCCGATCATTCTAGACACACCCCGGAAATGAATCAAGCCCCAAAAGGGGCCTGATTCAAATTCTTGCTTCACGCGGGTCGATCTTATGCAAGATCGACCGACGCAAAACGAGATTAACGCTTTACCAGCTGGCTTTAACCAGACCCGGAACGTCACCACGCATAGCTGCTTCACGCAGCTTGTTACGGCCGAGGCCGAACTTGCGATAGACACCGTGTGGACGGCCGGTGATGCGGCAGCGGTTACGCATGCGCGAAGCGCTTGCGTCACGTGGCTGCTTCTGCAGAGCTACTTGAGCTTCCCAACGTGCTTCTGGACTTGCGTTCAGATCCACGATGATAACTTTCAACGCTGCACGCGCCTTGGCGTACTTGGCAACCGTGAGCTGACGTTTCAGCTCGCGGTTTTTCATGCTCATCTTGGCCATTGTCCTACTCCAATCAGTTGCGGAACGGGAACTTGAAAGCACGCAGCAATGCGCGACCCTCATCATCCGTCCGAGCAGTGGTGGTCAGGGTAATGTCCAGACCGCGAAGAGCATCGATCTTGTCGTAATCGATTTCCGGGAAAATGATCTGCTCTTTTACGCCCATGCTGTAGTTACCACGACCATCGAAGGACTTGGCATTCAGGCCGCGAAAGTCGCGAACCCGAGGCAGGGAGATCGACAGCAGACGATCCAGGAATTCGTACATACGATCGCGACGCAGAGTGACTTTAACGCCGATCGGCCAGCCTTCACGAACTTTAAAGCCCGCGATGGATTTCCGAGCGTAAGTAACAACGCATTTTTGACCAGTGATCTTTTCCAGGTCTGCAACAGCGTGCTCGATGACTTTTTTGTCACCGACCGCTTCGCCCAGACCCATGTTCAAGGTGATCTTTGTAACGCGCGGAACTTCCATCACGTTCGAAAGCTCAAGTTCTTCCTTGAGCTTCGGAGCGATTTCCTTCCGGTAAATCTCTTTTAGTCGTGCCATGGTCTTCTACCTAGCAGTGTTCAAGCATCAACCGCTTTTTGGGTCGACTTGAAGACACGAATTTTCTTGCCTTCTTCAACTTTGAAACCAACGCGATCTGCCTTGTTGGTTGCGCCGTTGAAAATGGCGACGTTAGAAGCGTGCAATGGCGCTTCTTTTTCGACGATACCGCCTTGTACGCCCGACGCAGGGTTTGGCTTGGTATGGCGCTTTACCAGGTTGATCCCACCAACGACCAAACGGTCGTCAACGAGAACCTTGAGCACCTTACCGCGCTTACCTTTGTCTTTGCCGGCGATCACGATGATCTCGTCGTCACGACGAATCTTTTGCATGTCGGATCTCCTTACAGCACTTCTGGGGCGAGAGAGACGATCTTCATGAACTTTTCAGTCCGAAGTTCGCGCGTCACTGGCCCAAAGATACGGGTGCCGATCGGCTCTTGCTTGTTGTTCAACAGAACAGCAGCGTTGCCATCAAAGCGGATAATGGAGCCGTCTGCGCGACGAACACCATGGCGAGTGCGGACTACAACAGCAGTCATCACTTGGCCTTTTTTCACTTTACCGCGAGGAATTGCTTCCTTAACGGTTACTTTGATGATGTCACCGATGCCAGCATAACGACGATGGGAGCCACCCAGAACCTTGATGCACATAACACGGCGTGCGCCGCTGTTATCAGCTACATCGAGCATGGATTGAGTCTGAATCATATAATTTCTCCGACCCCTAGTCCTTAGACTTCCACAGCGCGTTCGAGAATCTCAACCAGCGCCCAAGACTTAGTCTTGGCAACTGGACGAGTTTCACGAATAGTGACTTTGTCACCGATGTGGCTCTGATTAGTTTCGTCATGCGCGTGCAGCTTCGTCGAACGCTTAACGTATTTACCGTAGATCGGGTGCTTTACGCGACGCTCGATCAGAACGGTGATTGTCTTGTCCATTTTGTCGCTGACAACACGGCCAGTCAGCGTACGGACGGTTTTTTCGGCTTCAGCCATGATCACTTACCTGCCTGCTGGTTAAGCACAGTCTTCACGCGAGCAATGTCACGCTTAACTCGCGAGAGCAGATGAGACTGCCCCAACTGGCCAGTTGCCTTCTGCATACGCAGATTGAACTGGTCACGCAGCAGGCCGAGCAGTTGCTCGTTCAGCTGCTGTGCTGATTTTTCACGAAGTTCATTCGCTTTCATCACATCACCGTCCGTTTAACAAAGGAGGTGGCGAGTGGCAGCTTTGCAGCAGCCAGGGCGAAAGCCTCACGCGCCAGCTCTTCAGAAACACCCTCGATTTCATACAGGACTTTGCCTGGCTGAATCTGGGCAACCCAGTACTCTACGTTGCCCTTACCTTTACCCATTCGAACTTCGAGTGGCTTTTTGGTGACGGGCTTGTCCGGGAATACACGGATCCAGATTTTGCCGCCACGTTTAACGTGACGGGTCAGTGCACGACGCGCTGACTCAATCTGACGGGCGGTAAGACGACCACGAGCAACAGACTTCAGCGCATATTCGCCGAAGCTGACTTTGCTACCGCGCTGTGCCAAGCCACGGTTGTGGCCTGTCATCTGCTTGCGGAACTTCGTACGCTTTGGTTGCAACATTTGGCGTACCCCTTACTTAGCAGCTTTTTTACGAGGCGCTGGTGCTTGTGGTTTCAGCTCTTCTTGGCGACCACCAATTACTTCGCCTTTAAAGATCCAAACCTTTACACCGATCACACCATAAGTGGTGTGAGCTTCGTAGTTGGCATAGTCGATGTCGGCACGCAGGGTGTGCAATGGAACACGACCCTCGCGATACCATTCAGTACGTGCGATTTCAGCACCGCCGAGACGACCGCTCACTTGGATTTTGATGCCTTTGGCACCAATGCGCATGGCGTTCTGAACAGCGCGCTTCATAGCGCGACGGAACATTACACGGCGCTCCAGCTGCTGAGCTACGCTCTGCGCAACCAACATACCGTCCAGTTCCGGCTTGCGGATCTCTTCGATATTGATGTGCACAGGCACACCCATTTGCTTGGTCAGGTCCTGACGCAGTTTCTCAACATCTTCACCTTTCTTCCCGATCACAATGCCAGGACGAGCGGTGTGGATGGTGATACGTGCTGTCTGAGCCGGACGATGGATATCGATACGGCTTACGGACGCGCTTTTTAATTTGTCTTGGAGATACTCGCGCACCTTCAGATCAGCGAACAAATAGTCCGCATAAGTCCGACCGTCTGCGTACCAGACGGAGGTGTGCTCCTTGACGATTCCCAGGCGAATGCCAATGGGATGTACTTTCTGACCCATCTCTTCGACTCCGTTACTTGTCAGCAACCTTGACAGTGATATGGCAAGACCGCTTGACGATGCGATCAGCGCGGCCTTTGGCACGCGGCATGATGCGCTTCAGCGAACGCCCTTCGTTGACGAAAACGGTGGAGACCTTAAGGTCATCAACGTCTGCGCCTTCGTTATGCTCGGCGTTGGCTACAGCCGACTCCAGCACTTTCTTCAGGATCTCGGCGGCTTTCTTACTGCTGAAAGCCAACAGGTTGAGCGCTTCGCCCACCTTCTTCCCGCGGATCTGGTCGGCGACCAAGCGGGCTTTCTGGGCGGAGATTCGAGCGCCCGACAACTTAGCGGCTACTTCCATCGTTCCTTACCCCTTAACGCTTGGCTTTCTTGTCTGCCACGTGCCCACGATATGTGCGGGTACCGGCAAACTCGCCTAGTTTATGGCCGACCATGTCTTCGTTCACGAGAACTGGGACATGTTGACGACCGTTATGCACAGCAATGGTCAAACCGACCATTTGTGGCAGGATCATAGAACGGCGCGACCAGGTCTTAACTGGTTTGCGATCGTTCTTTTCCGCCGCCACTTCGATCTTCTTCAGTAGGTGAAGATCAATAAAAGGACCTTTTTTCAGAGAACGTGGCACTGTCGTATCCCTCTATTTACTTGCGACGACGGACGATCATTTTGTCGGTACGCTTATTACCACGAGTCTTCGCGCCCTTAGTCGGGAAGCCCCACGGCGATACCGGATGACGACCACCAGAGGTACGACCTTCACCACCACCATGTGGGTGGTCAACCGGGTTCATGGCAACACCACGAACGGTTGGGCGAACGCCACGCCAGCGTTTGGCACCAGCTTTACCCAGTGAACGCAGGCTGTGCTCGGAGTTCGAGACTTCGCCAAGCGTTGCACGGCATTCAGCCAATACTTTACGCATTTCACCAGAGCGCAGACGCAGGGTCACGTAGACACCATCACGCGCTACCAACTGAGCCGAAGCACCAGCGGAACGTGCGATTTGCGCGCCTTTACCCGGCTTCAACTCGATGCCGTGTACGGTGCTACCAACTGGAATGTTGCGCAGTTGAAGAGCGTTGCCCGGCTTGATCGGTGCCAAAGCACCTGCGATCAGCTGGTCGCCAGCACTAACGCCTTTAGGGGCGATGATGTAGCGGCGCTCGCCATCTGCGTACAACAGCAGTGCGATGTGAGCAGTACGGTTTGGATCGTATTCAATTCGCTCAACGGTGGCACTGATGCCATCTTTGTCGTTGCGACGGAAATCGACCAGACGATAATGCTGCTTATGACCACCACCGATGTGACGCGTGGTAATACGGCCATTGTTGTTACGACCACCAGTCTTCGATTTCTTCTCGAGCAGCGGTGCGTGAGGAGCGCCTTTATGCAGCTCCTGATTGACCACCTTGACCACGAAACGGCGGCCAGGGGAAGTCGGTTTGCATTTAACGATTGCCATGATGCACCCCTTCCTTACTCAGCACTGCTGCTGAAATCGAGATCTTGGCCCGGTTGAAGGGAGATAACTGCCTTCTTCCAGTCATTACGCTTGCCCAGACCGCGAGCAGTGCGCTTGCTCTTACCCAGAACATTCAGGGTAGTAACACGCTCTACTTTCACGCTGAACAGGCTTTCGACGGCCTTCTTGATTTCCAGCTTGGTTGCGTCAGTTGCAACCTTGAAAACAAACTGGCCTTTCTTGTCAGCCAGAACCGTGGCCTTCTCGGAAACGTGCGGGCCAAGTAGAACTTTAAATACGCGTTCCTGGTTCATCCCAGCAGCTCCTCGAATTTCTTCACGGCCGACACAGTGATCAACACTTTGTCGTATGCGATCAGACTAACTGGGTCGGAACCTTGAACGTCACGTACATCTACGTGCGGCAGGTTGCGAGCAGCCAGGTACAGATTCTGGTCGACAGCATCGGACACGATCAGAACATCAGTCAGACCCATGCCATTCAGCTTGTTCAGCAGATCCTTGGTTTTCGGTGCTTCAACAACGAAGTCCTGAACCACGACCAGACGGTCAGTACGAACCAGCTCAGCAAGGATGGAGCGCAATGCTGCGCGATACATCTTCTTGTTAAGCTTCTGAGAGTGGTCTTGTGGACGAGCTGCGAAAGTAGTACCACCGCCACGCCAGATTGGGCTACGGATAGTACCGGCACGAGCACGGCCAGTACCTTTCTGACGCCAAGGGCGCTTACCGCCACCAGAAACGTCGGAACGGGTCTTCTGTGCCTTGCTACCCTGACGGCCGCCGGCCATGTAGGCCACGACTGCTTGGTGTACCAATGTTTCGTTGAACTCGCCGCCAAATGTCAGTTCGGAAACTTCGATCGCTTGAGCGTCATTTACATTTAATTGCATGTCAGCTTCCCCTTAACCGCGAGCCTTGGCTGCCGGACGTACAACCAGGTTGCCGCCAGTAGCGCCAGGAACAGCACCCTTGACCAACAACAGATTGCGTTCAGCGTCCACGCGCACCACTTCCAAGGACTGCACGGTCACGCGCTCAGCGCCCATATGACCGGACATCTTTTTGCCCTTGAATACACGACCAGGAGTCTGGCACTGGCCGATAGAGCCTGGGACGCGGTGGGATACGGAGTTGCCGTGAGTATTATCTTGGCCACGGAAATTGTGGCGTTTGATCGTACCCTGGAAACCTTTACCCTTGGACTGACCGGTCACATCGACCATCTGCCCAGCGGCGAAGATTTCTGCATTGATTACGTCGCCAGCTTGGTAGTCGCCTTCTTCAAGACGGAACTCCCAAACACCGCGACCAGCAGCAACGTTCGCTTTAGCGAAGTGACCTGCTTGAGCAGCAGTCACGCGCGAAGCACGACGCACACCGACAGTGACTTGCACTGCACGATAGCCATCGGTTTCTTCGGTTTTAAACTGGGTGACGCGATTCGGCTCGATCTCAATGACCGTAACCGGAATGGAGACACCTTCTTCGGTGAAAATACGGGTCATACCGCATTTACGACCGACTACACCAATAGTCATGTTGTAAACCTCATGAGTGTACGGGGCTTTCACCCGCTATGGCCGCCCATTTCAGAGCGTTACACGACTAAGACCGAGTCTTAGCCGAGGCTGATCTGTACTTCCACACCGGCCGCAAGATCAAGCTTCATAAGTGCGTCAACGGTTTTATCCGTTGGCTGGACGATGTCCAGAACGCGCTTGTGAGTACGGATCTCATACTGGTCGCGCGCGTCTTTGTTGACGTGCGGAGAAACCAGAACAGTGAACCGCTCTTTACGGGTAGGGAGTGGAATCGGACCACGCACTTGTGCACCAGTACGTTTCGCGGTTTCCACGATTTCCTGGGTAGATTGGTCGATCAGACGATGGTCAAAAGCCTTCAACCTGATACGGATTTGCTGATTTTGCATTGGATTTCAGACTCCCAGCTGCTGTTCCCACCGAGCGCAATACGCCCGTTAAAAGGAGGCGCAATTCTATAGACGCTCCCACAAAGTGTCAACCCAATAAAAAAGCCCCCGCAAGCGGGGGCTTTTTCGACAGATCATCGATTACGCGATGATCTTGGCTACGACGCCAGCGCCGACGGTACGACCGCCTTCACGGATAGCGAAACGCAGGCCATCTTCCATCGCAATGGTCTTGATCAGCGTAACAACCATTTTGATGTTGTCGCCAGGCATAACCATTTCAACGCCTTCTGGCAATTCGCAGTTACCAGTCACGTCAGTTGTACGGAAGTAGAACTGCGGACGGTAGCCTTTGAAGAAAGGAGTATGACGACCGCCTTCTTCTTTGCTCAGAATGTAAACTTCAGCTTCGAACGTAGTGTGCGGCTTAACCGAACCCGGCTTAACCAGAACCTGGCCACGCTCCACGTCGTCACGCTTGGTACCGCGCAACAGAACGCCGCAGTTTTCGCCTGCACGGCCTTCGTCGAGCAGCTTACGGAACATTTCAACGCCAGTGCAGGTGGTGACAACAGTGTCACGCAGACCAACAATTTCCAGCGAATCTTGAATCTTAACGATACCGCGCTCGATACGACCAGTCACAACAGTACCGCGACCAGAGATCGAGAATACGTCTTCGATCGGCATCAGGAACGGCTTGTCGATAACACGGATTGGATCTGGGATGTAAGTATCCAGAGTCTCAACCAGTTTACGAACGGCAGTGGTGCCCATCTCGTTGTCATCTTGACCATTCAATGCCATCAGCGCGGAGCCGATGATGATTGGAGTGTCGTCACCTGGGAAGTCGTAAGTGCTCAGCAGATCGCGCACTTCCATCTCAACCAGCTCCAACAGCTCAGCGTCGTCAACCATGTCAGCCTTGTTCAGGAAGACAACGATGTACGGAACGCCAACCTGACGGGACAGCAGGATGTGCTCACGAGTTTGCGGCATCGGACCATCAGCAGCTGAACAAACCAGAATCGCGCCATCCATCTGCGCAGCACCAGTGATCATGTTCTTCACATAGTCAGCGTGACCTGGGCAGTCAACGTGAGCGTAGTGACGGATCTTTGAGTTGTACTCAACGTGTGCGGTGTTGATGGTGATACCACGAGCTTTTTCTTCCGGAGCGCTGTCGATTTTATCGAAAGCAACAACGGCGCTACCGAAGATCTCGGAGCAAACACGGGTCAGAGCAGCAGTCAACGTGGTTTTGCCATGGTCAACGTGACCGATGGTGCCAACGTTTACGTGCGGTAAATCACGTACAAATTTTTCTTTAGCCACGACAATTAACTCCTAGCCTAAAGGGGCTGAATCAGCCTTGTTTTTTAGTGACAGCTTCGACGATATGCGACGGAGCTACATCGTATTTTTTGAATTCCATAGAGTAGCTTGCGCGACCCTGAGACATGGAGCGAACGTCGGTCGCATAACCGAACATCTCACCCAACGGAACCTCGGCGCGAATCACTTTGCCGGAAACCGTATCTTCCATACCCAAGATCATGCCGCGACGACGATTCAGGTCGCCCATCACGTCACCCATATAGTCTTCAGGCGTCACAACTTCTACTGCCATCACTGGCTCAAGCAGAACGCCACCGCCCTTGGAAGCCAATTGCTTGGTCGCCATGGAAGCAGCCACCCTGAACGCCATCTCATTTGAGTCGACGTCATGGTAAGAACCATCGAACACAGTAGCCTTCAGGCCGATGAGCGGATAGCCGGCAACAACGCCGTTCTTCATCTGCTCTTCGATACCCTTCTGGATAGCCGGGATGAATTCCTTAGGAACCACACCACCTACTACTTCGTTCACAAATTGCAGACCTTCCTGACCTTCGTCAGCCGGTGCAAAACGGATCCAGCAGTGGCCGAACTGACCACGACCGCCAGACTGGCGCACGAACTTGCCTTCGATCTCACAGGCCTTCGTGATTTTCTCACGATAGGAAACCTGAGGCTTACCAATGTTGGCTTCGACGTTGAACTCACGGCGCATCCGGTCTACCAGGATGTCCAGGTGCAACTCGCCCATGCCAGAGATGATCGTTTGACCAGTCTCTTCATCAGTTTTGACGCGGAAAGATGGATCTTCCTGAGCAAGCTTGCCCAGAGCGATACCCATTTTTTCCTGGTCATCCTTGGTCTTCGGCTCAACGGCGACCGAAATAACCGGCTCCGGGAAGTCCATACGAACAAGAATGATCGGCTTGTCAGCCGAACAAAGGGTGTCACCCGTGGTGACGTCCTTCATACCAATCAAGGCCGCGATGTCACCAGCGCGCACTTCCTTGATTTCTTCACGGGTGTTCGCATGCATTTGCACCATACGACCAACACGCTCTTTCTTGCCCTTGACCGAGTTGATCACGCCGTCACCGGAGCTCAACACGCCCGAGTAAACGCGCACGAAAGTCAGAGTACCCACGAATGGGTCAGTAGCAATTTTGAAAGCCAGAGCCGAGAACGGTTCGGCATCGTCTGCATGACGCTCCATCGCGACTTCTTCATCATCAGGATCGGAACCCTTGATGGCTGGAATGTCGGCTGGAGCCGGCAGGAAGTCGATGACAGCATCAAGAACCAAAGGAACACCTTTGTTCTTGAAAGAAGAGCCACAGACAGCAAGGACGATCTCACCAGCGATAGTACGCTGACGCAGAGCAGCCTTGATTTCGTCGATGGTCAGCTGTTCCTCATTGAGGTACTTGTCCATCAGCTCTTCAGAAGCTTCGGCAGCAGCCTGGACCATGTTGTCGCGCCATTCAGCAGCGAGCTCAAGCATGTCCGCAGGAATTGCTTCGCGACGAGGAGCGGCACCTTTGTCAGCATCATCCCAGTAAACCGCTTCCATGTTGATCAGATCAACCTGACCCTGGAAGTTGTCTTCTGCACCGATAGCCAACTGGATCGGCACCGGAGTGTGACCCAGACGCTTTTTGATCTGCTCAACCACACGCAGGAAGTTCGCACCAGCACGGTCCATCTTGTTTACATAAACAAGACGTGGAACGCCGTACTTGTTGGCTTGACGCCATACGGTTTCCGACTGAGGCTCAACACCTGAGGTGCCACAGAACACAACTACCGCGCCATCGAGTACGCGAAGCGAACGCTCAACTTCAATTGTGAAGTCAACGTGGCCCGGGGTATCGATGATGTTAAAACGATACTTGTCGAACTGCTTGGCAGAGCCTGCCCAGAAGGCCGTGGTCGCAGCGGAGGTGATAGTAATACCACGCTCCTGCTCCTGCACCATCCAGTCCATGGTCGCGGCGCCGTCATGCACCTCGCCCATTTTATGGTTTACGCCGGTGTAAAAAAGGACGCGCTCAGTGGTGGTGGTTTTACCAGCATCCACGTGAGCAACGATACCAATGTTACGGTAGCGGTTAATCGGAGTAGTACGAGCCATAAAGCCCTCGCAAAATTAGTGACGCTAAAATTAGAAGCGGTAGTGCGAGAAAGCCTTGTTGGCTTCAGCCATACGGTGCACGTCTTCACGCTTCTTAACTGCAGCACCTTTACCTTCAGCAGCGTCCATCAATTCACCAGCCAAACGCAGAGCCATAGACTTTTCGCCACGCTTACGCGCGAAGTCTACAAGCCAGCGCATTGCCAGAGCATTACGACGGGACGGGCGAACTTCAACAGGAACCTGGTAAGTAGCACCGCCTACACGGCGCGACTTCACTTCGACCAGCGGAGCGATGGCGTCGAGAGCTTTCTCGAAGATTTCCAGGGGATCGCTGTTCTTGCGCTCTTTAACTTTTTCCAGCGCGCCATAAACGATACGCTCGGCAACGGCTTTCTTGCCGCTTTCCATAACGTGGTTCATGAACTTAGCCAAAATCTGGCTGCCGTATTTTGGATCGTCAAGCACATCGCGCTTGGCTGCTACGCGTCTTCTTGGCATGGATAAGCCCTCAAACGGTCTTCAGGTTAGCTCGGGACCACTGCACTCTTGCGAGGCGCGCCCGACCTTACTCTTATCGACTCAGAAAAATAGAAATCTGCAATTTACTACGAAGCGTCAAATTACTTCTTCGGACGCTTGGTACCGTATTTCGAGCGACCTTGGTTACGACCTTTAACACCGGAAGTATCCAGGGAGCCACGAACGGTGTGGTAACGAACACCTGGCAAGTCTTTTACGCGACCGCCACGGATCAATACAACACTGTGCTCTTGCAGGTTGTGACCTTCGCCACCGATGTACGAGGAAACCTCGAAACCGTTGGTCAGGCGCACACGACATACTTTACGCAATGCCGAGTTAGGTTTTTTCGGCGTAGTGGTATACACGCGAGTGCATACACCACGACGTTGCGGGCAGTTCTGCAGCGCAGGTACGTCGGATTTCTCGACGATACGCTTACGCGGCTGACGTACCAGCTGGTTGATCGTTGCCATCTTAAGCTCCACTGTTGTCTTTCGACGCTATTGCTTTACGAAAAAGCAAGATGGCAGGACATCAGTCCCGCCAAATTTAGGGGTACAAGAGTCTAAAGAGGATCCTGTCCCCAGTCAAGGCAAAGCCCCAACATCTCCGACCATAAAGACAGCAGAATTATCTCTACCGCTTCAGGCCGAAAATGCCAGGGCTCTACTCTCAATTACCGCTGGAGTTCAACGCTTCGGTCAGTGCTGCTTCCACTTCACTCGCGCTAACACGCGTCGGCTTGTCTGCTTCACGACGACGCTTACGCTCGCTGTGGTAAGCCAGACCAGTACCGGCCGGAATCAAACGACCCACGACCACGTTCTCTTTCAGGCCGCGCAAGTAATCGCGCTTGCCAGTCACGGCCGCTTCGGTCAACACGCGGGTTGTCTCCTGGAAGGAGGCCGCAGAGATGAACGACTCGGTGGACAGCGATGCCTTAGTAATACCCAGCAATACACGGGTGAACTTGGAAACGAATTTCTCGTCCGCGCTCAGACGCTCATTCTCTACCAGAACGTGCGTCAACTCCATCTGATCACCTTTGATGAACGTGGAATCGCCAGACTCAGCGATCTCAACTTTACGCAACATCTGACGAAGAATCGTCTCGATGTGCTTATCGTTGATTTTCACGCCTTGCAGACGATATACGTCCTGGATCTCATTAACGATGTACTTGGCCAGCGCACTCACACCCAACAACCGCAGGATATCGTGCGGGTCGCTTGGACCATCGGAGATAACTTCACCGCGGTTCACTTGCTCGCCTTCGAAGACGTTCAGGTGACGCCACTTAGGAATCAGCTCTTCGTACGGATCGCTACCGTCATTCGGGGTAATAACCAAACGGCGCTTGCCTTTAGTTTCCTTACCGAATGCAATGGTGCCGCTGACTTCTGCCAAGATCGAGGCTTCTTTCGGGCGACGCGCTTCGAACAAGTCAGCTACGCGTGGCAGACCACCCGTAATGTCGCGAGTTTTCGACGTTTCTTGCGGTATACGAGCGATAACATCACCGATCGCAACCTGCACACCATCCGCAACACCGACCAAGGCGTTGGCTGGCAGGAAGTACTGAGCCGGTACGTCTGTACCAGGTAGCAGCAGGTCCTTGCCATCCACACCCACCATCTTAACGGCAGGACGGATATCTTTACCGGCTGCAGGACGGTCTTTGGCGTCGAGAACTTCGATGTTGGTCATACCGGTCAATTCGTCGGTCTGACGCTTGATCGTGATGCCTTCTTCCATGCCCACGTAGGTCACGGTACCTTTCATCTCGGTGACAATTGGGTGAGTGTGCGGATCCCACTTGGCCACGATGGCGCCAGCGTCGACCTTATCACCCTCTTTAACCGATATCACGGCACCGTAAGGCAGCTTGTAACGCTCGCGCTCACGACCGTAGTCATCAGCAATCGCAAGCTCACCCGAACGAGATACCGCAACCAGGCAACCATCTACCCGCTCAACGTGCTTCAGGTTATGCAGACGGACAGTACCGCCATTCTTAACCTGAACGCTGTCAGCAGCGGAGGTCCGGCTTGCCGCACCACCGATGTGGAACGTACGCATGGTCAGCTGCGTACCTGGCTCACCGATGGACTGAGCGGCAATAACGCCGACTGCTTCACCAATGTTGACCTGGTGTCCGCGAGCCAAATCACGGCCGTAGCATTTGGCGCAGATACCGAAACGGGTTTCGCAGCTGATCGGCGAACGCACGATCACTTCATCGATGCTATTCAGCTCGATGAACTCAACCCATTTCTCGTCAACCAAGGTGCCAGCAGGAACGATGATGTCATCGGTACCCGGCTTGAATACGTCGCGGGCGATTACTCGACCCAATACGCGTTCGCCCAATGGCTCAACAACGTCACCGCCTTCAATGTGAGGCGTCATCAGCAGGCCATGCTCGGTACCGCAATCAACCTCGGTAACGACCAGATCCTGCGCGACGTCTACCAAACGACGAGTCAGATAACCGGAGTTCGCGGTTTTCAACGCGGTATCCGCCAAACCCTTACGAGCACCGTGAGTGGAGATGAAGTACTGAAGTACGCTCAAACCTTCACGGAAGTTCGCGGTGATCGGCGTTTCAATGATCGAGCCGTCTGGCTTGGCCATCAAACCACGCATACCTGCAAGCTGACGAATCTGTGCAGCCGAACCCCGGGCGCCGGAGTCAGCCATCATGTACATCGAGTTGAACGACTCTTGGTCGACCTCGACGCCGTGACGGTCGATAACGCGCTCTTTCGAGAGGTTCGACATCATCGCCTTCGACACTTCGTCGTTAGCTTTGGACCAAAGGTCGATTACCTTGTTGTACTTCTCGCCCTGGGTTACCAGGCCTGATGCGTACTGGGCTTCGATTTCTTTAACTTCGTCGGTAGCAGCTTCGATGATGCGAGCTTTTTCATCAGGGATAACGAAGTCGTTAACGCCGATGGAGACACCCGAAATGGTCGAATAAGCAAAACCGGTGTACATCAATTGGTCAGCGAAAATTACGGTTTCTTTCAAACCAACCACGCGATAGCACTGGTTGATCAGTTTAGAGATCGCTTTTTTCTTCATCGGCTGGTTGACCACGTCATACGACAGGCCGGCCGGGACCACTTGGAACAACAGCGCGCGGCCGACAGTGGTGTCGACGATACGGGTGTTCTTGACGCTTCCGCCGTCACGATCGTTAACCGTTTCGTGGATGCGGACTTTGACTTTGGCATGCAGCGCGGCTTCGCCGGCGCGGAATACACGGTCAACTTCCTGCAGATCCGCGAACACTCGACCCTCGCCCTTGGCGTTGATCGCTTCACGAGTCATGTAGTACAGACCCAATACAACGTCCTGCGACGGGACGATGATTGGCTCACCGTTGGCTGGCGACAGAATGTTGTTGGTCGACATCATCAGCGCACGCGCTTCGAGCTGAGCTTCCAGCGTCAACGGTACGTGGACGGCCATCTGGTCGCCGTCGAAGTCGGCGTTGTACGCAGCGCAGACCAACGGGTGAAGCTGGATAGCTTTACCCTCGATCAGAACCGGTTCAAACGCTTGGATACCCAGACGGTGAAGAGTTGGTGCACGGTTGAGCAACACTGGGTGTTCGCGGATGACTTCAGCGAGAACGTCCCAAACTTCTGGCAATTCACGCTCAACCATTTTCTTGGCGGCTTTAATGGTGGTAGCGAGACCACGCATTTCCAACTTGCCAAAAATGAACGGTTTAAACAGCTCGAGAGCCATTTTCTTAGGCAGACCGCACTGGTGCAGACGCAGGGTCGGGCCTACGGTAATTACCGAACGACCCGAGTAGTCAACACGCTTGCCGAGCAAGTTCTGACGGAAACGACCCTGCTTACCCTTGATCATGTCAGCCAAGGATTTCAGAGGACGCTTGTTGGAACCGGTAATCGCGCGACCGCGACGACCGTTGTCGAGCAGTGCATCGACCGCTTCCTGCAACATACGCTTTTCGTTGCGCACGATGATGTCCGGAGCGGACAGATCAAGCAGACGCTTCAAGCGGTTGTTACGGTTGATTACTCGACGATACAGATCGTTAAGGTCAGATGTAGCGAAACGACCGCCATCAAGCGGAACCAAAGGACGCAGATCTGGCGGCAGAACCGGCAGAACGGTCAGAACCATCCACTCAGGAAGGTTGCCGGAACCTTGGAAGGCTTCCATCAACTTCAGGCGCTTGGACAGCTTTTTGATTTTGGTCTCGGAGTTGGTTTGCGGAATTTCTTCGCGCAGACGGCCAATCTCGTGCTCCAGATCGATAGCGTGCAGCAGTTCGCGGACAGCTTCAGCACCCATACGGGCATCGAAGTCATCGCCGAACTCTTCGAGCGCTTCAAAATACTGCTCGTCGTTGAGCAACTGCCCTTTTTCAAGGGTGGTCATGCCTGGATCGATAACGACATAGCTCTCGAAATAGAGAACGCGTTCGATATCACGCAGGGTCATGTCCATCAGCAAGCCGATACGGGACGGCAGCGATTTCAAGAACCAGATGTGTGCAACTGGCGAGGCCAGTTCGATGTGAGCCATACGCTCGCGACGAACTTTTGCCAGTGCGACTTCAACGCCGCACTTCTCGCAGATTACACCGCGGTGCTTCAAGCGCTTGTACTTACCGCACAAGCACTCGTAATCCTTGACCGGGCCAAAGATCTTGGCGCAGAACAGGCCGTCACGCTCAGGCTTGAACGTACGGTAGTTGATGGTTTCCGGCTTTTTAACTTCACCGAACGACCACGAACGGATCATCTCAGGCGATGCCAATCCGATACGGATGGCGTCGAACTCTTCGACTTGACCCTGGTTTTTCAGCAAATTCAATAGGTCTTTCAAGGCCTTTCCTCCTGGCGGAGCAGGGAGCAGGCAATACCGCCCTGCCCCCAATTCGCGTCACGTGTTATTCGGTTTCCAGATCGATATCGATACCGAGCGAACGAATTTCTTTGATCAGTACGTTGAAAGACTCGGGCATGCCCGGCTCCATACGGTGATCGCCGTCCACGATGTTTTTGTACATCTTGGTCCGACCGTTCACATCGTCCGACTTCACTGTGAGCATTTCTTGCAGAGTGTAAGCCGCGCCGTATGCTTCCAGCGCCCACACTTCCATCTCCCCGAAACGCTGACCACCGAACTGAGCCTTACCACCCAGCGGCTGCTGGGTGACCAGGCTGTAAGAACCAGTGGAACGCGCGTGCATCTTGTCGTCCACCAAGTGGTTCAGCTTCAGCATGTACATGTAGCCAACAGTGACCGGACGCTCAAACTTGTTACCGGTACGACCGTCGAACAGCTGCATCTGGCCGCTTTCTGGCATATCTGCCAGTTTCAGCATGGCCTTGATTTCGCTTTCCTTGGCACCGTCGAAGACCGGCGTAGCCATTGGAACGCCGCCACGAAGGTTCTTCGCGAGATCCAGAATTTCTTTATCGGACAGATCTTCCAGACTTTCTTGGCGACCGCCGATTTCGTTGTAGATCTCGTTCAAGAACTTACGCAGGTCTACAACTTTACGCTGCTCTTCCAGCATGCGGTTGATCTTCTCGCCCAAACCTTTAGCTGCAAGGCCAAGGTGAGTCTCAAGGATCTGACCGACGTTCATACGCGAAGGTACGCCCAGCGGGTTGAGGACGATATCTACCGGGGTGCCATTGGCATCGTGCGGCATGTCTTCAACTGGCATGATTACGGAAACCACACCTTTGTTACCGTGGCGACCGGCCATCTTGTCGCCCGGCTGGATGCGGCGACGGATTGCCAAGTAAACCTTAACGATTTTCAGAACGCCAGGTGCCAGGTCATCGCCTTGCTGCAGCTTGCGCTTCTTGTCTTCGAACTTGTCGTCCAGAAGGCGGCGACGATCAACGATATAAGCTTGGGCTTTTTCGAGTTGATCGTTCAGAGCATCCTCAACCATGCGCAGTTTGAACCACTGACCATGCTCAAGACCGTCGAGTGTTTCGTCGGTGATGTCCTGACCTTTCTTCAGACCTGCGCCGCCTTCAGCCTTACGGCCAACCAAAGCGGAACGCAGACGTTCAAAAGTTGCGCCTTCAACGATGCGGAACTCTTCGTTCAAGTCTTTGCGAATTTCATCGAGTTGGGTCTTCTCGATCGACAGGGCACGAGCATCACGCTCAACACCATCACGAGTAAACACTTGAACGTCGATAACAGTACCCTTGGTACCGGTAGGTACGCGCAGGGAAGTGTCCTTAACGTCGCTCGCTTTCTCGCCGAAGATTGCACGCAACAGTTTCTCTTCCGGGGTCAGCTGAGTCTCGCCTTTCGGAGTGACTTTACCAACCAGGATGTCGCCTGCGCCTACTTCAGCACCTACATAGACAATACCGGCTTCATCAAGCTTGTTCAGTGCAGCTTCACCCACGTTAGGGATGTCTGCAGTGATTTCCTCAGGCCCAAGCTTGGTGTCACGGGCCACACAGGTCAGTTCCTGAATGTGGATCGTGGTGAAACGGTCTTCTTGGACTACACGCTCCGAAAGGAGGATGGAGTCTTCGAAGTTGTAACCGTTCCATGCCATGAACGCGATGCGCATGTTCTGACCAAGTGCCAGCTCACCCATATCGGTGGATGGACCGTCAGCCATGATGTCGCTGCGCTCAACTCGATCACCCTTGCTCACCAGCGGGCGCTGGTTGATGCAGGTGTTCTGGTTGGAGCGGGTGTATTTGGTCAGGTTATAGATGTCTACGCCGGCTTCACCGGTTTCAACTTCATCATCAGCAACACGAACCACAATACGGCTAGCATCTACCGAATCGATCACGCCGCCGCGACGAGCAACAACACAAACGCCTGAGTCACGAGCAACGTTACGCTCCATCCCGGTGCCGACCAACGGCTTATCGGAACGCAGGGTCGGTACTGCTTGGCGCTGCATGTTCGAACCCATCAACGCACGGTTGGCGTCATCGTGTTCAAGGAACGGGATCAACGAGGCTGCAACCGAAACTACCTGCTTCGGCGAAACGTCCATCAACGTGACGTCTTCCGGCGCCTTGACGGTGAATTCGTTGAGGTGACGTACCGCAACCAATTCATCAACCAGATGACCGGTTTCGTTCATTGTCGCCGAAGCTTGAGCGATAACGTGATCCGCTTCTTCAATTGCCGACAGGAAAACGATCTCGTCAGTTACCAGCGCGTCTTTAACAACACGGTATGGGCTTTCGAGGAAGCCATACTTGTTGGTACGCGCATAGGCCGCCAATGAGTTGATCAGGCCGATGTTCGGACCTTCTGGCGTTTCAATCGGGCATACACGACCGTAGTGAGTAGGGTGTACGTCACGAACTTCAAAACCAGCACGCTCACGAGTCAAACCGCCGGGGCCGAGCGCTGAAACACGACGCTTGTGGGTGATCTCTGACAGCGGGTTGTTCTGGTCCATGAACTGCGAAAGCTGGCTGGAACCGAAGAACTCCTTCACCGCTGCCGCAACCGGCTTGGCGTTGATCAGGTCCTGCGGCATCAAGCCTTCGCTTTCCGCCATCGACAAGCGCTCTTTAACTGCACGCTCTACACGCACCAGACCTACACGGAACTGGTTTTCAGCCATTTCGCCAACGCAACGAACACGACGGTTACCCAAGTGGTCGATGTCGTCGACAATACCTTTGCCGTTACGGATATCAACCAGAGTCTTGAGGACGGCGACGATATCTTCTTTGCACAACACGCCCGAACCTTCGATCTCGGTACGACCGATACGACGGTTGAACTTCATCCGGCCGACCGCAGACAGGTCGTAACGCTCAGGGCTGAAGAACAGGTTGTTGAATAGCGTTTCGGCTGCATCTTTTGTTGGTGGCTCGCCAGGACGCATCATCCGATAGATTTCGACCAGCGCTTCCAATTGGTTGCTAGTGGAGTCTATTTTCAGCGTATCCGAGACGAACGGTCCGCAGTCGATATCGTTGGTGTACAACGTTTCGATACGGACAACCTGAGATTTGGCGATTTTTGCAATAATCTCAGTGTTCAGTTCAGTGTTGCATTCAGCGATGATTTCGCCAGTCGCAGGGTGCACGATGACCTTGGCGGTAGTACGACCCAGGACATAGTCCAGAGGCACTTCCAGCTCTTTGATCCCGGCTTTTTCCATCTGGTTAACATGGCGAGCGGTAATCCGTCGGCCTTGCTCGACAATGACCTTGCCTTTGTCATCCAGAATATCCAATACCGCAATTTCACCACGAAGGCGCTGAGGAATCAGCTCCAGATTCAGGTTTTCACCCTGCACGTGGAAGATGTTGGTGGTGTAGAACGCATCGAGCACTTGCTCAGTCGTGTAGCCGAGTGCGCGCAACAATACGGACGCAGGCAGCTTACGACGACGGTCGATACGAACAAACACGCAGTCTTTCGGATCGAACTCGAAGTCCAACCACGAACCACGGTATGGAATAATACGCGCGGAATAGAGCAGTTTACCGGAGCTGTGCGTTTTGCCGCGGTCGTGATCGAAGAACACGCCCGGGGAACGGTGCAACTGGGAAACGATTACGCGCTCGGTACCGTTGATTACGAAGGTACCGTTTTCAGTCATCAGTGGGATTTCACCCATGTAGACTTCTTGCTCTTTGATGTCCTTGATCGCTTTGTTCGACGATTCTTTGTCGAAAATGATCAAACGAACCTTGACCCGCAAAGGCACAGCGTAAGTCACACCGCGCAGCACGCACTCTTTGACATCAAATGCCGGTTCGCCCAAGCGATAACCCACATACTCCAGCGCAGCATTGCCGGAGTAGCTGATGATCGGGAAAACGGATTTGAAGGCTGCATGCAGACCGACGTCGCGGAACTGATCTTTGGTCGCTCCCGCTTGCAAGAATTCGCGATACGAATCCAGCTGGATGGCCAATAGATACGGCACATCCATTACGTCCGGCAACTTGCTAAAGTCCTTGCGGATACGTTTTTTCTCAGTATATGAGTAAGCCATCAGCGTTCCCCAGCTTGGTCACCTGCTTGTTTGGCTCCTCCCGACGGGAGCAACCAGAAAATCGTGCAAACCCCTTGGTTTGCGCCACCGCATCGGGTGGGTCTTGCGCGCTATAGAGGCCAACTAGGTCAGCGATCTATAACGGAAAAAGGCCGGTGGCAAGAGCCACCAGCCATCAGCCTTTTGCTTTACGCTTGGGCTGGAGACACAAGTCGATACTTACTTCAGCTCGACTTTAGCGCCTGCTTCTTCCAGTGCAGCTTTGGCTTTGTCAGCAGCGTCTTTCGATACTGCTTCCAGAACCAACGAACCAGCACCAGCGTCAACTACTGCTTTGGCTTCTTTCAGGCCCAGACCTGTCAACTCACGTACAGCCTTGATCACGTTGACTTTTTTGTCGCCAGTTTCAGTCAGGATCACGTTGAATTCGGTTTGCTCTTCAGCAACAGCAGCAACAGCAGCTGGACCAGAAGAACCGGCAGCAGCAGTAACGCCGAATTTTTCTTCGAAAGCTTTGATCAGCTCAACAACCTGCAGAACAGACATTTCAGCTACGGCGTTGAGGATATCGTCTTGAGAGATAGACATGACTCTAATTCCTAATTGGGGGACGGCCTACACGGCCATCAAAATAAACAAAAAAGCGCGAGAGGAAGTGCTCAGCCTTAAGCTGCGGCAGCTTCTTTTTGCTCGCGAATAGCCGCCAGAGTACGAGCCAATTTGCTGGTAGCGCCTTGAATCACGCTCATCAGCTGAGAAATTGCTTCGTTACGGGTCGGCAGAGTTGCCAGTACGTCGATCTGGTTAGCCGCGAGGTACTTGCCCTCAAACGCAGCTGCCTTGATCTCGAACTTATCCTGACCTTTCGCGAATTCTTTGAACAAACGGGCAGCAGCACCAGGATGTTCATTGGAAAAGGCGATCAAGGTCGGGCCGGTGAACACGTCGTTGAGAACACTGTATTCAGTGTCAGCAACTGCGCGCTTGAGCAAAGTGTTACGTACTACTCGTACGTAAACGCCTGCTTCACGAGCCTCTTTACGGAGTCCGGTCATAGCGCTAACTGTCACACCACGGGCATCAGCCACGACAGCAGACAGAGCAGCTTTGGCAGCCTTGTTGACTTCAGCGACGATGGCCTTCTTGTCTTCAAGTTTAATTGCCACGGGTTTAACTCCTGCTTGTTACCGTTTCATCCAGCCGAAGCCGGATGTCGTTTTGGTGTCTGATTCGGTAAGGAACCGGGAGCACCATCTGCGTAGGCTTGAGGTTTAAGGCTTGCGCCGCCTACGGTCTTGGATAGCCCCCGCCAGGCAGGGACCCCAATTTTCATGGATGCAGTGGAACACATCCATTTTGTCTTACGCGTCCAACGACCCTTGGTCGATGATCAAACCTGGGCCCATAGTGGTGCTCAGGGTAACGCGCTTGACGTAAATACCTTTCGAAGAAGCTGGCTTGATACGCTTCAAATCAGCGATCAGCGCTTCTACGTTTTCCTTCAGCTTGGTAGCGTCGAAACCGACTTTACCAACTGAGGTGTGGATGATGCCGTTTTTGTCGGTGCGATAACGAACCTGACCAGCTTTTGCGTTTTTAACGGCAGTAGCTACGTCGGGGGTTACGGTACCAACTTTAGGGTTAGGCATCAGGCCACGTGGGCCGAGGATCTGACCCAACTGACCAACAACACGCATCGCGTCCGGGGAGGCAATAACAACGTCGAAGTTCAGGTTGCCTGCTTTCATTTCAGCAGCCAGGTCGTCCATACCAACGCGATCAGCGCCGGCAGCCAAAGCGGCTTCAGCAGCTGGGCCTTGGGTGAACACTGCAACGCGAACGGTCTTGCCAGTGCCGTGTGGCAGCACAGTAGCGCTACGAACAACCTGATCAGATTTACGCGGATCAACGCCAAGGTTCACAGCGATATCTACAGATTCGCTGAATTTGACGGTCGACAGCTCGGTCAGCAACGCAGCAGCATCTACGAAGTTATAGGCTTTGCCCGCTTCGATTTTGCCGGCGATAGCCTTTTGGCGCTTAGTTAGCTTAGCCATTACACACCCTCCACGTTGAGGCCCATGCTACGAGCAGAGCCGGCGATGGTACGCACGGCTGCATCCATATCAGCTGCAGTCAGATCCGCATTTTTTGCTTTTGCGATATCTTCCAGCTGCGCACGAGTAACAGTGCCAACCTTAACGGTGTTTGGACGAGCGGAACCGCTAGTCAAACCTGCAGCCTTCTTCAGCAGAACCGAAGCCGGGGTGCTTTTCGTTTCGAAAGTAAAGCTACGATCACTGTAAACAGTGATGATCACGGGAGTCGGCAAGCCTGGCTCAATACCCTGAGTACGGGCGTTGAACGCTTTGCAGAATTCCATGATGTTCACGCCGTGCTGACCCAATGCAGGACCAACAGGCGGGCTAGGGTTAGCCTGAGCGGCTTTCACTTGCAGCTTGATGTAAGCGGTGATTTTCTTGGCCATGAGGCACTCCAATTACGGGTTCAGACGCCTAAAAAGGCTCCCCGGTTACTTGCGCGTTTATCCCAGTGACGACAAAACCCCACAGCCTAGGGCTGCGGGGTATGGGATTTTCGTTCAGCTATGCCTTTTCGACCTGACTGAACTCAAGCTCTACCGGGGTAGAGCGACCGAAAATGAGCACTGCCACTTGAATCCGGCTCTTTTCGTAGTTAACTTCTTCTACCGTGCCGTTAAAATCGGCGAACGGACCATCGGTGACTCGAACGACTTCACCTGGCTCGAACAGCGTTTTAGGCTTCGGCTTGTCGCTACCATCAGCGACACGACGCAGAATTGCTTCTGCTTCTTTATCTGTAATCGGTGCCGGCTTATCAGCAGTACCGCCGATAAAGCCCATAACACGAGGAGTGTCCTTGACTAAGTGCCAAGTCCCTTCATTCATGTCCATTTGAACCAGCACATAACCTGGAAAGAATTTGCGTTCGCTTTTGCGTTTCTGGCCGTTACGCATTTCAACCACTTCTTCAGTGGGAACCAGAATTTCGCCGAAGCCTTCTTCCATGCCAGCCAGTTTCACACGCTCTAACAAAGAGCGCATGACATGCTTCTCATAACCCGAGTAAGCATGCACTACGTACCAACGCTTAGCCACGGGACACCCTTAGCCGACGATCAAGGAAACAAGCCAACCGAGCAGGGAATCTAAACCCCACAACAGCAGCGCCATAACCAACACAACAGCCACAACAATCAATGTGGTCTGCGTAGTTTCTTGGCGAGTAGGCCAAACGACTTTACGAATCTCGGTACGAGCTTCCTTTGCCAACACGAAGAAAGCTTTACCTTTGGCTGTCTGCAAACCAACAAACGCAGCAGCAGCAGCAATAGCAAGCAATACGAGCACGCGGTACAGGATCGGTTCCGCTGAGTAGTACTGATTGCCGACAACGCCAACCACCACCAACGCGACAACAAGCAGCCACTTAGGCAGATCAAAGCGAGAGTCTTGGGCTTCAGCCTTGGGAGTCATCTACGGGGATCCTGTGAAAAGAAAGCCAGATTACACCGAGTGAATCTGGCAGGTCAGGAGGGAATCGAACCCCCAACCTACGGTTTTGGAGACCGTCGCTCTGCCAATTGAGCTACTGACCTAAAAGCAAAATTAGGCCGACCATTATGCCGACCCAACGAGAGTTTTTCAACCACTTACTCGACAATTTCCGGCTTAGCGCTTGCGCCGACGAATTACCGCCGCCACAAACCCTCGAACAAAAATTGCAATCTATCGTAACCGGCCGAGTCGGCGTAAAAACCGCCCCACTCTCTGAAATCTTTAGGTTGCACTTCGACGCGCATGGAAAAACGCTATACCAGCAGATCCGTGCCACCAACGCAAAAACCAAAAATTAAAGCGAGAGAACGTATCACGCTCAAAACAAAGGCAGATATTTTCATATCTGCCTTAGTAATGGAGCTCTTGAGCAGATTCGAACTGCTGACCTCACCCTTACCAAGGGTGTGCTCTACCAACTGAGCTACAAGAGCAAACACTTGCACAAACAAAAAACTTGGAGCGGGTAGCGGGAATCGAACCCGCATCATCAGCTTGGAAGGCTGAGGTTCTACCACTAAACTATACCCGCAGAGCTTATTGCTTACGCTCAAATTTGGTGGAGGGGGAAGGATTCGAACCTTCGAAGTCGTAGACGTCAGATTTACAGTCTGATCCCTTTGGCCGCTCGGGAACCCCTCCTGAACGAGGCAGCATTTTCAACTCATACTACCCTTCTGTCAACCTTTTTCTCATTAAAAACCTGAGGTTACAACCGTTGACCTCTACT